>NZ_JBDKEE010000004.1:0-353200 GCF_051130085.1 Enterobacter sp. PTB
CGCACCCTTGGTAAGGGTGAGGTCCCCAGTTCGACTCTGGGTATCAGCACCACTTTATACTTAGGTTAAAGTTCGGCAAGAAGTAAAAGAATTTGCCTGGCGGCTTTAGCGCGGTGGTCCCACCTGACCCCATGCCGAACTCAGAAGTGAAACGCCGTAGCGCCGATGGTAGTGTGGGGTCTCCCCATGTGAGAGTAGGGAACTGCCAGGCATCAAACAAGTGAAGAGGCCATCCGAAAGGATGGCCTTTTTGCGTTATGTTTCCCGGAAAAAGTCAGACCCGGTAAGCGAAGCGCCACCGGGCTAAGACACGCTTAATGGATCACTTGTGACAGGAAAGCCCGCGTACGTTCAGATTTAGGATGTGCGAAGAACTCATCCGGCGGTGCCTGCTCAACGATTTCCCCACGATCCATAAAGATCACCCGATCGGCCACGGTTCTGGCAAACCCCATTTCGTGCGTCACACACAGCATGGTCATCCCGGACTGCGCCAGTCCAATCATGGTATCCAGTACCTCTTTCACCATTTCCGGATCCAGGGCGGATGTCGGTTCATCAAAAAGCATAATTTTCGGTTTCATACAGAGCGAACGGGCGATAGCCACGCGCTGCTGCTGACCGCCTGATATCTGGCCGGGAAATTTATTGGCGTGCTCTGCGATTCGTACCCGTTCCAGGTAGTGCATCGCCAGTGCTTCAGCCTCCTTTTTAGGCATCTTTCGTACCCAAATTGGCGCAAGCGTACAGTTCTGCAGAACGGTCAGATGGGGAAACAAGTTAAAGTGCTGAAACACCATTCCCACTTCCTGGCGCACCCGTTCGATGTTACGAATATCTTCATTCAGCTCGATGCCATCAACAACAATGCGCCCCTGCTGATGTTCTTCAAGGTGGTTAATACAGCGAATGGTCGTGGATTTTCCGGACCCGGAAGGGCCACAAAGAACGATCCGTTCTCCCTGCTTAACCTTGAGGTTAATGTCTTTCAAAACATGAAACTGCCCGTACCATTTATTCACGTTTTCCAGCGTAATCATCGCGTCGGCAGGTGTCATAGTAATCTGGCTCATAATTTCCTCAGTGCGGTGTACGCCCGGTGTTAAAGCGCTTTTCCAGATGCTGGCTATAGCGCGACATGCTAAAACAAAAGATCCAGTAGATCAGAGCAGCGAAGACATATCCCTCGGTGGACATACCCAGCCAGGCAGGGTCAACGGTCGCCTGTTGCACGCTGCTAAAGAGATCGAACAGCCCGATGATGATCACCAGGCTGGTATCTTTGAAGAGGGCAATGATGGTATTGACCAGGCCCGGGATAACCAGCTTGAGTGCTTGTGGCAATATCACCAGTCCCTGCGTTTTCCAGTAGCCAAGTGCCAGTGATTCCGCCGCTTCATACTGACCTTTAGGCAGAGCCTGCAGGCCCCCACGCACCACTTCCGCAACGTAAGCGGACTGGAAAAGGATGACCCCGACCAGGGCACGGATCAGTTTGTCTATCGTTGTCCCTTCTGCCATAAACAGCGGCAACATGACCGAAGACATAAACAGAACGGTGATAAGCGGTACGCCACGCCAGAATTCAATGAAAATAACGGAAAGCACACGTACGACAGGCATTTTTGAGCGCCGCCCAAGCGCGAGCAAAATACCCCATGGCAGTGCGCCGGCTATCCCAACGGACGCGATAATCAGCGTCAGCGTTAACCCACCCCACTGACGTGTTTCAACACGTTCCAGCCCCAGGAAGCCGCCATACAACAGCACCCAAACAATAATGGGATACACCACTGCCCAACAGGCAATATAACGGCCCAGATGAGGCAGTTTTTTCCAGAACATTACGGCGATGGAGAGCAGCCCGATGGCCAGTGCCAGATTAATCCGCCAGCGCTGTTCATGCGGATACAATCCATACATGAACTGGCCAAAACGCTCATGGATAAACACCCAGCAGGCCCCTGCTTTTGTGCAGTCTGCGCGAGTGGATCCCGACCAGTTAGCCTGTAAAAAAGCCCAGTTCAGCAGCGGTGGAATTAATTCCCACATAAGCCACAAACATACAATTGTCAGCAGGCTGTTACTCCAGCTGGAGAACAGATTCTTACGCGCCCAGAGAATAAAACGTCCGCCTGTCGAACCGGCAGGGCGCGAGGAGTGCGACAGTATCGCTTTTGTCATCATAGATCCTTAGCGCTCGACCAGTGCTATACGACGGTTATAGAGGTTCATCAGCAACGAAATCACCAGGCTGATGATCAGATAGACAGACATTGTGATGGCAATAGTTTCAATGGCTTGTCCAGTCTGGTTAAGCACGGTTCCGGCAAACAGCGACACCATATCGGGGTAGCCAATGGCGGCCGCCAGCGATGAGTTTTTGACAATATTGAGGTATTGACTGGTCAGCGGCGGAATGATGACCCGTAACGCTTGCGGAATAATGACCTGACGAAGCGTCACCGTATGGGGTAATCCCAGCGAGCGCGCCGCCTCGTGTTGCCCGTAAGGAACGGCCTGGATCCCCGCACGAATAATCTCGGCGATAAATGCAGAGGTATAAATCGAAAGCGCCAGCGTCAGGGCTGCCAGCTCAGGAATTAAAACCATTCCGCCCTGGAAGTTAAAGCCACGCAGCTGCGGAATATCCCAGTGAAGGGCGGCCCCAAACAGCCAGTGTGTCAGAAGTGGCAGACCAATGATAAGGATGGCGGCGGTTGGCCAGGTTTTACGAAGCTGCCCGGTTTTGAACTGATGCTTGCGGTTATAGCGGAACATGGCGGCTGAGAGAGCAAGCGCTATTACAAGGGCGGCAATGAAGGCATACAACCCTTCACCCGGCTGCGGAGAAGGAATATACAACCCGCGATTACTCAGGAAAAACAGATCAAGAGCGTCAATAGCCTGACGTGGCCCCGGCAGGTTGCGCAGCACGGCAAAATACCAGAAAAAGATCTGCAGCAGCGGCGGGATATTACGGAACGTCTCAATATAAAAAGTAGACAGTTTGCGCAGCAGCCAGTTTTCGGACAGACGTGCCAGACCAATAAAGAAGCCCAGTATGGAGGCAAAGACAATACAAAGTGCAGAGACCAGCAGCGTATTCAGTAAACCGACCACGAACACGCGTCCATACGTGTCGCCTTCCTGATAATCAATAAGGTGTTGAACAATGCCAAACCCCGCGCTGCGATCCAGAAAAGCAAAGCCGGAGGTAATACCGCGATTATTCAGGTTGGTTATAGTGTTATGGATGAGATACACGGCGATAAGAACAACCGCAATAATCGCAATAACCTGGAATAGCCAGGCGCGGACCGCGGGATGAGAAAAGGATAGCGATCCTTTTACGGCTGAGCGGCGATGGGACATAAAGAAACCTCGGTGACCATGACTCTGGGGCGGGCACTGCCTTAACAGTGCCCGTTACAGCAATGACTTAACGTACTGGTGGCGCGTACTGAATACCGCCGTTGTTCCAGAGATTGTTCTGGCCGCGTTTGATCTTCAGAGGGCTTTCCGATCCCACGTTGCGCTCAAAGATCTCAGCGTAGTTACCCACCTGTTTGATGATGTTGTAAGCCCACTTGTTATCCAGCTTCAGATCCTTCCCGAAATCGCCCTCTGTTCCCAGCAGATGAGCCATATCCGGCGTGGACGGTTTAGCGGCTTTCTCGTCGACGTTTTTCGAGTTGATGCCCATCTCTTCGGCATTCAGCATGGCAAACAGCGTCCAGCGAACAATGGAGAACCAGTCTTCATCGCCACGACGCACAACCGGTCCAAGAGGCTCCTTGGAGATCACTTCAGGCAGGACAATCCACTCCGCCGGGTTGCTCAGCTTAATACGCAAGGCGTACAGCTGTGACTGGTCAGAAGCCAGCGTGTCGCAACGACCGGATTCCAGCGCTTTGGCCGATTCATCGGAGCGATCGAATGTCACAGGGGTATATTTCATGTTATTTGCTTTGAAATAATCCGCGACGTTCAGCTCGGTATCGGTACCGGCCTGGATACAAACGGTCGCGCCATCCAGCTCTTTGGCGCTTTTCAGGCCCGCTTTATTGTGGGTCAGGAAACCGATACCGTCATAATAGGTCACGCCAGTAAATGCCATTCCCATGCCTGCATCACGGGAGGAGGTCCAGGTGGTATTACGGGAAAGCATGTCAACTTCGCCAGACTGTAATGCAGTAAAACGTTCTTTCGCCGTCAGCGGGGTATATTTTACTTTACTGTTGTCACCGAAAACGGCGGCGGCGACACCGCGGCAGACATCAACATCAATACCGGTAAATTTGCCGTTTGCATCGGCATAAGAGAAGCCAGGTAAACCGTCACTGATCCCACATTGAACAAACCCTTTCTTTTTAACGGCATCCAGTGTCGTACCCGCATGGGCCTGACCGGCTACAGCAAACAACATGCCCGCGGCGGCCAGGCTGGCTATCATCGTCTTTTTCATAATGCATCCTGTGTGGCGAAATTTATCGTTATAGAGGCGTTTTAAACGCTTTACCTGTCTGTGGCTTTGGCCAACGTTTATAAAGCAAACGTAATGCCAGGTTTTGCGCTCAACAAAATAGGTGACCAATGAACGCATAATGCTGAGTGTAGACAGGGTTAAATAAAGAGAGCGCCCCGAAACGGTGCGAAATTACAACCTGTGCCACAAATCGGAGCAAAACTTTCAGCGGCTATACCTTAAAAAGAAGAGATAGTTTCTGGGGTGAATATTGGCAGGGTATTAAATGTAATTAATATGTGAAAATCATCACGATAGAATATGTAATTTAACGCTGTGCATTAAAAATATGTGACTGTCCGCAGAATGAAATAAACAGTCTGGGTAAAGACGGGGCTATTTTTTTACTTATCTGAAAACGCTGCACTCTTTAAAAGCAAAAGCGCGGACAGAGCCGCGCTTTCTACACACATGATACGTTCTGATGTTACTTCGTCAGAGCAACGATACCCAGCGTCAAACCTGCCACTGCGGCAGCACCACCGGCGATAGCACCTGCTGTTTCCCAGTTGTCCTGAGTGGTGCCTTTCATACAGGTATTGGTATGAACCAGTCGGCCTTGATCGTCGTATACCGGTACACATGGAGAGTCGTGCGCGCATCCAGCAAGCAGCGCAGCGAGTAGTGCAACGGAAATGAATCTTTTCATGATGTTACCTCAGTATTATTTCTCATTCGCTATACAGCCAGGAGGGCTATTAACGAACTGGAGACTATTTTACCACCGGGATAAGGCAACGTTGCACGGGGAATAATCTCAAATTATGTTGTTTGTAAAAATCGTGGAGAAAAGTCGCTGTCAGGATGAATTAATGGAGAAAATATGAAGACGTAACGCGGCGTTTTTACTTAATGCAAATGGTTAACTATTAATGCTGTGAGTATGACATATCTAATTCATTGTTTATGCTAAAAATAAAAAAGGCACCTGAGGTGCCTTTTTTGAGAAACATTACTCTTTGTGTTTCGTAAACCGGCGCCGGACAACCACAAAGAAGACGGGCACGAAGAAAATGGCCAGAAGCGTTGCGGAAAGCATCCCTCCCATAACACCTGTCCCGACAGCATTTTGCGCGCCGCTCCCGGCTCCTCTGCTGATGACCAGTGGCATCACGCCAAGGATAAAGGCCAGCGACGTCATCAGGATCGGTCGAAGACGCATTCTGGATGCTTCCAGTGTGGCTTCAATGATCCCTTTACCTTCTTTATCCATCAGATCCTTAGCAAACTCGACGATCAGAATGGCGTTTTTCGCCGACAGACCAATCGTTGTCAGCAGGCCGACCTGGAAATAGACATCATTATTTAACCCGCGAATCGATGCGGCGAGAAGCGCGCCCGTGACACCCAGCGGCACAACCAGCATGACCGAGAAGGGAATAGACCAGCTTTCATAAAGCGCAGCCAGGCACAGGAACACCACAATCAGTGAAATGGCGTACAGGGCAGGTGCCTGGTTACCAGACAGTCGTTCCTGATAAGACATTCCCGTCCAGTCATGGCCGATACCGGAAGGCAGTTTTGCGGCGAGGTTCTCCATCAAGGCCATCGCCTCACCGGTACTTTTACCCGGCGCGGACTCACCGAGGATCTCCATCGAAGACATTCCGTTGTAGCGCTCCAGGCGAGGCGAGCCATACACCCAGTGCGAGCTGCTAAAGGAGGAGAACGGCACCATTTCACCATTCGCGCTGCGCACGTAGAGGTTGTTGATGTCCCCTGGCAACATACGGAAGTGCGCGTCGGCCTGGACGTACACTTTTTTCACGCGTCCATGATCGATAAAGTCGTTCACATAGGTTCCCCCCAATGCCGTCGAGATCGTCTGGTTGACGTCAGAGAGGCTGACGCCCAGCGCCTGTGCCTTCTCCTGGTCGACATCCAGTTTGAACTGTGGGGTATCTTCCAGACCGTTAGGACGAACGCGAACCAGCAGATCGGGGTGCGCTTTCACCATGCCGAGCAGCTGATTACGCGCCTGAGTCAGTTGGGTATGCCCCAGGTTAGCTTGATCAATCAACTCAAAGTCAAAGCCCGTTGCGGTACCCAGCTCGATAATCGCAGGCAGGTTAAACGGGAACACGAGGCCATCTTTAATCTGACCGAAGGCCTTTGTCGCACGCCTTACGATCGCCTCAACGCTATTTTCTGCTCCGGGACGCGCTTCCCAGGGCTTTAGGCTAACGAACGCAATACCGGCGTTCTGACCCTGACCACTAAAGCTAAAGCCGTTCACGGTAAACACCGATTCGACGTTAGCCTTCTCGTTGTTGAGATAATAATTTTGAACCTGGTCAAGCACCTGCTGGGTACGCATCTGGGTGGCTCCGGCGGGGAGCTGGACCATAGTCATAAATACCCCCTGATCCTCTTCGGGCAGGAAGGAGGTGGGTAAGCGCAGGAACAGTACAGCCATACCACCGACGATGATGACGTATACCACCAGATAGCGCCCGGTCTTACGCAAAATGCCGCTTACGCTGTTGCTGTAATGCTCCACGCTCCGATCAAAGAGCGCATTAAACCAGCCGAAGAAGCCACCTTTCTTTTCGTGGTGATCGCTGGAAACGGGCTTAAGCAAGGTGGCGCACAGTGCCGGTGTCAGAATCAGAGCGACCAGCACTGACAGCGCCATAGCCGAGACAATGGTCAGCGAGAACTGACGATAGATGGCTCCCGTTGAACCGCCAAAAAAGGCCATGGGGATAAAGACCGCCGAGAGCACCATGGCGATACCCACCAGTGCGCCCTGTATCTGCCCCATCGACTTCTGCGTCGCCTCTTTTGGCGGCAGCTTGTCCTCAACCATGACGCGTTCGACGTTCTCAACCACCACGATGGCGTCATCAACCAGCAGGCCAATCGCCAGCACCATACCGAACATGGTCAGGGTGTTGATGGAGAAACCGAACGCCGCCAGGATCGCAAACGTACCCAACAGCACGACCGGCACCGCAATTGTCGGGATAAGCGTCGCCCGCAGGTTTTGCAGGAAAAGATACATCACCAGGAAGACGAGAATGATCGCTTCGAACAGCGTTTTCACCACTTCGTGGATAGAGATCTTCACAAAAGGCGTGGTGTCATAGGGGTAGACAACCTTCAGCCCCTGCGGGAAGAACTGCTGGAGCTGGGCCAGTTTGCTCTTGATGGCGGCGGCCGTGTCCAGTGCGTTTGCACCGGTAGCCAGCTTAATCCCCAGGCCGGTTGCCGCTTGCCCGTTGATTTTGGTGACCATATTGTAGTTTTCGCCACCCAGCTCAATGCGGGCCACATCTTTCAGATGAACCATGGAGCCGTCCTGGTTCACCTTTAGCGTCACGCGGCCAAACTCTTCCGGAGATTTCAGACGCGTTTGTGCAATGATCGAGGCGTTCAACTGCTGCCCCGGTACTGACGGCGTTCCGCCTAACTGGCCGGCCGCTATCTGATCGTTCTGCGTTTTCAGCTGATTAATCACATCCAGTGGCGTCAGCTGGTATTTGTTCATCGCGTTGCTGTCGAGCCAGATGCGCATCGCATACTGGGCACCAAACAGCTGCACATCACCAACTCCCGTGGTGCGGCTAATGGCATCTTTCACGTTAGACGCGACATAGTCAGAGATGTCATCCTGCGTGAGGTCTTTGTTATCGGAAACAAAGCCTGCGACCAGCAGGAAGCTGCTGCTGGACTTCTCAACACCGATCCCTTGCTGCTGGACCTCTTGGGGGAGCAGCGGCATGGCGAGCTGCAGTTTGTTCTGGACCTGTACCTGCGCAATGTCCGGGTCTGTTCCAGACTGGAAGGTCAGCGTGATGGTGACATTACCTGCGGAATCGCTGGTGGATGACATATACATCAGGTTATCGATACCGTTCATGTTCTGTTCGATAACCTGCGTTACGGTATCCTGCACAGTTTGCGCATCAGCACCCGGATACGTTGCGGTGATAGCCACGGCGGGAGGGGCAATGGTCGGATACTGCGCGATGGGCAGTTTGAGAATAGCCAGCCCGCCTGCAATCATCAAAATGATGGCAAGTACCCAGGCGAAAACCGGCCGTTGGATAAAGAAATTAGCCATGTCGTCGTCCCTTAACCGGCTGGAGTCGTGGTGGTATCAGGCGTCGCGACGACGGTAGCGCCCGGTCTGACTTTTTGTAAGCCGCTGACAATGACGCGGTCGCCATTTTTCAGCCCTTCCGTCACCAGCCAGCGATCGCCAATCGCCTGAGGGGCAACGACGGTACGTGACTCAACCTGGTTTTTATCGTTAACCACCAGAACGGATGCATCACCGCGCGGCGTGCGGGTCACGCCTTGTTGTGGGACCAGAATCGCATCAGGCTGTGTGCCTTCATCAATGCGGGCCCGGACAAACATGCCAGGCAACAGCAGGTGCTGTGGGTTTGGGAAAATCGCGCGCAAGGTGATAGAGCCGGTACTTTCGTCGACCGTGACATCCGAGAACTGCAGCGTACCTTTCAACGGGTAGGGCTGACCATTCTCCATCACCAGCTCAACGGTGCTGGTGGCCTCTCCTTTTTGCAGGCTCGTCTGCTTCAGACGCATAAAATCACTGCTGGACTGGGTGACGTCGACATACATCAGATCAAGCTGCTGAACCGTTGCCAGGGCTGCGGCTTGCCCGTTGGTCACCAGCGCGCCTTCGGTGACGCTGGATTTACCGATGCGACCCTCGACGGGAGACGTCACTTTGGTATAGGCAAGATTAATGCGCGCGCTTTCAACGCCTGCCTGTGCGGCAACGACGCTGGCATCTGCTTGCTGCGCTGTCGCCACGGCCTGGTCGTATTCCTGCTTGCTGACATACTGCGTGCCAACCAGCGTGAGATAACGTTTTACCGTCAGGTGCGCAATGTTAGCCGCCGCCTGGGCCTTCGCGAGTTCACCTTTCGCGTTGTCATACGCGGCCTGATAGGTGGCAGGATCGATCTGATAAAGTGACTCGCCGGCTTTTACATCACTTCCCTCTGTGAAGTTACGACGCAATATGATGCCGCTCACCTGAGGACGAACCTCCGCAACGCGAAAGGCATCTGTTCTGCCCGGGAGTTCGGTGGTGATAGCCAGAGGGGCGCTTTTCACTATATGCACGCTGACCTGAGGCGCCTGCGGATGTGGTGGTTGGTTTTCCTGACCATCGCATCCAGTGAGCAGTACCGCGCAGACAATAAAACCGGATAAGGGCAAACGTCTGAAATAATTCGTCATTACTGTTCCTTTAAATACCCATGAACCGATATTTGCCGTGAATCGGTAGCAGGGCAGAGGGATAAAAATAAAATGTAGGGCGTATAATAATGAGGGTAATTAATGTTTTTTAATTTATAAGTGCGAATGAACAGGCCTTAAGGCAAAAATCAGAATCAAACCTGGTGTTAGCGAGGATATAGTTCTGGCTGGTTAATCAGATAAATGGCATTTAACGTGGCTCAATTATTCATCTCATGAATTTAATTATATCTATGCATTTGTCTAAATTATTAATTAAGCGATTTGACTTTTTTTGTGCAAAATTAAAACGCAAAGTAGTGAATACTTTCGTGTATCTGACCCGTGTAAATATAAACCTTGTGAGTAACGAGTAGTCGTCTATGGCGCGTAAAAAGAAAGAAGAGGCTCAACAAACCCGTCAGCAGCTGATTGAAGCGGCTATCGGGCAGTTTGCGACGCGGGGCGTGGCGAACACGACGCTGACGGATATCGCGGATGCAGCAAATGTTACACGGGGTGCCATCTATTGGCATTTTACCAGTAAATCAGAAATATTTAATGCCATCTGGGAACAGCAATTACCGTTTCGTGACATCATTCGTGACAGACTTTCTCTTTCTGCGGGCAGCGATCCGTTGTTAATGCTTCGTGAGCAATTTATTGCTGCGTTGCAATATATTGCACATGAGCCTCGGCAATGCGCTCTTTTGCAAATTTTGTATCATAAGTGTGAATTTAATAGCGATATGATTTCAGAGTGTGAAATCAGAAAACGTATTGGTTTTAATTATGAGTCTTTACGTGCCACGTTGCAGGACTGTATTTCGCGGAACCTCATTTCGTCACAGGTAAATGTTGATCTGACCCTGATTGTTTTCCACGGTTTTTTCAGCGGAATCATTAAAAACTGGTTAATGAATAACAGCAGCTTTAATCTTTATCAGCAGGCTCCTGCGCTGGTCGATAGCATTCTGGCGACACTCCCTGTCGTGCGGGTGTCGCCTCATGAGGATGATTTTAGCTCAGCGCCAGGTAACATTTCCCCTTGCGCGCAGAGCGTTTCGATGGTCTGTGCACTGACCGGTTTGCCCAACAGATAGCCCTGAAGCGTGTTGCAGCCCAGCGCCGTCAAAAAGGTTTGCTGTGCTTCGGTTTCCACTCCTTCCGCCACGACTTTCAGATTTAGCGTTTTTGCCAGGGCCACGATCGCTGAGACAATGGTGGCGTCTTCGCTTTCACCGCTTAACTCTTTCACGAACGCTCTGTCGATTTTCAACTCACAGGCCGGCAGGCGCTTGAGATAAAGCAGGCTGGAATAACCGGTACCAAAATCATCAATGGACGCTTTCACGCCCGCGTCCGTCAGCTCTGTCAGCACGCGCACACTCTCATCCGGGTTGCTCATCGCCGTGGTTTCCGTCACTTCAAGGATCAGCATCTCCGGCGGTACGTTGTGACGTGTCAGGCAGTCGAGCACCGTTTTAACCAGTGAAGGTTGCTCAAACTGCAGTGTCGACAGGTTCACCGCCATCGACCAGTTTTGATGCCCCTGAAGGTGCCACTCCCGCAACTGACGGCAGGCCTCATTAAGCACCCAGTTACCAATCGGGATGATCAGCCCCGTTTTTTCCGCCAGCGGCAGGAACAGGTCTGGCGTCAGCAATCCCTGCTTCGGGTGTTGCCAGCGCAATAGCGCCTCGAACCCAAGGACAGGACCCGCCGGTGCGTGGAATTTTGGCTGATAAAGCAGGCGCAGTTCATTACGATCGATAGCCAGCCACAGATCGTTCATCAACTGGAGATGGGTCTGCGCCAGGGTGTTCATGGAGGGCTGGAAAAAGTGATAACCGTTTCGGCCCATGTGCTTCGTGTGGTACATCGCCGCATCGGCGTTAAACATCAGCTCGCGCTCGGTTTTACCGTCGTGGGGATAGAGCGCGATACCAATGCTAAGGGTTACCACCAGTTCATAGGGATCCAGATTGAACGGGCTATCGATAGCGCGAACCAGCGAGTTGGCCAGCGAGGCCGCATCATCCGGACCTTCTCCTTCTGCCAGCAGAACAAACTCATCACCACCGATACGGGCAAGGGTGAACTGACCCTTCAGGGGCGTGAGCAGGCGCTGCGTCACGGCGACAAGCAGTCTGTCACCGACATCATGGCCGTACGCATCGTTGATGGTTTTAAACCCGTCGAGATCCATGAACATCAGTGCAAAATGGGTGCCTTCACGGTCAGCTTTGCTGATGGCCTGATCGAGTCGGTCCTCCAGCAAAACACGGTTTGGCAGACGCGTCAGCGTATCCTGCAAAGCCAGTTGAGCGAGTTCGCGGTTCGCTTCTGCAAGGGATGAGGCCAGAAGGGAGGTTCGTGCCTGAAGGCGGGCATCCAGCATCGAGACCAGCAGCGTGATCCCCAGTATGGAGAGTGCGACGACGCTGACCAGTACTGCCAGCCAGCTGCCGTTAATACCTTCATGGTGTGTCATGGTCGACATTGGAAACTGAGCAGCTTTCATCCCGGCATAGTGCATACCGGCAATGGCGATCCCCATCGTAACGGCGGCGGCAAAACGCATCAGCGACACCTGAGACGCTTCATGCCGCAAGCGGAACGTCAGCCATAATGCAGCGAGCGAAGCCGCAAGCGCAATGACAACCGAAATGGCCACCCATGTTTTGTCCCAGATAATACCGGGAGAGACTTCCAGCGCCGCCATGCCAGTGTAATGCATCGCCACAATGCCGCAGCCCATCACTAACGCACCGGGCAGCAGACGGCGCAAACGTAACTGCTCACAGCTTACGAGCCACAGCGCAAACAGTGACGAGCCCACGGCGATAACCATGGATAGCACCGTCAGGGTCGCGTTGTAGCGCATGCTCATGGAGAGGTCCATCGCCAGCATGCCGATAAAATGCATGGCCCACACGCCAATCCCCATGGCAATACCGCCGCCGGCCAGCCAGACGCGCGCAGCCACGCCCTGACTCCCGGCAACACGAGCAGCCATATTCAGCGCGGTATAGGCAGCAAGGATAGCAACAACAAAGGAGAGGACGACGAGGATATGGTTGTATTGGCTAACCAGCATGATCGGTTCTACTCGAGTGTGAGGTTACGCAGGCGCGGTTGAGAAGGGCGAGACATTATCATCGTAAGGTAATGGCTCAAAGGGATTTAAATCCCCGTTTTTAGTGGGGCATAACAGTGAGTTTAGCGGCGTCAGGCGGTTAGTCGAGTTCTGAGCAGTTCACTAATTTTAGCGGATTTACGGAATTCATATTGCGACACTTATCGGCTTCAGTGCTCATCAGTTCAATCCACTGCATCAGGAGCGCGTCGAAGAGGAAAACCGAGACAGCAAATACAACCAGCCACCAGTATTTACGAATCATACGTGTCATTCCGGGTAAAGAGGTTCAGTGAGGTGGTGGAAATATACACGAAAAGTTGCGGTTTAAAAGGGGGATAAACGAAGGTTTACACAGCCTTGACGGTGACAGGCGCGGACAATAAAAAAGGCGCATCCCCATGCCAGGTAGCGCCTTTTTAAACAAGCATTTCGCTAACCGAAATTAGTTCATGCCGTATTTTCAGAACCTACGTTTTTTATGGTTTGTTGTTGTCTGTGGGTGTTCGCCTAATGCATTGATAATTATTGGTTAAGTTGGTTATTCTGTTTATCTTTGTTCGTGCTCGTTCATAGAGTAACATTGTGATGTGTAGTCAGTGGTGTAGTCAGTGCGGGATATGAACTGAGGTTTTTTATGGCTGGTGGTACGAACAAATTAAGCGATGCATCTCTGCGCAAGATGAATGGCAGGGAAAGCCCGAGCGATAACTTTTACGCTGACGGCGACGGTTTAAGCGTCAAGGTGTCGAAGGTTGGCGTTATGACCTGGTATTTCACTTACCGTATCGGTGGGCGCAGTACACCGCCAATTCGAATCAAGCTGGGTAACTATCCCGATCTCTCCATCAAGTGCGCCAGAGAAAAGCGTGAACAGTGTCGCGCATGGCTTGCCGAAGGTAAAAACCCAAAGCACCAACTGAGTGTAACTACTCAGGAGACGTTAAAGCCCGTTACAGTTAAAGAAGCCCTTGAATATTGGGTTCGGGAATACGCAACCCATAAACGCGCTAACGTTGAAAAGCACATAGAGCAGCTGAAAAAACATATTTACCCCTATATTGGGGATTACCCTCTTTCTATGTGTGAAACCCGTCACTGGCTGGAGTGTTTTGCCAGAGTAAGGAAAGAAGCTCCTGTTGCGGCTGGCTATATGCTCCAGATGTGTAAGCAAGCACTGAAGTTCTGTCGCGTGCATCGCTACGCCGTGAGTAATGCACTGGATGATTTGACGATAGACGATGTAGGCCGTAAACAAAATAAGCGAGATAGAGAGCACACCAGGCAGGAATTAGGTGATATATGGCGTGAGAGTTCAGGGCTGAAGTTTAAACCTTACTACGCAGCGCTGCTGCATCTGCTGGTGGTGTTTGGTTGCCGAACGCAAGAGTTGAGATTGTCTCGCGTAAACGAATGGGACCTGCGTGATTGGATTTGGACTGTACCCAAAGAGCACAGCAAAGGTGGTGAAAAAATATTACGTCCTATTCCCCTATATATCCGCCCATTCATCAAACAGCTTTTAGAGAAGAATCAAAATACAGGCCTTTTGCTGGGTGAGATAAAGAAACCGGAAGCCGTCAGTCAGTGGGGTAGGGGGTTACATAAGCGCCTGGGTCACTCTGAACCATGGACGCTTCACGATTTACGCCGCACGTTTGCCACGACGCTAAACAATATGGGAATTGCTCCGCATGTTGTAGAGCAATTGCTAGGGCATACGTTAGGTGGTGTTATGGCAGTGTATAACCGTAGCCAATATTTACCGGAAAAACTGGATGCTTTGAACAAATGGACAGAGCGCCTCGATGTGATAGCCAATAATCATGAAAATATTATCCTTATAAAGGTGTCGAAATGAAATCAAATAATGTTCGCTTAAAGAAAGACTATTATTCATTGAATGAGGTCGCCAGAATACTTGATTGCGAGGTCGGCGATTTAATTCATCATGCAAATAACGATAAAATTTATTTCTCTGTATTTATAGAAAGACAGAGGTTTGATGAAGGACATAAGCCTTCTCTTTTTGTGAATGATGATGTTATGAAAGAGATGTCTTATGGCTATGTTGATGTTGATAAAGCTTCTATGCAACATATTTCAGGTCCTTTTGAAAATCCAGGTATTTTGCCAATGCACGCATACAAAGTTGGTATTTTTGATGGTTGGTTTTATCTTGGGTTTGATTATAATCCAAAATTAGAGTTTGATGAGGATGTTGATTTTTCTGGATATGTCATGAGTTTGTTTAAACTAGATAGTAGCGACCCGGAATGTAAAAGTTGTTCTGTGATTATTAGTTTTGTTGACGGTGACATTGACAAACTTTCATTGCCAGTTTCAATTAAACGTGCTGATTTATTCATTGACTCTCATTTTCTTAATGTTTTATTGCACGGTGATATTGATAGTGAATCATCTAAGACTGCTAATAAAAAAGGTGAAATCATTCCAGTTCTTCTGAAAATGATTCCGGAGCTAGCTGAGGTGGATATCGATACTGCACCAGCGGCAACGATAAAAAACATGTTGGAAGTGATTGCAAGAACTAAAAAATTGCCGTTCCCAGATATTGGAAAAGATGCATGGATAAAATACCTTGGCAGAGGAAAGTAGGAAGTTAGCGTTATCGACTACTGTTTTAGCGATATCGCTATAATACATTGCATCCCGCGTTATAAATGCTCCCGAACAACAATGAACGGGAGCATTTATCTATGAACCAGTCAGAGCAATCTCATTCACTCAATCGCGTTATCAGAGAAGGGGAGTGCAGAAAATTAACAGGGGTTTGCCGCACAACTCGTTACATGATGGAGAGGGACGGAAAATTTCCCGCACGTCGTCAACTTGGAGGGCGCTCTGTGGGATGGGTTCTGTCCGAAGTTATGGAATGGGTAAACAGACAACCTAAAGCGACCCTTGGCAGTAAGGCAAAGAAAGAGGGCGCTTAACATGGTTAAAAGCAAAATACCCTCATGTCTGGTAGGTCAGATCTCTTCTGGCGACCAGAGCGCCTGCATGACCTCCAGCGAAGCAATGCCGCTTTCCGTGGCCCTGCCTGTCATCGAATGGTGCGGCGTTCGCGTCGTAACAACCGACACGCTGGCGAAGGGCTATGGCGTGCCGGAAGCAAACATTCGTAACAACCTCGCTAGAAACCGGGATCGCTTTATTGAGGATGTGCATATTTTCAGCCTCAGCGGTGTATCGCTTAAGGCATTCATGAACCAAGTAACTGAAAGTCACTCGGTTAATAAACATACATCCTCACTTATGCTGTGGACGGAGCGCGGAGCGGCCCGTATGTCGAAAATTATCGACAGCGATCAGGCGTGGTCTTTCTTCGAAAAGATGGAGGATAGTTATTTTTCCCACCAGCGCGGATCATCGCCAGCAGTGCCAAATTTTTCAGACCCGGCAGCGGCTGCGCGAGCATGGGCGGATGCTTACGAGGCGCAACAGAAAATCACGGGCTACGTACATCGACAGGCGAAATATATTACCCACCTTGAAAGCCTGTTCTCTGAGGGATTAACCCCGGTTCAGTTCTGCAAGCGTCTCAACGGCGTGAATACCAGCAAGGTTAATGCCTGGCTGGTGGTGAAAAACTGGCTTTATGACGATACGCCCAACGGTCACCGCGCAACGTGGCGCGTGCTGGCCTATGCACGCGACCAGTATCTTACGGAAACCTCTACCACCGTCACACCGAAGGAGAAAGCCAGCTTTGAGGCATTCCGCCCGGTATTGCTGAAAAAGGGCGCTGTATGGATTTACAGGCGCTATCTGAAAGGTGAGCTACCGATGAAAACGGACTGGAGCGGGGAATTCACCCACGATAAAGAGCTTGCGGAACTGGCGAAGCATTCCGGCGCACCGAGCACCAGCGGAGAGTAAACCGATGAAGAAGAAAATTAATGACCTGCCTGGTCAGGGCCAGACTCAACCAAAAATCAGCCCGGACGATATTTCAGTTATCAAATTCGAAGGCGTGAAAATCCGCATTGTGAAAACCAATGGCGAGCCGTGGTTTGTTTCGGCTGATGTATGTGCCGCATTGGAGATTATCGATCATAAGGTGGCATTACGCCGCCTGGACTCAGATGAAAAGGGGGAGTGTTTAATACCCACCCTTGGCGGAAAGCAGTTGATGCGTACCGTATGTGAGTCAGGTTTCTACAAGCTGATCACCCGCAGCCGCAAAGCTAGCATGCCGGAAACTTTCGCACATCGTTTCAGTAACTGGATATTCCGCGAGGTGATCCCCTCTATCCGTAAAACTGGCTCCTATGGCGTGCCGTTCGCATTCCTGAACGATTTCAGTAAACGCATGGCTGCTTACCAACATGAGGCCAGCAAGCGAGGCTACAAATTGCAGCAGTGCAAAGAGACAAAGCAGGAACTGGAGAGCGAAGAGCGGGAGTTATGGCGCAAGTATCAGCCTGATTTACTGGAGAGTGACGACGATGAATAACACCCAAATAAAAAGCGCCCCATGCCCGGAGCGCTTATCTGAACGTACTGCTTATCACTGCCGCGCCGATATTAATTATATCGTCGTTGGCGATGATACCAGGACGGCGGAGCATATGCCACTGCGCCTGTTTGGACGTGTGCAGATTGCGACAAATTGCGACATGGCAGGGAACGTTAAAAATGCAGGCGGGGCGTGGGCTATAGCCTCGCGAATGATAACATTTGATAACGTCCAGACGACCACCAGCACCTCGCAAATAGTGCGATTTAGTAAGGTTGCGAGTAATGCAGTCACAGCGCGGGCTGTAGGCCGCCAAATAGGAACAAATAGTAACGTCACAGAGGTTCACTGTGCCGGGTTGGTAGGGAGCGCCGGAAATCCAGATACAGCGCGAGGTGCAGCCTCACGAATGTATGCAAATGTATGCGTCAAAACGACTCTCTTCACATCGGCAATGATAAGTTTTGATAAGGTAGCCAGAAACTCAGGCATGGCACGGCCTGTAGCCTCGCAAATCTTAGGGAATCTTAAGGTTCAGGCGGCCCAAATAGCGACAAATATAGACATCCCGGCGGCGTTTGGTGCTGTTGATCACAACAGCTGTTGCACGCCGACACAGCAGAATAATTCGCTGAAAAATGAGGTTGGCCGCATCGCCGGCAAAGCGGGAAATTCCGCCACTGATAAAACGGCGGGATTTTGTGGCTGTTCGCTGGTGGAGATCGGCACAGGTGCAACACAGGCAAAGAAAAAGGGCCGGATTTCTCCAGCCCTTCGGGTGTGGAATCAAATTTTAATGTCTGCCGGGGAGTGGTTTTTGAGCCAGTCTTTCATTGCGGCATCCATGCGGGTTTGCCAGCCTTTCCCTGTAGCCTTAAAGGCATCAATTACTTCGGGTGAGTACCTGATGGTTGCTGATTTCTTCGTGGGTAACGCTGACGCTGGTCTGCCGCGCCGTATGGTTTTCTTACCATCGTGCAGGCTGGCATTTTCAAAAAATGCATCGTCAAGTTCTGGCGCGTCATCCGGGTCAACCCAGGTGCTTTTCAAATCGTTTAATTTCGCGTTCATTGGCTTTCCTCATCGAGATAATGCGGCGCGTCTGGTTGCGCTGCGTCCAGACCATAACAACAAGCCTGGAATCCAGTTTGCCTACGGTGATATGCCTTACCTCTCCGTAGTCCTGCCGGGTATCTTCGGCGGTAAAGTGAATTCCTGCGAAAACCTCTCCGGCTCTGGCGAAATCAATACCACGCTCCAGCAGTGTTTTTTCTCGTTTGCTCTGGTCATATTCAATTTTCATACAATTATTGTAGTTACATTAAATAAAAAGTCAAAGGGGGATTTGCTGCCGTACCGGGCAAAAGAAAAGGGCCAGCATTCGGCGCTGACCCTTTGGTTATCATCGGCTAAAAATTTAGCTGTTGTTCACTCAGCCAAAATTTCGGCTGAGTGCGTCTCCGACTTTTTGTCCCGCTGCCGTTCCCGTAGCTCGCGTAACACCCTCTCCGGCAGGAATCCCGCAGGTCGATTCGTTGGTGCCGCTGGTGGCTGTTTGCCGGGCTTTTTCGCCATGCTTCAGCCCTCATGTTCAGATTTGGCTTTGCGACGCTGTAGCTCGTCACGCACAACGCTGACAAGCTGCTGGATCTCCTCACCTGCTTTTGTGCCGATCTCTTCCACGCGTGCCAGCGCATCGAGAGAGGACAGCAGGGGATTTTCCTCACTGCCTTCAGCATGGCGGCGGGCGATTTCTCCACGCATCGCTGTAACGATGAATCCGGCGTTGCTTTCTCCGTCCCGCTTAACTGCTTCCATTCCATCGATCACGTCGTGGGGGATGCGTACCGTCGTCATTTGCGATTTTGCGTTTTTGTATACCGACATAGTGAATCACCTTTTTGCAATGTGTATCTCACTATACATGAATGTGAGATATAAAAAAACTTGCAATGTATCTCACCACTCAATAAAGTATATCTCACATTGTTTTTATCCTGTATCTCATACAGTTGGTACAGATAAAAACAACAAAGCCCAGCAAGTGATTGCAACACCTGCCGGGCCTCTAACCACCAGCGTTACCAACGATAACGAGGCAGCTATGAAAAATACTACCACACACCCGCAAGGGCGGGACTCGCACGACCTGAATAATTTCACACGTCCGGCGTTCACCTGGCTTTTCCTGGGCATACCGAAAGACGACGCCCGCGCAAATCTGGCTGGTGGGTTTACGCTGGAATTCGTTGCCAAAATCCGCACAGACAGGACAGTTTTTGATTCCTGGTGGGATAAGCATAACTGCATGCTGTGGACGCTTCAGGGTACTGATGCGACGTGTGCAAAAGAAATCGCGGGGTTACATCATGGATAAGTCAGATTTGCCGGATAACCACGAAATCCGCGTACTGCTCACGATCAAAAACGGTGTTGTGAGAGAGCGCCGTGTTAAGCCGGCTGAAATGGCCGCTACGCCAGAAGAGTTTGTTATGGTGCTGCGCCAGGCTGGTGAGTATCACGGTCTAATCGGTAGTAAGGCAAAGCACACCAGAAACAGCGACGGTGAAAATATTACAGTCCAGGTGCCTCAGGGCTTTTCCGGTCGCATGATGCTGAATATTGAAAACGGAGAGCTGAAACAGCAAACCGACATACCGCAGGATTATATTTTCGGCTCCTTTGATTCACTGGTGGAATTAATGATTAAAGCCGGGTATCAGGTCGCATCGCCTTTAAAAGCACCAGACGACGAGGAATAGAACCATGCTGAAAAACGTTTTCCGGCTTTTTGCTGGTGGTCGCGCTCACCCTGAAATCGTGTTTACGTGTCGGGGAATTAATTTCGAACAGGTTATTAATGCCATACAGCTTCCGGCAGATATTCTGCGTCCGCTTTGCGCGTTACCCGGCGCAACGCTCATGTGTCCACTCTGGCGACTGGCGCGGGAATTTACTTTTGTGTCCGCTGACGAGCGTCCTGCTCCGGTTGAACGCTGAGGGTAGCAACATGAAAAGTATCGATTTAATCCGTGACGTGAAGCGCCGGACCGCCGGAAGCTGGGAAAGCGTACTGCCGCAGTGCGGGGTGACCATCCCGGCAAAAGGTCGTCACGGCCCCTGTGCCATCTGTGGTGGCTCTGACCGCTTCCATTTCATTGACGACCACGACGGCGGCGATTGGCACTGCCGCCAGTGCGACGAACCCGGTCACGGTGACGGTCTGGATCTCATCGCCAGAGCGCACGGCATAACCATCACCGAAGCAGCGCAGAAGGTGGCCTCAGTGCTGGGTGTTGATACCCGGACACCGGAACCCGCGCCAGCCAGAGAGAAGCCGCAAATCAATATCGCGGCAAAAGTGGCGGCGCTCTCTGCGCAGGCCGTACCGGGCCAGTCTGCCTACCTCACATCGAAGGGGCTTCAGTGGCCCTTCCCGCTGCTGTCTGACGGCTCGCTGTTGATGGCGTTGACGAACGGCGACGGTGCAACGACAGGCGTACAGGTGATTAAGCCAGACGGCAGTAAACGACTGGTGTCGGGCACGGTGAAGAAGGGCTCCTTCTGCGTGGTTAATTCCGTTGAATCGACGGAAACGGTGATTATCGGTGAAGGGCTGGCAACAGTCTTATCCGTCCACGCTATGCGCCCTGATGCAATGATTGTTGCATCGGTCGATGCCGGGAACCTGCACCCCGTCGCCCTGGTGATGCGCCAGCAGCACCCGGACGCGCAGATCGTCATCGCTGCTGACAACGACATAAAGCCGGGCGAGCCGAATACGGGCAGGGTTGCCGCAGAGAAAGCCGCTGCCGCTGTCTCTGGCTGGCTCTCGCTGCCGCCGACAGACCACAAGGCCGACTGGAACGACTACCACCAGCAGCACGGGCTGGAAGCCGCCACGACTGCATTTAACCGGGCCATGTATCAGGCTGAGGGGAAACGTACCAAAAAACACCTGCTCCCCACCCGCACACCAACGGGAGGCCTGGACGAACTGAGTACAGGGGAAATTCTCAGCCCGGACGAGATCCAAATACTGGAGAACATCAATCGCGTGTTCACCCACATTACGATTGGCGGCAAGCATAAGGTGGTTTCACTGAAACCCTCGCAGGCGGGCGGCGTGAGCCATGTATTCGAAGATTTATCGCAGTTTCAGCACTATTTCCACCATAAGCCGCGCGTGGCGCGAAAGCTGGCAGGAACCGCGTGGCAGGCATGGGCCGGGAAGAACTACAAACCGGGCGGCGTGGGCTTTTACCCGATACCGGACAAATGCCCGGCGGATGTGTTCAATATGTTTGAGGGGCTGGCGCTGGAGCCAGTCGCGGGCGACTGTACGCCTTATCTTGAGCATCTGAGACTGGTTATCTGCGCCGGGAATGCTGAGGCTTATCATTATCTGGTGCAGTGGATGGCGCACATCATCCAGAAGCCGGACGAAAAGCCCGCCGTGGCGATTGTCATGAAGTCCATTCCCGGCGCGGGCAAAGGGACCACGGTTAAGCCGCTGCTGAGTATCTTCGGGCAGTATGCCGCGCACATCAACGGTGCCGCGCATATCGCAGGGCGGTTTAACGCCATGCTGGCAAATAAGCTGCTGGTGTTCGCTGACGAGGTGACCATTCGCACGCCGTCAGAGGCGGACAAGCTGAAAGCCATTATCAGCGAAGCGACATTCAACCTTGAGCGAAAAGGGATAGACGCCGAACCGATGCCGAACTTTGCCCGGCTGATATTTGCCAGCAACAGCACGCAGGTATTACAGGCAGGCATTCGTGAGCGTCGCTATCTGGTGCTTGAGCCCACGCCGGAGAAGGCGCAGAGCCGGGAGTATTTCAACAACCTGCACGGCTGGCTGTCAGACAACGGCGCGGGAAAGCTGCTGGGTTACCTGCAGACCGTCGATATCTCGACGTTTGACCCCCAGCGTGCGCCGCAGACCGACGCACTGCGCGAAGAAATATTGCAGGGGCTGTCCGGCGTTGAGCTGTTTCTTTACAGCGAGCTGGTGAAAGAGCCGCCCTTTAGCGGTGAGGTGCGCCTGTTTGCCGGGGATATGGTGAATCGCTTTATGGCCTGGTCGCTTGAACGCGGGGAGAAGGTCAAAGACACCGCCGCCCGTTCGCTGGTGGGGAAAGCGCTGGCACAACTCGGGCTAAAGAAATTCGGACGACCGGGACGCTCGACGGGGATTTACTACGAACTGCCGGACGCAGAGACGCTACAGCAGGCGTTTGCCCGTCTTATCGGTATGGGAGGTCATGATGTCTTTTAATCTTATTCTCCGCGAAAGAACTGGCCTCGACCTGTGCCACCTGTGCCAGCCAGAGAAAACCTCATTCAAAACATACGGATACTCTGGTACAGGTTCTTTATTTATCTATACCAGACCTGTACCAACCTGTACCAGTAATAGCGAATTTCCCGGCGAGCAGGGAGGCAGCAAAAAATGATGAGCACACCGTTCTATAAGGTCCGCCTGTTAACGTCCTCTGTTGGCTGGCAACTGAGACTTGAAGAAGAAACCAGCTGGCTCCCCGTTGCAGCATGGGCCAGCGTTGAGATGGATATTGGCGGGGACGTGGTGGAAATTATTCTGCCCTGCGTCGCAACCCACGACGGCTGTATTGAGCCCACCGACTTAGCAACCGAAATCAGAGAGGTAACACGATGAACCCGAACCACTGTATACCGCAGGGTATGACCAGCGCAGAGCGCGAAGACCTGAAAGGATTTGCCATCAGCTGTGATATTGCCGGAGACGTTCAGAGCCTGACCCGCACGCTGGTGATGATTGCTCACTGGATGCGGCAGGGGCAGCGTGTGTCTTTCACCGAATACGCCAGCCAGTGGACGGAGGCGCAGAGGGAACGTGACGATGGTAACCACTCCACGCCCGCGATGCAGGAGCAGTGGCCTTTCAGCGGCAAGCGCTGCATCAGCCCGGCGTACTCGTATTATTATCCTCAGGGCTGTGACAGGGCACCAGTGGACGACGAAACCGAAATCCGCCACGCCGTGACCGTTATCCTCGCGGAGTACCCAAACTTCAATCACAGCGGGCTGTCGCTCTACAGCCGGGAAACCATCTGGCAAAGCCCGCTCGATTACCCCTTATTCATGGAAGCGGCGAAAAGCTGCCTGAACTGGATCAGGTTGCAGGGTATGAGCAACAGCAAGATTAAGACGTTTCCGGACTCGGGTATGACATCTTACGGCTTCAAGCACGCCGTCGAGAAATACAACCAGAAGCACTATCCGCGTGCAGAACAACCGCATTACATCCCGAATGGGGCGTTTATCGCGGCGATGGTGGCGAGTGGCTACCGTATCGCTCAGGCCGGGAAAATGAACGCGGTGTTCAACCTCTCCCGCAAACACTCGAAGCACGAGATGTACGACCTGTAGTCTGCCGGGCGGTATGCCCATGCGGTGAATTTATTATGAATGCGCGGCGGTATCATTTTGCTGATAAATACAGCGATATCGCCGTAAATAACAGGAATTTTCGATGAAACAGACAGTATCAAACCACGAGACGGATAATCAGGCTGCACGCCAGCCACTGACCAAATGCCAGCGCAAAAGCAAAAAGAATCGCCGCCGCTGGCTGGAACGCCTTACAGAGACGTGGCCTCATGCATTCAACCCGAAAGCACCCCGCCCGCTGGCGGTCGGTATCATCGATGCCATCACGGCAGAACTGAGCGCCCTGGGTGCGGGTGGTAATGGTGCTGCACGCTATGCGCTGAAGGGCTATACCAGCAATATCCGCTACATTCGTGCGCTGGCGGCAGGTGGTCCGCGTTACAACCTCCACGGCGAGCCGGAAGGTGAAGTTACTGCCGAACAGCAGCAGCGGGCCGCTGAAACGCTTAAGGTCATGACGGAGAAAAACGTGATGTTTGCAGACGAGGTGGAAGCATGACGGCACAACTGGCAGCACACGGCAGGATTGCCGCCGATATTCAGACGAAGCCCACCAGCAGTGGTGGCAATATGGCGTTTACCCGTATTGCGATTTCGCTTCCCTGCCGGGCAGCAGAGAGCGGCGAGGCGACCATGTGGCTCGGGGTCACGGCGTTTGGTAAACAGGCCGACGCGCTGGCCCGCCACCAGAAAGGCGACCTTGTGAGCGTCTCCGGTCAGTTGCAGGTCAACCAGTGGACGGGACAGGACGGCGGTACACAAAGCGGTTACGCGCTGGTGGCTGACAGTGTGATAAGTGCCAGAACGGTGAGACCGGGCGGCAGCCGTAAATCGGGAGCCGGCGGACAGGGTCAGCAACCACCTGCAGGCGCAGCGCCGGACAACGAGTACGACCAGACGCCGCCGAATGATGAAGTGCCTTTCTGATTCGCTAAGCCGAAAAGCCAGAAGACGACAATGCCCGCAGCGGATGCGGGCTAACTCCATGAACATGCATACCGGGGATGCAATACAGTGAAACTGACCACAGAACAGCGGGCGGAGATTATCCGCCTGAAACGGGACGGCGTGGGCTATAAGCGCATAACCACCCAGACGGGTATCAATCTCAGCACGGTTAAGAGTATCTGCCAGCGCTCGGGCCTGTTCCGGGACAATCCGGCGCATGCGGCGTTATTCTGCATACCGGGTACTCAGTTCAGCAATCTCCCCGCGATACCGAAGCCATTACCGCCACAGCAGAAAATCACCGGGCACCGACAGACCGACGCTTATCTGTGGGTGCTGGAAGTGATAAAGACCGGAGAGCCTGCACATATTGCCGCCGCAGAAGAAGCCCTGCAAAAGCTGACCATCACGCCGAAAGAGGCGCAGGAGCGCTACACCCAATATCTGCAGGCGCAGGGGGCGGGATGGACGGCGGTTTTTTCCACATTCCTGATGGATAACCCGCAGCACCATATCAACAGCGCAAAGGCGCAGCGGGAAGCCGCTACAGCGGTACGCTCGACGTTCGGGAGCTATGAAGCGGCAATGGAGGCCACTGCGCCGGAACGATTAATGATGGCAGCATATGGCGGGGTGTACGAAGAAGCTCTGTACGGCTGGACGGAGGAAGAGAAAGCGCGGGGCCGCATCGGTGGTGAGCGCATTTTTGAGACGTGGGATGCCAGAAAAGCGGCATCAAAGGGTTTTCGGGATGTGCTGCCGGAGCCTTACACACTGTCGGACGTGGTGCGTGAGTATCTTTACTGGGCATGGCTAATCGACATGCGCAGTGCCGCCAGAAAGGAAACCGACCCGGACGGCTATGGTGATGACCATCCGGAGATAAGCGACCGCGAGGATTATCTTGATACGCTGCTGGAAACTATCAGGCCACGCCACCAGCAGGAAGCGCTTGAGGTGTTAAAGTGGTATCTGGATTTTGACCGTTTTCAGGACATGGGCGCTGACAGTGACGGCGTTTATCTGAACCTTATCGGTGCGCATGAGTGAATACCGGGTATGCAGCCGAGTCCCCGGCAATGCCATAACAGCCAGGAGAACAGCCCCGTGAAAAAAAGGCTAATTTTTTCTTTTAACGATAGGTATAAACGATTATTACTACAGTTATGAATATTTCTTCATAAAAACATCTACATTTAGTGTTTAGTTATCATATTTAACACTATTTCCGTAAAACGAACGTGACTGGTCACGTTGACAGAAAAAGCACCCTTTTGTAGATTTAGCGACAACCGAGCCCGATCCCCTGTTTCTCCGTAACCATTATGGTTTGTGAGTCTCATGGTCGGGCCTTTTATTTTCTGGCGCTCCGTATCCGTATGATTGCAGCAAAGCCTCACAAGGAATACCCCCAGCAACTCGAGCTTTTGTTGAGCCGGGGTATGCTGATTCATGACCGTGACCGTGACCGTGCGATGAGAAAACTTTCCCAGGTTGGTTACTATCGCCTGTCTGGCTTCTGGTACACGTCACGCATCTTGCAAGCGAATGATGCAGGGTTATCGTTCCGAAGCGAGAATTTTCTTCCGGGTACATCGTTTGAGCAGGCTTACGATCTCTATCTTTTTGATAAAAAGCTGCGTCTCCTAATGATGGATGCGCTTGAGCGTATTGAAATCCATATCAGGTCGATTATTGCTCATGAAGTGGGACGGCACGACCCTTTAGCCTACCGGAAAAAATCTTACATAAATCAGCGGTTCCTGAATGATGGAAAGAAGGGGGAGTTAAGCACCTTCGAAAAATGGCTCAATAAGCTGGACAATAAAATCAAAGAGAGCAGGGATGATTGCATTACGTGGCACAGGAACCAGCAGAAGGAAATTCCTTTTTGGGTTGTGGTTGAGTCCTGGGATTTTGGTCAGATGTCAAAATACTATGCGATGCTAAATGGTGGTATGCAGTCGAAAATTATCAAACGATTGCAGCTCGACAATCAGCAGACTCTGACCAAGTGGCTCCAGTGTCTTAACCTGTTGCGCAATCGTTGCGCCCATCACTCGCGGATCTGGAATCGTAAACATGCGTCAGTACCAATCCCTCAATCTGATTTTTTCAGTAAGTTAAAAATAGAGGATAACGAGAGCGAGCGCCTGTACAGTGCTATATGCATCATCTGGTATCTGGTCAAAAAGATTGGTCCGTCCTCGACCTGGCTCAGGCAGATTGCTGATCACTTCGATAAAAAGCCCAACATGCCAGGGTGTTCATATGATTCAATGGGGGTTCCGAAATCAGGATTCCCCAGGACCAGATTTGGCGATGCTCTTGGGTTTGTCAGCGCTGACAACGATCCTGTTCACCAGGAATCGGAAGATGCTTAAGTGTCAACCCGTTCGCCCTCGCCCCACCTTACCTTCTGTATTACATAACCGATACACTGCCTCGGTAGAGCATAGCGGATCACCGTCGTTATGCTGTCGCCGATTAAACCCCGCCGCGAGTCCTGAACCGGGAAAATTGCCGGGGCAGTCTGCGCGAGTTCGCGAGAGACTGACAGTCTGTATTTTCACCTCTCTGCACTGCGCATTTCAGGGGCAAAAAACTGCGCAAATTCGTGAACTGCGCAAAATGCCCTGATTTTGCCCCTGTTTTTTGCCCCAACGAAACCTCTACAGCCCTTGCGGTATCTGAGTTCGTCCATTTTCACCACTGCGCAAAATATGGGGCAAAATGCGCAGTTTTCGCTTAATGATTTCGTAAATCTTCTGACAGATTTTGCCCCTGAATCGGTTGCAGGTGCTGGATACTCGTTCACACTCATACCCCATGAACATGCCATAAAACCCCACATTTTCGGATGTGGCGAACTGCGAAAGTCACAGGTTAGCCCTACCCCATGAGATGCTAAGGTTTGTTAAGGTTTTTCGGGCTACTCCCTAAGATTTCCTAAGTTCCATTATGCGCAGCGGGTGGAGCAGAACCCCACACAGGCCACTGCGGCAAACTGCGAATTCTGGTGCGACAAATTCGCGAATTCGCATTTCCTCTGCGCAAATTCGCACTTTCACCGCGACAGGCCGCGCCATTGCTGGTTTTCGCTTTTTCGCAAAATCGCGAATAAGTGCGAATCTCGGACTTTCTCGCTTTATCATTTCGGATATTGGTCACTGTGTTTCACACTCTCACCCCAGCCGCTACAATAGCCATTGCCGTATCATGAAGCCCCGCCCCTACTCCATGAGACGGTGACAAATAGTAACTCTGGAGCGGCAGGAGTGGCGAGTTGCGTAGCGATGAACTTACCCCGTGAGCACTTTAAAAAACTTCAAACCATACGGCTGTGCGCAGGGTGATGACTGGCAACCCTTACCCCATGAGACATCACGATTTATACAGGTCTGCGCTGCTCCCTTACCCCATGAACTGATAACAATTGATAACATCCGCGAGGCCTGGACGATGGACAACAGAGAGAAAGTAAGATTGCTGCGGCTGCATCACGAGGTATGTCGACGCAATTTTCAGGCATGGCATGAATACGAGCAACGGCGTCGTGAGGCGGACAGGGCCGCGTTATTTGCCCGTCTGTTTTCGGGGCAGCGCGCCAGCCTGACACTACCGCCAGAGCCGGAGTATGAGCCCTATCCTGATATCAGCGGTTTTCAGTGCGGTGCCACCACCCGCGCGGGTACGCCCTGTAAAATGACATACATATACAGAAACGGGCGCTGCAAGCTGCACGGCGGCAAGAGTACCGGAGCCAGGACAAAAGCCGGACGCAAGCGCCAGCGTGACGGCTATCGCGCATGGCTGGAGAAACAGCGGGCCAGCAGGGCGGGCAGGAAGCGCACCAGAGCCTACACGCGCGACGTTACCGGGATTGGTGGCGCAACACTGGCAGAAATCAGCGCCAGCGAAGCGGAGAGCGTTTTATCCGCTGTCAGTGGTATCGCGCTACACTTCACAGGTGAAAGCCTCACAGCAGCGCTGACGGACGCTCACAGCGTCACCGTGGCACTGACGACCACCAGCCCGAAATATGGCGGCGTTCGCTGGTGGTATGTATGCCCGGTCTGCGAAAAGCGCAAAGCGGCGCTGTACGTTTCCGGCACGGCGCTGATATGCCGTCAGTGCGCCGGGCTGCACTACGCCAGCCAGAGCAAATAACCCCACGACGGAGAGAGTGAGTATGAAACCGGAATACCTGGCAGAAATTGCCGCAGCGTGCATAAGGGCGGAGGGTGGCACCGTGTCGCCATACCAGAGCCGGGAACTGGAGCGAATAATTACCAGCCGCGCAGCGAACCGGGAACGGTTTATTCAGAAGGTCCGATCACCAACGTTCGAATGGAAAAAGCCCGCTCCCCGTCGGTAGTGAATTTACTGCATAGTGGAAATGGTATAGCGATCCACTATCTCCCCGTTTCATGCGGTCTACGGGCATTAAATCGCAGTTTTGGCGAAAACGTCGAAATTCCGAGTTTTTTTCAAAGTGTCTTCGGAGCTTGCCAGCACTGGCTTAGCCCCTCGGAACTTCCGAGGTTTCGTCCGAGCGGAATTCGGACTTTTTGGCTTTTGAACAAAATATGTACAGCTTACTAATTTTCACCTTTGAGGGAGGTCATTTACCGCCATCGCCTGGGGTTGCAACTGGAGGAAGGCATGTCATCGTTCGGCCCGATTACCTTTATTCACCTTTACAGATTTTCCCGGCGCATTATCGCCAACACCGCGCCGGGTGAGGCTTTGGCCTGAATATCCAGCAGAGGCGTGTAAAGGTTGCAGCAGCGTGAAATTCTTGACTGTTCTTGACGGATTGCAGAGGCGAATAATCAGCAAAGCCACGTATGGAAAGGCCTGAGCCTTTATGCGGCTATGTGGTCGTCAAGAATTTGCAGGAGATCTGCGGCAGCCTTAACGCGGGGAATTTTGGACTGAGTAGGACGGAACGCTCCGATGATTTTCCCGCAACGCCTTTCACTGTCTGGCCTGAGCGACGATTACGGTTGCGCTGCTGTCCAGAATAACGCCATCCTTCCTGCTACGTGTTTAACCCACTGATAATGTTCCAGACCGGGAATCTCCGGTCTGCTCAAAACTTACCCGCTGAATGTGGCGGGTCAGCATGCCAGCGCATTAACTCCGGAGATTTCCCGTAGTTTGAGCGATGCGACAATTTTCGCTTCAGGCGGCAAACACCGATACGGGAATCCCCGGCTCGCTCAACTTAAGCTGTTGATTATGTTCCAGACTGCATATTTGCAGTCTGCTCAAGACTTACTCACTGAAAGCTGATGCGAACAGCGCACAAACTACCGGGAAGTCGGTAGTTACGGTTAACCCGCTGATTTTGTTGCAAGCTGCATATTTGCAGCTTGCTCAGAAAACATCCTGCTATGCGAATTTCTCACCATTACCCAGAGTTTGGGTGACAGTATCCCGCTGATTGTTAGCGATTCGTTAGAATTGCCTAAATCGCTGAATCCTCCGAAGAACGCCATTGCCGCACCTCGGGCCAGACCATTGATAAAGCCAAAGCCCGCTGCTGGTGGATGCTGTGCCGTGATTAACTGAGCGTCACTTGCACAACTCTTTATGAGGTGCGCAGATCCGGCGCTGGCCTTGCTGCACGGGATTTTACAAAAGTTTCGTAAAACCTCCGGGCGCTTGTGCGGGACTAAAAGACCTGCGCAAACTTACCCGCGCAGGGGTTACAAAATTTTCGTAACCCTCGTCGATATTGTCGGCATGCAGGACAGGCCCGATATTATCGGGTCAGTTAGCTGTGTTACGCCAACTAACCCTCTTTAAGAGGGTCAGTTAACAGCATCGCTTAAAGAGATGCTGTTGATGAACTACAAAATTTTCGTAGTGCAAAAAGTGACCTGCAAAATTTTCGTAGGTCGGCGGTGAGCTCTCGATATTCCCATAGCGCAAATCTGCTTTATGAGCAGGAGCGGTATCCTGCAGTTTTGCAGGATAGTCACGCCGTCATCATCGGTGAGCTCGTCAGCGATGACCGGGAACAGCGCCAGCCAGAACAGATATTCTCCTCTGGCAGGCATGGGGGGGGTATTAGCCGGGGCAAACCCCTTTCGCCCTGGACACCGCGCTTCCTCTCACGCACAGAAAAAATCCCGTTTTTGGGGTATAAACATGTTTATAGGTCATCGGTAAACGTATCGTTGCAATTGCATGAAATGTATATGTTTATTGGTTTTTTGATGTTTATACCCTGTCACCAGATTGTTTATACCCATCACAGTGATTAAGGAGTGAGCATGTTAACAGCCTATAAACATGTTAACAGGCCAGCCACTACCAGCAGGCGACCAGAATGATAAACTGTAACGCCAACCAGCCTACGGAGTTACCCATGACGAAAAGCCAGACCATTGAAGCCGCCATGCTGCAGATCGCCCGCAAGGAAGGCATTGAGTTGAACGGACAGGATAAGCTGGTGATGCGTACTCAGATAGCGCAGAGCGCCGCAGCGAGAAAGCGTCACAACGACCGCATGACCGCCGGGCCGTTCGAGTGGAAGCGCCCCGCAACGCCGCGACGCTGAATTGCCTGGCCATTCGCTGCAAAATGTCCGCAAAACCAGAAAGGATCTGAGGCGACTACTTTACTGCTCAATACCCCAATATCAGATCCTTTCTTTTTCCAGTGTAGTCACATAAAAACAGTAACTTATTCGAAAGAAGAACGGATCTGCATTTTCCGCGAAAATTTTCATAAATCGCGCCAGTCTGCGCCGCTGCCGCCCCGTATAGGGTCAAAATGCCGGAAAGGACCCGTGCGCAAAGACAGACTGCATCCGGGGCAATGATGGTGAACGCTTTTTGAACGATTCGACATCTTTGCAAATTCACCATTAAATAAATCAAATGGTTATCCACATGATGATGATGACCATGAAAACGAAAAACCAGCCGTTTTCCGCGAGCGCAGCCGCCCCGTGGAAGGGGCCCCCACCGGGAGGACCCGCTGATTAGCCTGGTCAGTCGAATCGAAAACGCACCAGCTATCACGAAACATCACCAGAACGCATTTTTTGCCATCTTTGTTTATGGTTATGTGCGATAGTTAACGACAGTTGACCCCGGCAGACCCCAATAGACGCTCATAGACCAATGGAGATTTTACGATGGCAGTTACAACCCTGAACAGTGTGGCGGATTATCTGCTGTGCTTTGCTCAAAAGCACGGGGATGTAATGACACCGCTTAAGCTGCAAAAAATGGTGTTCTACGCTGACGCCTGGTATATGGCGTTGAATGACGGTGAAGAGCTGGTTGCTGACCAGTTTGAAGCGTGGATACATGGGCCTGTGGCCCGGAGTCTGTTTATCCGCTTTGCTGATTATAAATGGCGTCCCATCACCGAAGAGATCACCAGCCCTGACCTGCCGGAAGATGTGGTTCAGCACCTGGACGAAATCTATCAGGTGTTTGGCGGTTATACGGCTTACGAACTTGAGCAGATGACGCATCAGGAAAAACCGTGGCTGGTGGCTCGCGGCGGTATACCGTCAGACGCGCCATGTCAGAACGTCATTGATAAAGGTGTGTCCGCTGAGTTCTATCGCGCAATGGCTTCCTGAGCATGGCGAAAGGTATTAAAGCTTCGAAGATTACCCCGGCGCAGACAAGGATTGTGCCGGGCGTTGCAGGTGCTGGCGTGGCGACTATTAACTTCTCGTTTCGTTATATTGATGCCGGGCATGATAAATTCAGCTTCAACGCCCAAAACACAGCTTATTTCTGCAAGGTGCTCGACAGACTCAAAGACCTCTCCACCATGACCGAACGCGAATTTACTGCCGATCGCGGCGGCTCACTCAAATCTCATCCCATCGACTGGCGACATACGTCTGAGCCGGAAGGTTTTCAGACGCTGAACGAGCAATTCCAGAGCTACACGCCTTATCAGTTTGCAGTATCGCGCAATGAGCATGGTCGGGTGCACGGCTTTTTCATTGGGAATGTGTTCCATATCGTCTGGCTTGACCCGGACCACCAGCTTTATCCGGGACGATAAGCCGGGAAGTTACTCCACCCGCTCACATTCGCCCTCAATCGCGTCCTCTGCGCCTTCATCATCACGCACAATGACACATCGACCCGGCAGGCCATAACGCGCCACCACGCATCGCACACCGGAAGCATCGCAGCTGTACTGCATTCGGTTTTGCCGGCGCTCGTACACGTTCACCCGCTCCAGCAGCCCATCCTTGACCATTGCTTCCAGCGTTCGCCTGGTAGACTCAAGCTGATACTCTTTTTTGAGCGAATCCATACCGTGCAGCAGGTAGGTCACGCCGGACACATCGAACGGCGGCGCGCCAATTTCACCTGTCACCCACTCGCGGTTCTCGGGTTCGAAGTAGCTGAGTATGGTCTTTTTGCGGCTGGTCAGTCTCATGGTGTGGGAATTCCTTATTGTAGGGTACATCTATCCTACAATAATAATCAGCCAGAATGGAGCGGAGAGCGGATTTCAAATCCGGGCTAAGGGTCGCATTTCAAATTCTACTCCCGATCTCAATGGTGGAAATGACCATGCAGCCGGCACAGCGGAACGGCAACCGTAGAGATTTCCCCTACGGTTGAGGCAGGGATAAGGAGGAAACAAGCACTGCGACAACAACGGCAGAAAGTCGACGATTACCTCTGACCGATGCATTAAAGCCAGCACGTTAAACTGAATGCATACCCGGTACGCAGAAAACCATCACACCCCGCGCCAGAACTGGCCTTGCTCACTTTTTCGGGCTGTGCGTCAGGAATATTACGATTTCTTCCGCCGAAAACTCCGCTGCAATCCGCGTCATTGCTGGCTTTGCGCTGCAAAATCCGGGGGCTGATTCGCCATTTTTCGCTAAAATACTCATATTATTTCGGATTAGATTTTCAGTGAGGCGCACAAGGGGAGCCATGAGAGAAAGAACGCGGCGTTATACCGACAGATTGCCATGCATCGGCCTGAAGTTCATGGCTGAGATGCGCCAGCAGTTGCACGATGCTGAACAGGGCGCACGGATTTACAGTCATACGGATTCCGGCACGCTCTACATCTCCCGGCAGGACGACGGCTACGCCATGACGCAGGCGGGTTATGGTAACCGGTACTGGTATTGCTGCCCGAGCTGCAACAGGCGGATAGCAAAGCTGTATATCGGGGTAAAAGATATCGCCTGCCGCCATTGCTGGGGGTTGCACTACAAGAGCCAGAGCGAGGACGAACTTGCCAGAATGCGCCGGGATATCCGCCGCCAGCGTTACGCCATATGGGGCAATACGGTAGTGACGCGCAATCTGACGAATTACCCGAACACTTTCCCGAAGCCAAAAGGCATGCGCTGGGAAACCTATAACCGGAAGCTGGCGGCGCTGATATTCAGCGAGAATGTTTACTGGCGGGCATTTTCGCCACTGGTGGATCGTCTGTGCGGCAAAGTGCAGCGATAGCCCACCAACTGCCGGGCGGGGTTCTGCAATACGGCACTGGTCATCTGGCACAGTGGCTTAGGTGGTGGTGTAGGTTTGCATAGTACCTGTACCCGCTGTAAGCCGCGCCATTACTGGCTTTGCGCGAAGTGGTACAGGTGGCACAGCAAAAACGACGATTTTCTTTGAGAGAGTGAACGAAAAAATACGGAATTTAACGGTGGAATGCGGCTTAGCGGGGAGCACACCCCCTAAATTTCGTGACAACCATCACAAAAGCAAGTGTGCCAAAACCTGCAATTTCGACCAAACAGAGCGAGTTTTTATCTCGAAGCCCGATCACCTGTGCCATCTCTCCGGCACATCGTCTACCAGCGAGCCACTGCGCTGATTTCTCCCATCCTGGTGAGCAACGACACCTGAAATAGACAGCACGCCGCACAGAGCGACACAGACAACACGATAACTGCAGCCTGCCAGAAAAGGGATGCTGGCCTGAGCATCACGCCAGCTTTTACCGCTGGTGGGCATTTGCTCAAACTCGGCGATCTGCAGACTTTGGTTCGCTGTGGGGCTGGCAATAAAAAATGGGTCCTTCCTGACGGTTTTTTATTACACGGGCATTGCGCGCCGTGGGTTTTTTCCAGCTATAAATTTTTGAGTTTGTGTCCCATGTCCCACGCGCATACTTATGCATAATCTTATGTAGCCCCTGCCGTTACTGGATTGTTCGCCTTAAACGCGTGGGACATTTGCATGGGACATTGGCAGATATGTCCCACGGCATGCCCCATCAAATGCCCCATGCTCTAAGCATGTCCCATGAGCATGATTGATCGTCGTCGGTTCGGTGTTCGTCCACCAGCTTCATAACGGATAACGGCAGATTGATAACGGATGCGGTACTGGTCGACGGGAGAGGGGAAAACTTCAAAACCTTCTTGCGGAATGATCGCCGCTCGTCCTTTTTGTGCGCAGTCGCGAAATGAAAAGTTTTTTTGCGGATGGGTTCATCCTCTAGGGCTTAATCGCAACCGCCGAAAATAGCCATCAAATTACGCCAAATCAATACCACACAGCCCGTTGGTGTTTGTGGGTGTTCAGTAAGGTGCGTCGTGATGTGTAGTCAACGGTGTAGTCAGTTTGATAAAAAAGGCGCTTCCCCATGCCGAAGAGCGCCTTTTTAAACAAACATTTAACTGATTAGTATCAGTTCATGCCGTATTTTTTCAGTTTCTTACGCAGTGTACCACGGTTGATACCCATCATCAGGGCAGCGCGGGTTTGGTTACCGCGGGTGTATTGCATCACCATGTCCAACAGTGGCTGTTCAACTTCAGCCAGTACCAGCTCATACAGGTCATTAACATCCTGACCGTTCAGTTGAGCAAAATAGTTCTTCAGTGCCTGTTTAACCGAGTCACGCAGGGGCTTTTGAGTCACCTGATCCTGAGAGTTAACGGTAGAAACGGTCAGTACGTCAGAATTTACGCGTTGTTCGAACATAGTTCTGTCAGCTCTTTATTTCATTACGCAAGATTTTCGAAGTATGCCTCCAACGCCTCCAGCTGTACGCTGGCATCCTCTATGGCGTTGAATGTGCGCCGAAACTGGTCATTTGGAGCGTGCTCCTGGAGATACCAGGATACGTGTTTACGCGCAATTCGGTACCCTTTTGCCTGACCATAAAAGTCATGCAATTCCCGAACATGCGAACAAAGCAAGCGCTTTACCTCTGCCAGTGGCAGTGGGGCAAGCAACTCCCCAGTGTCCAGATAATGCTGGATTTCCCGAAAGATCCAGGGTCTTCCCTGAGCGGCACGTCCTATCATCAGAGCATCAGCTCCCGTATAGTCGAGCACAGCTCTGGCTTTAAGCGGGTCAGTAATGTCACCATTCGCGATAACCGGAATGGAAACTTTCTGCTTAACTGCCCGAATGCTGTCGTATTCAGCTTCACCATTGAACAAACAGGCGCGAGTGCGTCCATGGATGGTCAGGGCCTGAATGCCACAGTCTTCGGCCAGTTGGGCAATCTCTACACAGTTACGGTGTTCCGGCGACCAACCCGTGCGAATCTTCAACGTAACAGGAACGTCCACTGCGCTGACAACCGCGGTCAGGATAGACTTCACCTGGTCGGGGTATTGCAGAAGGGCTGAACCTGCAAGCTTGCGATTCACTTTCTTGGCCGGGCAACCCATATTGATATCAATAATCTGGGCGCCACTTTCCACGTTAATCCGCGCGGCATCTGCCATCTCTTCAGGCACGCTTCCGGCAATTTGCACGGTGCGAATACCTGGTTCATCAACGTGCACCATCCGAAGGCGGGACTTATCGCTTTCCCACACCTGTGGGTTAGACGACATCATCTCGGAAACGGTTAAACCTGCCCCCATCTCATAGCACAGCGTCCTGAACGGCCGGTCGGTAATACCTGCCATTGGGGCTGCGATCAGGCGATTTCTGAGCTGGTAGTGTCCGATGCGCATGAGTTAAGAAATGACCATACTGTGACTGCAAGGCGGCGTATATTACGCATTTTTTGCACGAGATGAAAGGCCAAACTTTGAACAATCCACTGTTGTAGATCAAGGAATCGCCGCTCTGTCCTTCAGGTGAAAATTATAAACCTGTTAAATCATAAAGTTATGATGGAATGATTATTTTATAGCCGCTTACAATTTCCCGTAACTTCTCATCATTTCTGAATAAATGCATCACTTGAGCGGGATAATCTGCTGTTTTTAGCAGCAGATTATCCCGCTTGTTTGCGATCTGAGTCGCATTTTAGAACATGATCTGCATGCGAAAAATGCGCATTATTCGACGACTACGCGACCATGAAGGGGTTGTACCGGGCGGTTATTTTCGTGGTGCATCGTATGGGAGAATTTCTCAAGCTGCTCTGCAGAGACGGTCAGCGGGTGCTTCAGTACAATCCAGGTTACCCCCTCTGAGCACGGCGGTGTGGTCAGCGAGCCGCTAAAGCGCCAGTACGTTTTATCTTTTGGAATCAGCTTGTTCAGATTGAGATCTTGCTTAATCGAGACGTTCTGTTCGGCCTGCTCAGGCATGACGCTCCACAGCTTATCCAGCTCCGGGTTCGCGGCCCCTTTATCGAACATGACCGCCACCACCGCCAGCTCTCCGGCCGCGTTTTTGTGCACCAGATGCATTTCCATCGCAAATTTCTTGCCATGTACGGTGTTTTCGCTCGGGGCGTGGAAATGGAACTGTTGCAGGGTCCAGGTTTGCTTATCGAGGGTAAGGGTATCGCGGGTTTCCGGCTTTTCACTTGCCTGAATGGTGTGGCCGTTGTTCGTCAGCGTCACAGGGCCATCAATGTAATGCGTTTGCAGCGGGGAGAGGTGCGCGTTCGCGGTGGATTCAATGTTGATGGGGGACTGGTTCATCCCGCTTTGACAGGTTTTGTAAGCCTCGTCCAGTTCGCCCCAGTGTTCCGGTGCGCCTTCGCCTTCGTAGCTCCAGTGTGATGCGCAGGCTGAAGCCGAGATAATGCTCAGCGCAAAGAGCGCTGCCTTGCCAGTAAAGTGGGTCATAGTATTCTTCCGGTGAATTATTGTGGTTCAAACCATTGTTATCAATATGATTTGTGTGGGTATTTTACCGGAGAAGGGCACGGGAAGAGAGGATTATCGGAGGAAGAGAGGCGTGGTCAGATGACCACGCCAATGGCTTACTTTTTACGGCCCGTAATACGACACCACTCTTCTTTTTCGACCACCGGGTCGAGGGCGAAAAGATCGGCGTAGGCTTCGCAAACGCTGTCAGCCTGGCTTGCCAGGATCCCGGAAAGCCCCAGCAGACCGCCGTCAACGGGCAGCACGCTGATTAACGGGGCCAGTTCGCGTAATGGGCCGGCCAGAATGTTCGCCACCACCACATCGGCTTTCATGGCTTCTGGCTGCGCATCCGGCAGATACAGTTCAAGGCGGTCAGAAACGCCGTTGCGTTCAGCGTTATCACGGCTGGCCTGAATAGCCTGTGGATCGATATCGATCCCAATAGCTTTGGCCGCCCCCAGTTTCAGCGCCGCGATAGCGAGGATCCCGGAGCCGCATCCGAAGTCGATCACCGTCTTGCCGTCCAGATCCAGACTGTCCAGCCACTGCAGGCACAGAGAAGTCGTCGGGTGAGTACCGGTCCCAAATGCCAGGCCCGGATCCAGCATCACGTTTACCGCGTTTTCATCCGGAACGTCACGCCAGCTCGGGCAGATCCACAGACGTTTACCGAACTGCATCGGGTGGAAGTTATCCATCCACTCGCGTTCCCAGTCTTTGTCTTCCAGCTGTTCGATTTTGTGTGCAAAACCCGCACCCAGCAGCGGATGATTTTCCAGGATCGCGACAACCTCTTTCATGTCAGTTTCTGCATCAAACAGGCCAATAACGTCGGTATCACCCCACAGGCGAGTTTCGCCCGGCAGTGGCTCAAACACCGGCGTGTCATGCGTGTCCTGGAAGGTGATGGAGACCGAACCGGCTTCCATCAGCGCATCGCTTAGCTCTTCGGCGTTAGCGCCGGTTGTATTCAGTTTTAGTTGGATCCACGGCATGGCAAAACTCTTTATTTATCAGTAGAAATCGTAGCGGGCTGTGGGACAGGCTGACCGAAACGGTTCCCGACCACAAACGCCAGTAAACTTAACAGTAACGAAGGCACAATAGGATGGAAGCCCAGGTACTGAATTTTAAATGTAGCTAGCACGGCATACAGCACACCGCCGACAATCATGCCGCTCAGGGCGCCGGCAGCGTTGGCGCGCTCCCAGTAGAGGCCCAATACCAGCGGCCACAGGAAGACGGCTTCAAGGCCGCCAAACGCCAGCAGGTTCAGCCAGATGATCATCTCCGGCGGACGCCATGCGGCTAACAGCAGCAGCGCGCCTAAAACGAGCGTAATCACCGCCGACATACGCTTCAGGCGTCGTTCATTTTGAACCTGCTCAGGACGCAGGTTCAGATAGAGATCTTTAATGATCGTAGCGGAACTCTGCAGTAGCTGGGCGTTAATGGTCGACATTATGGCGGCCATTGGCGCGGCGAGGAATATCCCCGCGGCAAAAGGCGGAAGCACTTTGACCATCAGGGTTGGGATCACCAAATCGGGAACCGTAAGGTCGGGGAGCACCGCACGTCCTAACGCACCCGCCAGATGCATGCCGAACATCAGGATTGCAACAACGATCGTCCCGATAATAATACCCCGGTGAACGGCTTTGCTGTCTTTATATGAAATACAACGCACGGCGGTATGCGGCAGGCCAATAACACCAAAGCACACCAGCACCCAGAACGACGTCATAAATGTTGGCGAAAGGATATCATCCGCACCCTGCGGGGAAATCAGTTTCGGGTCAATCGCTTCCAGAGTTTCCACGGCATGGCTCAGACCACCTGCGGCGTGAACAATTCCCACCAGCAGAACGATTGTGCCAACGAGCATCACCATCCCCTGCAGCGTATCGTTCAGCACGCTGGCGCGAAATCCGCCAAACGCGGTATACAGCGCAATGCTCACCCCAAAGATGATAAGGCCCGTCTCATAGGGGATCCCAGCAGCGGTTTCCAGCAGACGTGCCCCGCCGATGAACTGCACCGTCATTGCACCAATAAACGCGACCAGCAGGCTTAAGCTTGCCAGCCACACCAGCAGACGGCTCTGGTAGCGCGCAAACAGCATATCGTTGAGCGTCACGGCGTTATAACGGCGTGCCAGAATGGCAAACTTTTTACCCAGTATACCCAGCGAGAGCCAGACGGCAGGCAGTTGAATCATTGCCAGCAGCACCCAACCTAACCCGTATTTATAGGCTGCACCGGGGCCACCGATAAACGAGCTGGCGCTGATATAGGTGGCGGTAAGCGTCATGGCCAGCACGACACCGCCCATCGAGCGACTGCCGAGGAAATACTCATTCAGGAAAGTGCCGGTGGTTCTCTTACGCATTGCATAAACGGACAAACCAAACACGACCACCAGATACGCGACCAGCGGCAGAATGACTTCAAGCTGCATCATCATCCTCCAGCGGGATATCCCGGTAGATAAATTTCACCATTGCCCAGCACAGCAGGATAAAGACCAGCGGCACCAGCAGGCAGGCCATTTCGAACCAGTGAGGCAGGCCGGTAATGCCGATAGCCGAGTCAGGTAAGTAAGCGGTCACCAACCATGCGGCAAGATAGAGAAGGGTCAGCCACAGCGCCCATCGCGCTTCTTTATGGGCCTGAACAAAACGCTTGTCCATTTTTTGTCCCTTGTGGATGAATAAAGCGGGGATTGTACATGATGGGGCTTTCCGATCCCCAGAAATAAAAAAAGGCCGGATTATCCGGCCTTTTTGGCGTGACTGCGCGCTTACTTCTCTTGCAGACCGAGTTTTTTCTCCAGATAGTGGATGTTAGTCCCACCATTCTGGAAGTGCTCGTCGCTCATGATACGCATCTGCAGTTCAACGTTGGTTTTGATACCGTCGATGATCAGCTCCTGCAGGGCGTTCTTCATGCGGGCAATTGCCACGTCACGGTTTTCGCCGTAGCAGATAAGCTTACCGATCATGGAGTCATAGTACGGCGGTACGGTGTAACCCGCGTAGATATGAGACTCCCAACGCACACCAAAGCCACCCGGCGCGTGGAAACGCGTGATTTTACCCGGGCTTGGCAGGAAGGTATTCGGGTCTTCGGCGTTGATACGGCATTCCACCGCATGGCCTTTGACCACAACTTCTTCCTGTTTGATGGACAGAGGCTGACCCGCAGCGATACGCAGCTGTTCTTTGATCAGGTCAACGCCGGTAATCATTTCGGTAACCGGGTGTTCTACCTGAATACGGGTGTTCATCTCAATGAAGTAGAACTCGCCGTTTTCGAACAGGAACTCGAAAGTACCCGCACCGCGATAGCCGATATCGACACAGGCTTTAGCACAACGCTCGCCGATGTAGCGACGCAGTTCCGGCGTAATGCCCGGTGCTGGCGCTTCTTCAACCACTTTCTGGTGACGACGCTGCATGGAGCAGTCACGTTCTGCCAGATAGATAGCGTTACCCTGACCGTCAGCCAGCACCTGAATTTCGATGTGGCGTGGGTTTTCCAGGTATTTTTCCATGTACACCATGTCATTGCTGAAAGCTGCTTTCGCTTCCGCTTTGGTCATGGAGATGGACTGAGCCAGTTCAGCATCGCTACGCACAACGCGCATACCGCGACCGCCGCCGCCGCCGGACGCCTTGATGATAACCGGATAGCCAATGCGTTTCGCATGAGCACGGTTAGCATCCATGTCGTCGGTCAGAGGACCGTCAGAGCCCGGTACGGTTGGAACACCGGCTTTTTTCATCGCGGTGATTGCGGACACTTTGTCGCCCATCAGGCGGATAGTGTCAGCTTTCGGGCCGATGAAGATAAAGCCAGAGCGCTCAACCTGCTCAGCAAAGTTGGCGTTCTCAGAGAGGAAGCCATAACCCGGATGAATTGCCACCGCGCCGGTGATTTCAGCGGCGCTGATGATAGCCGGGATGTTCAGATAGCTTTTTACGGACGGAGCCGGGCCAATACAGACCGTCTCATCCGCCAGCAATACGTGTTTTAAATCGCGATCCGCGCTTGAGTGCACAGCGACGGTCTTGATGCCCAGTTCTTTACAGGCACGAAGAATACGCAGTGCAATCTCGCCGCGGTTGGCGATAACAATTTTATCCAGCATGTTCGCCTCGTTACTCGATGACGACCAGCGGCTCGTCAAATTCAACCGGCTGACCACTTTCGACCAGAATCGCTTTCACAGTGCCTGATTTGTCTGCTTCGATCTGGTTCATCATTTTCATCGCTTCAACGATGCACAGGGTATCGCCTGCGTTGACTTTCTGACCCACTTCGATGAACGCTTTCGCGTCCGGGCTCGGGGTGCGGTAGAAAGTACCAACCATTGGGGAACGTACGATGTGACCACTGATTTCTGCTGCAGCGGCAGGTGCGGCTTCAGCTGCTGGTGCAACGGCTGCGGAAAGCGCAGGCTGCTGCACTGGCGCAGCATAAGCCTGCTGCATTACCGGGAAGCTAGCGGCTGGGGCTGCACGGCTGATGCGTACAGACTCTTCGCCTTCAGAAATTTCCAGTTCGGAGATGCCTGATTCTTCAACCAGCTCGATCAGTTTTTTAATCTTACGAATATCCATGAGTGGGTTCCGTACTCTTGTTTAGTGTGATTGTGACAAGCGTTTTACCGCTGTCTGTAAAGCGTATGAATAGCCGTCAGCGCCCAGTCCGCAAATAACGCCAGCGGCGATATCTGATAGATAGGAATGGTGGCGGAACGGCTCTCGGGCGTGCACATTGCTCAGGTGGATCTCGATAAACGGGATACTCACTGCGAGCAGTGCGTCGCGAATAGCAACACTGGTGTGCGTAAACGCGGCCGGATTGATCAGGATATAGTCCACAGTGTCTTTAGCCTGATGAATACGGTCGATGATTGCGTACTCCGCGTTCGACTGAAAATGATCCAAATCCACATTCAGCGACGTTGCTTCCGTGCTCAGACGGTTAACAATTTCACTCAATGTTAGCGAGCCGTACTTCTCTGGCTCGCGGGTGCCGAGCATGTTCAGGTTCGGTCCGTTTAAAACTAAGATATGGAACTTATCAGCCATTGTGCCGCTATCTCCTGCGATTCTCCGGTAAAAAACAAAATATACCTTCGAAGCACGATTGTCACCTTTTCAGAGGCCTAAAACCGCTGTCGGGTAAACCAAAGTCGCACATTATAACGATTTCGTAGCATTTGGCAGCTAAATACTGGTCTTATCAGGGAAGATTATCAACCGCTATCCGAAAAAGATTCGCGGTTGACAGGGATTCTGCGGGAAAACGCACAGTTTCGCGAATTATCGCAACCACTGACGGAACTTCTTGTAACGCCATGCTAAAAGCGCCACAGCCAGCAGCGCGTAGAGTATGGGCTGCGGGGAGAGGATCTTCACCGACCACAGATAATGGATGGGTGCGAGGATCGCGACAAGATAGACGAAGTTGTGCAGCAGTTGCCAGCGCCTGCCCAATGTACGTTGTGCATATTGCGTTGATGTCAGTGCTAATGCCAGTAACACCAGCCAGCTCACGATACCTAACGTCAGGTACGGACGGGTGACCAGTTCGCGGCCCAGCAGTGCCAGGTTGTTAATGCCCAGTTCCAGCAAGGCGTAGCTGGTCAAATGGAGCGTCGCCCAGGCAAAACACCATAGCCCCAAAAGCCGGCGGGTGCGTATCAATAATGGCTGTTTAGCGTAGCGCGCTAACGGTGACACCAGCAAGGTCGCCAGTAAAAATTTCAGAGCCATCCGACCGGTAAAGTGCTGGATATCCTTTGCCGGATCAGCGCTAAAAAGCCCCTGGCTGGCGGCCCAGAATAACCAGATAAAAGGAAGCAACCCGGCTAAGTGCAACAGCACTTTCAGCCAGGTTATCTGTTTTGCCGTTAAACGCACTCAGAAGTTCTCCCGTAAATTAAGGCCACGGTAAAGCGACGCCACTTCATCAGCGTAGCCGTTAAACAGCAGTGTTGGCTGACGCTTCACATCCAGCGCGCCGCCGGAACCGATAAATCGCTCGGTGGCCTGCGACCAGCGGGGATGATCGACGTGCGGGTTCACATTGGCAAAAAAGCCATATTCGTCGGGCGCCGCCAGGTTCCAGGTCGTGGGGGGACGTTCGCGGGTGAGCTTAATGCTGACGATAGATTTAATCCCTTTAAAACCGTACTTCCACGGCACCGTTAAGCGAACAGGCGCGCCGTTCTGCGGCGGGAGTGCTTTGCCGTAAACACCGACGGTCAGCAGCGTAAGAGGATGCATCGCTTCGTCGAGCCGTAACCCTTCGACATACGGATACGCAAGCCCACCGCCGATAAACCGATCTTTCTGGCCCGGCATCTCGTCCGGGGCGTAGCGCGTCTGGAAAGAGACATATTTTGCGTTGCTGGTGGGTTCAACCATCGCCAGCAGTTTATGCAGCGGGAAGCCTACCCAGGGCACGACCATCGACCAGGCTTCCACGCAGCGCATGCGGTAGATACGCTCTTCCAGTGGAAAACGGGTGGTGAGATCGTGATGGTCCAGCGTCAGCGGTTTTGCCACTTCACCGTCGATTTTCAGCGTCCACGGATCGGTTTTCATACTCCCCGCGTTGGCCGCAGGATCGGCCTTATCGAGACCAAATTCGTAGAAATTGTTATAGCCGGTCACTTTGTCTTCCGGCGTCAGCGTCAGTGTGTTTTGCCACTGAGCGGGCTTCGTAAAGGTGAGCGGGGCGCCAGAAGGGGCTTTCGGGCGATCGTTACCTTTAAACCAGTCGAGCAGGTCGGCATGAGCCGCAGGGGAAAGCGTCAGTGCGGTGGCGCTGATGCCAAGCATTTTCAGGATCTGGCGGCGCTGTAACATAAAGACAGATTCAGACGTTACGTCGGCTTCCGTCAGTTTTCGGGTTTTCATGGCATCCTCCGTCATGCGTTTTTCTAAGCATGACGGAGGAGAGGGATTAGCGCGAATATGTCACGAAAATTTGAAGATTAGGCAATTTTCACCAGCGCGCGGCCGTGGAACTGGTTGTCCATGATCTTGCTGGCATATTCAGGCGCCTGGCTAAGCGTGATTTCGGTTGCGCTCTGAGTAAAGAACGTGTCCGGCAAATCGCGCTGCAGACGTTCCCAGGCCGCAATGCGGCGCGCCGCCGGGGTCATTACGGAATCAACACCCTGCAGGCGAACGTTACGCAGAATAAAGGGCATCACGGTGGTGGGCAGGGCAAAACCGCCCGCCAGACCACAGGCTGCCACGCAGCCGCCGTAGTTCATCTGCGCCAGCACTTTTGCCAGCACTTTGTCACCGACGGTATCTACCGCACCTGCCCAGAGCTGTTTTTCCAGTGGACGGGTTTCGGCAAACTCGTCGCGGCTCAGGATGCGATTAGCGCCGAGCTGACGCAGGTACGCGTGGGTGCTCTCGCGCCCGGAAACTGCCGCAACCTGGTAACCCAATTTGTGCAGCAATGTCACCGCCGTGCTGCCCACACCACCGCTGGCACCGGTCACGACGATCTCACCCGATTCAGGGCGAATACCGGCATCTTCCAGCGCCATCACGCACAGCATGGCGGTAAAGCCTGCGGTACCGATGATCATCGCTTTACGACCATCCAGGCCTTGTGGCATAGGCACCAGCCAGTCGCCTTTCACGCGCGCCTGTGTCGCCAGCCCACCCCAGTGATTTTCACCCACGCCCCAGCCCGTGAGCAGCACCTGCTGGCCGGCATGGAAGCGCGGATCTTCGCTCGCATGAACCCGGCCCGCAAAATCGATACCTGGCACCATAGGGAAATTTCGGATGATTTTACCCTTCCCGGTAATAGCCAGCGCATCTTTATAATTTAAACTGGACCAGTCGATGTCGACGGTCACTTCGCCTGCCGGCAGGCGGCTCTCTTCAACGGCCTGCACCGAGGCAAGCGTTTTGCCGTCCTGCTGTTCTAAGATCAAAGCCTGCATACAGGGTCCTCACGACTCAGTTGATTGGAAAATAGCTCCTGAAGACTATACTCCCTCAGGGAAAAGCAATGCCGATTTAACGCAATAAATTGCCAGATACGCCAGGTTTGATAGTATGCCGCATTTGAAATGCAAGTTAGCGCTTACTCGCTACCCCCTCAACCCACGGAGTTATCTCAAGGATGCGATTAACGACGAAGTTCTCGGCTTTTATCACCTTACTGACGGGGCTGACCATTTTTGTCACGCTCCTTGGCTGTTCTCTGAGCTTTTATAACGCCATTCAGGACAAGCTGGTTAATCGGGTGCAGTCTGTCGCGTCGGTGATTGATAATCGTCTCCTCACCACCCCGCTGCCGGCGCTGTCCCGCGAGCTGGATGAGTTGATGGTGCCTGTCGATATTGTCCAAATCGACATTCTGCAGGGAAAGCATAATGTTTTAAGCCATGCCCGGCAGGACAGCTATCGGCCTGCGGGCGTGGTAAGCCAGTACCGGGAAGTGACGGTGCACTCCCTTAAAAACCCGGGCATGACCATAAACATGGTCTACCTCGATCCAATGGCCAGCTACTTCCGCTCGATGATGACCACCGCGCCGCTCACCGTCGCCGTCGCGTTTATTGTCCTGCTGATTTTTCTCGCGGTTCGCTGGCTGCGCCGTCAGCTCTCTGGTCAGGAACTGCTGGAGATGCGTTCCGTGCGAATACTGAACGGTGAACGTGGCCCGCAGGTGCGTGGCTCGATCCATGAATGGCCTGCGCGTGCCAGCAGTGCGCTGGATACGCTGCTCTCAGAAATTCAGTTCGCCAGCGACCAGCGCAGCCGTATGGACACGCTGATCCGCTCTTACGCTGCGCAGGATAATAAAACCGGGCTGAACAACCGTCTTTTCTTTGATAATCAACTGGCCACGTTGCTGGACGATCCGGAAAAAGTCGGGACGCACGGTGTTGTCATGATGATTCGCCTGCCCGATTTCGATCTGCTGCGCGACACCTGGGGACAGCGCGTGGCGGAAGAGAATCTCTTTACGCTGATCAACCTGCTCTCCACCTTTATTATGCGTTATCCGGGTGCGCTGCTGGCCCGTTATCACCGCAGCGACTTTGCCGTGCTGCTGCCTCACCGTACGCTGAAAGAGTCAGAAAGCATCGCCAGCCAGCTGCTGAAAGCGGTGGATGCGCTGCCGCAGAGCAAAATGCTCGACAGGGACGATATGGTTCATATGGGCATCTGTGCCTGGCGCGGCGGCCAGTCGACGGAACAGGTGATGGAACATGCTGAAGCGGCAACCCGCAACGCCGTATTGCAGGGCGCTAACGGCTGGGCAGTGTACGACGATTCGTTACCAGAAAAAGGGCGCGGCAATGTGCGCTGGCGAACGTTGATAGAGCAAATGCTCAGCCGCGGCGGGCCGCGCATTTATCAAAAACCGGCGGTGATGAAAAACGGGAACGTTCATCACCGTGAGCTGATGTGCCGTATTTTTGACGGTACGGAAGAGGTCATCTCCGCGGAATATTTACCGATGGTGCTGCAGTTTGGGCTTTCTGAAGAGTATGACCGCCAGCAGATCACCCGACTCATGCCGTTTTTGTCCTTCTGGCCCGAAGAAAACCTGGCGCTACAGGTTACCGTGGAGTCGTTAATTCGCCCGCGTTTTCAGCGCTGGTTGCGTGATACATTAATGCAATGCGAAAAATCGCAACGCAAACACATTATTTTTGAACTTGCTGAGGCGGATGTGGGTCAACACATCAGCCGGTTACGTCCGGTAGTACGGTTGATTAATGCGCTAGGTGCCCGTGTCGCGGTCACGCAGGCGGGTTTAACGCTGGTCAGTACTAACTGGATTAAGGAACTGGATGTGGAGTTATTAAAGCTGCATCCGGGGCTGGTAAGGAACATTGAAAAGCGCACAGAAAACCAGCTGCTGGTACAGAGTCTGGTAGAAGCGTGCAAGGGAACGCGAACACAAGTCTTTGCCACGGGCGTGCGCTCCAGAAGCGAATGGCAGATGTTGACAGAGCGCGGTGTGACGGGCGGTCAAGGGGATTTTTTTGCCTCCTCTCAGCCGCTTGACACCAATGTGAAAAAATATTTGCAAAGATACTCTGTTTGACCTGCCGTTTAATCCGTTTTCACGTAGAATATCGCGCCTGTAGCTTTGAGTATGACGAGCAAAAAGCCAGTGAACGACCTTTAGCGGGTTACAAATGTCAGTGAGGGACGCTACTGTGTACTCAGCCCTGAGGGAATCAGGGAAAGATTTGTAACATCAGGATACGTACTGCACAAATTTTCACCGCTGCAGATGATTTTTGCGCCTTGTCGCTGCTGCGTGTGGTTGGTAAAGTAAGCGGATTTTGTTTTCCGCCCCAGCTTTCAGGATTATCCCTTAGTATGTTGAAAAAATTTCGTGGCATGTTTTCCAATGACCTGTCCATTGACCTGGGTACCGCGAATACCCTTATTTACGTTAAAGGACAAGGCATCGTATTGAATGAGCCTTCCGTTGTGGCCATTCGTCAGGATCGTGCCGGCTCGCCGAAAAGCGTAGCCGCTGTGGGTCATGACGCGAAGCAGATGCTGGGACGTACCCCTGGCAACATCGCCGCAATCCGCCCAATGAAAGACGGCGTTATCGCTGACTTCTTCGTGACTGAAAAAATGCTTCAGCACTTCATCAAGCAGGTTCACAGCAACAGCTTCATGCGCCCAAGCCCGCGTGTTCTGGTGTGTGTGCCGGTTGGCGCCACCCAGGTTGAACGTCGCGCAATCCGTGAATCAGCCCAGGGTGCAGGCGCGCGTGAAGTGTTCCTGATTGAAGAGCCAATGGCGGCGGCAATCGGTGCGGGTCTGCCTGTTTCTGAAGCGACCGGTTCTATGGTGGTGGATATCGGTGGTGGTACCACTGAAGTGGCCGTTATCTCCCTGAATGGCGTGGTGTACTCCTCTTCCGTACGTATCGGTGGCGATCGTTTCGACGAAGCCATCATTAATTATGTGCGTCGTAACTACGGTTCCCTGATCGGCGAAGCGACCGCTGAGCGTATCAAGCATGAAATCGGTTCCGCTTACCCGGGCGATGAAGTGCGTGAAATCGAAGTTCGCGGCCGTAACCTGGCTGAAGGTGTTCCACGCGGCTTTACCCTGAACTCCAACGAAATTCTGGAAGCGCTGCAGGAACCTCTGACCGGTATCGTGAGCGCAGTGATGGTTGCCCTGGAACAGTGCCCACCAGAACTGGCGTCTGACATCTCCGAGCGCGGTATGGTTCTGACCGGTGGTGGTGCGCTGCTGCGTAACCTCGACCGCCTGTTAATGGAAGAGACAGGTATTCCTGTCGTAGTTGCAGAAGATCCACTGACTTGCGTCGCCCGTGGTGGTGGCAAGGCGCTGGAAATGATCGACATGCACGGCGGCGACTTGTTCAGCGAAGAGTAGTCATTGTGAAAGGGTAGCGTATCGCTACCCTTTCTCTCTGACACGAGAATACGCATAGCCTATGAAGCCAATTTTTAGCCGTGGCCCATCGCTACAGTTTCGCCTCATTCTGGCGGTCCTGGTTGCGCTTGGGGTCATTATTGCCGATAGCCGCCTCGGTACGTTCAGTCAGATCAGAACGTACATGGATACCGCCGTCAGTCCTTTCTACTTTATTTCAAATGGTCCCCGTGAGTTGCTCGACTCCGTTTCTCAAACGTTGTCTTCACGTGACCAACTCGAACTCGAAAACCGGGCATTACGTCAGGAACTGCTGTTGAAAAACAGCGAGCTGCTGATGCTGGGACAATATAAGCAGGAAAACGCGCGTCTGCGTGAGCTGCTTGGCTCGCCGCTGCGTCAGGATGAGCAGAAGATGGTGACGCAGGTGATCTCCACCGTCAACGATCCCTACAGCGATCAGGTTGTGATCGACAAAGGAAGCGTGAACGGTGTGTATGAAGGTCAGCCTGTTATCAGTGATAAAGGCGTTGTAGGCCAGGTTGTTGCTGTGGCCAAACTGACCAGCCGCGTTCTGCTGATCTGCGATGCCACGCATGCGTTGCCGATTCAGGTACTGCGTAATGACATTCGCGTCATCGCGGCCGGTAACGGGTGTACCGACGATCTCCAGCTGGAACATCTGCCGGCTAACACGGACATTCGTGTGGGCGACGTTCTGGTGACGTCGGGTCTGGGTGGACGTTTCCCTGAAGGGTATCCGGTTGCGGTTGTCTCTTCGGTGAAGCTTGATACGCAGCGTGCCTATACCGTGATTCAGGCGCGTCCAACCGCGGGTTTACAGCGTCTTCGCTACCTGCTGCTGCTGTGGGGCGCCGACCGCAATGGTGCTAACCCCATGACGCCTGAAGATGTTCATCGCGTCGCGAATGAACGCCTGATGCAAATGATGCCGCAGGTTCTGCCGGCACCGGATGCCATGGGACCCCCTGCGCCAGTACCGGCCCCTGCTACGGGGCTAACGCAGCCGCTGCCGGATGCACCGCCACCGCCTAAACTCTCCTCGGGAGGGCAGTAGTGGCAAGTTATCGTAGCCAGGGACGCTGGGTTATCTGGCTCTCATTTCTCATTGCGCTGTTACTGCAAATCATGCCCTGGCCGGACGACATTCTCGTTTTCCGGCCAAACTGGGTATTGCTCATTTTGCTCTACTGGATCCTTGCCCTGCCGCACCGCGTAAATGTCGGCACAGGTTTTGTGATGGGTGCCATACTGGATCTCATTAGTGGCTCTACGCTTGGCGTGCGCGCCTTGTCCATGAGTATTATTGCGTACCTCGTCGCACTTAAATTCCAGCTCTTTCGTAACCTCGCGCTCTGGCAACAGGCGCTGGTGGTGATGTTGTTGTCGCTTGCTGCGGATATCGTTGTTTTCTGGGCAGAGTTTTTAGTGATCAACGTCTCTTTCCGACCGGAAGTGTTCTGGAGTAGTGTAGTAAACGGTGTGCTCTGGCCGTGGCTGTTCCTGCTGATGCGTAAGGTTCGCCAGCAGTTTGCTGTGCAATAAAAGGTTTCTATGACGTCTCTATATCTTGCTTCTGGTTCTCCGCGTCGTCAGGAGTTGCTCACTCAGCTGGGTGTCTCCTTTGAACGCATTGTTACGGGCATCGAAGAGAAACGCGCTGAAGGCGAAAGTGCCCAGCAGTACGTTTCTCGACTGGCGCGTGAGAAAGCGCAGGCAGGCGTGGCGCAAACGCCGCGTGACTTGCCGGTGCTGGGGGCAGATACCATCGTTATTCTTAACGGTGAAGTGCTCGAGAAACCGCACGACGCTGAACATGCGGCGCGTATGCTGCGCAAAATGTCCGGACAAACACATCAGGTAATGACCGCCGTCGCGCTGGCGGACAGCCAGCACGTGCTGGATTGCCTGGTGGTGACGGACGTGACATTCAGAGTGCTTACCGACGACGAGATCGCCGCTTATATCACCAGCGGTGAACCGATGGATAAGGCAGGTGCATACGGTATTCAGGGGCTGGGTGGCTGTTTTGTCAGGAAGATTAATGGCAGCTATCACGCCGTAGTCGGCTTACCGCTGGTGGAAACGTATGAGTTGCTGAGCAATTTTAACTCACTGCGTGAGGGAAGGGATAATTATGACGGCTGAATTGTTGGTAAACGTAACGCCATCGGAAACCCGTGTGGCCTATATTGATGGTGGCATTCTTCAGGAAATTCATATTGAGCGTGAAGCGCGGCGCGGAATAGTAGGCAATATCTACAAAGGTCGTGTCAGTCGTGTACTACCGGGTATGCAGGCGGCTTTTGTAGATATTGGACTGGATAAGGCGGCATTTTTACATGCCTCCGACATTATGCCGCATACCGAATGCGTAGCGGGCGAAGAGCAAAAGCAGTTTGCCGTGCGCGATATCTCCGAACTGGTGCGTCAGGGCCAGGATCTGATGGTGCAGGTCGTCAAAGATCCGCTGGGCACGAAAGGCGCCCGTCTGACTACCGACATTACATTGCCTTCCCGTTATCTGGTCTTTATGCCTGGCGCGTCGCACGTGGGCGTTTCGCAGCGCATTGAGAGCGAAAGCGAGCGCGAGCGTCTTAAAAAAGTGGTCAGCGCTTACTGCGATGAACAGGGCGGGTTTATCATCCGTACCGCCGCAGAAGGCATCAGTGAAGACGATCTGGCGTCTGATGCGGCCTACCTCAAGCGCGTCTGGACCAAAGTCATGGAGCGTAAAAAACGCAACCAGACCCGCTACCAGCTTTACGGCGAACTGGCGCTTGCTCAGCGCGTCCTGCGTGATTTTGCTGATGCACAGCTCGACAGAATTCGCGTGGATTCCCGCCTGACCTATGAAGCACTGCTGGAATTTACCGCCGAATACATTCCCGAAATGCCTGGCCTGCTGGAGCATTACACGGGGCGTCAGCCTATCTTCGATCTCTATGACGTCGAAAATGAGATCCAGCGAGCGCTGGAACGCAAGGTTGAACTGAAGTCCGGCGGCTATCTGATCATCGATCAGACCGAAGCGATGACGACGGTGGATATCAACACCGGCGCGTTTGTCGGCCATCGCAACCTGGATGACACCATCTTTAATACCAACATCGAAGCCACGCAGGCCATCGCCCGCCAGCTTCGCCTGCGCAATCTGGGTGGCATTATCATCATCGACTTTATCGATATGAGTAATGAAGACCATCGCCGTCGTGTGCTGCATTCGCTGGAGCAGGCGCTGAGTAAAGATCGCGTGAAAACCAGCATCAACGGCTTCTCACAGCTGGGGCTGGTGGAAATGACGCGTAAGCGTACCCGCGAAAGCGTGGAGCATGTGCTGTGCAATGAATGCCCAACCTGCCACGGACGTGGCACAGTAAAGACGGTTGAGACCGTCTGCTACGAGATCATGCGTGAAATCGTTCGCGTTCATCATGCCTACGACTCCGATCGTTTTCTGGTCTATGCTTCCCCTGCGGTGGCTGAAGCGCTGAAAGGCGAAGAGTCGCACGCGCTGGCGGAAGTGGAAATCTTTGTCGGCAAACAGGTAAAAGTTCAAATCGAACCGCTCTATAACCAGGAGCAGTTTGACGTCGTGATGATGTAAGACGCGGTACGCCGCGTGACCAAAGCTGACAAGGAGAGATGAGTGAGGCGATTGCCGGGGATTTTATTGCTTACAGGGGCAACGCTGGTCGTGATTGTCGCGTTGCTCGTGAGCGGGCTGCGCCTCGTTTTACCGCATCTGGACAGCTGGCGTCCGCAGCTGCTGGCAAAAATCGAATCCACCACCGGTGTCCCGGTGGACGTGAGCCAGATAAGCGCCAGCTGGCAGAATTTTGGCCCGACGCTTGATGTCCGGGATATCAATGCCAGCCTGAAAGATGGCGGCTATCTGAAAATCAAACGCGTCACCCTGGCGCTGGATGTCTGGCAAAGCCTGCTCCATTTTCGCTGGCAGTTCCGCGATCTCACCTTTTATCAGCTTCAGTTTCTGACCAATACCCCGCTGTCCGGCGGTGATAGCAATCAGAGCCTTGAAACCAACCGCTTCAGCGATCTCTTCCTGCGTCAGTTTGATCATTTCGATCTGCGCGACAGCGAAGTGAGCTTTATTACCCTCTCCGGGCAGCGCGCTGAACTGGCTATCCCACAGCTGACCTGGCTTAACGGCAAAGAACGCCATCGTGCGGAAGGACAGGTGAATCTCTCCAGTCTGAACGGCCAGCACGGCGTGATGCAGGTTCGTATGGATCTGCGCGACGACGACGGTTTGTTAAATAACGGCAAGGTATGGCTGCAGGCCGACGACGTGGATGTTAAGCCGTGGCTCGGCGACTGGTTACAGCAAAATATGCAGCTGGAAACCGCCCGTTTTAGCCTTGAAGGCTGGATGACCCTGACGAAAGGGGAATTTGCCAGCGGCGATATCTGGCTTAAGCAGGGGGGCGCAAGCTGGAAGGGCGAAAAACAGCAGCATCAACTTTCTGTCGATAACCTCACCGCGCACGTGACGAAAGAGAAAGAGGGCTGGCAGTTTGCCATTCCGGACACACGCATCACCATGGATAACAAACCCTGGCCGCGCGGTGCTCTGACGCTGGCCTGGATGCCGGAGCAGGATGTCGGTGGGGCGACCAGCAAACGCAGTGACGAGCTGCGTATTCGCGCCAGCAACCTTGACCTGGCCGCAATAGAAGGTCTGCGCTCGATGGCCGCCAAGCTCTCTCCGGACCTGGGGGAGATCTGGCTGGCAACGCAGCCAAGCGGAAAGATAGATTCACTGGCGCTGGATATCCCGCTTCAGGCTACGGAAAAGACCCGTTTTCAGGCCGCATGGAAAGGTCTGGCCTGGAAGCAGTGGAAGATGTTACCGGGGGCGGAAAACTTCAGCGGTAAGCTGGAAGGGAGCGTTGAGAACGGCAGGTTAACGGTCGATATGCATGACGCCAGAATGCCTTACGAAACGGTCTTCCGTGCGCCGCTGGAAATTGAACAAGGCAATGCGGTGCTCAACTGGCTGCGTAACGATAAAGGCTTCCAGCTGGATGGGCGCCATATCGATGTGAAAGCCAAAGCGGTGCATGCGCGTGGCGATTTCCGCTATCTGCAGCCTGAAGGTGAAGAGCCGTGGCTGGGTATTCTGGCCGGGATCAGCACTAACGACGGTTCTCAGGCCTGGCGCTACTTCCCCGAGAACCTGATGGGCAAAGCGCTGGTGGACTATCTGAGCGGCGCGATCCAGGGCGGTCAGGCGGATAATGCCACCCTGGTCTATGGCGGTAATCCGCATCTTTTCCCGTACAAGCACAATGAAGGTCAATTCCAGGTGCTGGTGCCGCTGCACAATGCCACCTTTGCCTTCCAGCCGGGCTGGCCTGCGCTGAAAAATCTCGACATTGAACTTAATTTTATCAATGACGGATTATGGATGAAGGCAGACAATGTGGCGCTGGGCGGCGTAACGGCCAGTAACCTGACGGCAAACATTCCGGATTACTCAAAAGAGAAGCTTTTGATCGATGCCGACATTAACGGCCCCGGGAAAGCGGTCGGCCCCTATTTTGAAGACACGCCGCTGAAAGAGTCACTGGCAGCCACCCTTCAGCAGCTGCAGCTGGATGGCGATGTGAGTGCTCGCTTACATCTTGATATCCCGCTAGACGGTGAAATGACCACCGCCAAAGGCGATGTCCGTCTCAATAACAACAGCCTGTATATTAAGCCGCTTGAAAGCACCCTGAAGAACCTCAGCGGGCAGTTTAGCTTTGAGAACGGTAACCTGAAGAGCGAGCCGCTCAAGGCCAGCTGGTTTAATCAGCCTGTGAATATTGATTTCTCGACCACCGAGGGCGAGAAAGCTTATCAGGTAGCCGTCAACCTGGACGGCAACTGGCAGCCATCACGCATGGATGTTCTGCCGAAGCCGATTGAGGCGTCCGTTAACGGTGCAGTCTCCTGGAATGGCAAGGTGGCAATTGAACTGCCTTATCACGCCGGTGCGCGCTATAAAGTTGATATCACCGGCGATCTGAAAAACATTCAGAGCCAGTTGCCTGCACCGCTGGATAAATCGTCCGGTCAACCGCTGCCAATAAAGGTTAACGTCGATGGCAATCTTAACAGCTTCGCGCTGACCGGCAGTGCGGGTGAGAAAAACCATTTCAACAGCCGCTGGCTGCTTAACCGTAAGCTCACGCTCGACAGAGCCATCTGGACGACGGACAGCCGTACCACGCCGCCGCTGCCCGATCACACCGGCATTGAGCTTAATCTGCCGCCAATGGACGGGGCCGAGTGGCTGGCCCTGTTCCAGAAGGGCGTGGGCCAAAACGTTGATGAGGCTGCCCAGTTCCCGCAGAGCATTACTGTTCGTACGCCGTCGCTGATGCTGGGTGGACAGCAGTGGAATAACCTGAGCATTGTTTCGCAGCCAACGGCGAACGGGTCAAAAGTCGAAGCCCAGGGCCGCGAGATAAATGGCACGCTGACCATGCGCGACAACGCGCCGTGGCAGGCGGCGATTCGCTATCTCTACTACAACCCGGCCACCGCGAGCGGAAAAGATCATCCGTCAAATACGGCGCCGTTGAATAACCCAACCCGTATCGACTTCAGCGGCTGGCCCGATCTCCAGCTACGCTGTGCTGAGTGCTGGCTTTGGGGTCAAAAGTATGGCCGTATTGACGGCGATTTCGCCATTAAGGGGAATACGCTGAGCCTTTCGGGCGGGCTTATCGACACCGGCTTTGGCCGTCTGAGGGCCGCCGGGGAGTGGGTTAATAACCCGGGCGAGCAGCGAACCTCTTTGAAGGGCGACATCAAGGGCAATAAACTGGATTCCGTGGCTAACTTCTTTGGCATCAGCACGCCGCTGCGGGGGTCATCATTTGACGTGAATTACGATCTCCACTGGCGTGCGGCACCGTGGACGCCGGATGAAGCCTCGCTGAACGGCATTCTGAAAACCCGCTTTGGCAAGGGTGAGATTGCCGATGTGAGTACCGGGCATGCGGGCCAGATACTGCGTCTGTTGAGCTTTGATGCCCTGCTGCGTAAGCTGCGTTTCGACTTTAGCGATACCTTCAGCGAAGGTTTCTATTACGACTCTATCCGCAGTACGGCATGGATCAAAGACGGGGTGCTGCATACCGACGATACGCTGGTGGACGGCCTGGAAGCGGATATTGCGATGAAAGGCTCGGTCAACCTCGTGCGCCGCGAACTGGATATGGAAGCGGTGGTGGCACCTGAAATTTCAGCCACCGTCGGCGTGGCGGCGGCTTTTGTGGTGAACCCGATTGTCGGTGCGGCGGTGTTTGCCGCCAGTAAAGTGCTGGGGCCGCTGTGGAGCAAAGTTTCTATTCTGCGTTATCGCATCACCGGGCCGGTGGATAAACCGCAGATTAATGAAGTGCTGCGCCAGCCGCGCAAAGATGCACAGCAATGATTTGACGTGGGCAGGTAATTGCCTCACTCTCAATAAATACGATTTATATACCGCCACGGGCGGCAACGAACGAGTAGCAATACGATGAGTCTGAACCTGGTAAGTGAACATTTGCTCGCAGCGAACGGCCTGAGCCATCAGGACCTGTTCTCCATTCTTGGTCAACTGACCGAACGCCGTCTCGACTACGGCGATCTCTATTTCCAGTCGAGCTATCACGAATCCTGGGTTTTAGAAGACAGCATCATTAAAGATGGCTCTTATAACATTGACCAGGGTGTCGGTGTACGTGCCGTCAGCGGCGAGAAAACCGGTTTTGCTTATGCCGACCAGATTAGCCTGGCCGCACTGGAGCAGAGCGCGCTGGCCGCGCGGACTATCGTGCGCGAAACCGGTGACGGTCGCGTGAAGACGCTGGGTGAAGTGCAGCACTCTGCACTCTATACCAGTATCGATCCCCTGCAGAGCATGAGCCGTGAAGAGAAACTGGATATCCTGCGCCGCGTGGATAAAGTCGCGCGCGCTGCGGATAAACGCGTGCAGGAAGTCTCTGCCAGCCTGAGCGGTGTCTACGAACTGATCCTGGTCGCGGCGACAGACGGCACGCTGGCAGCGGATGTGCGTCCGCTGGTACGTCTTTCTGTCAGCGTGCAGGTTGAAGACGACGGTAAGCGTGAGCGCGGTTCAAGCGGTGGCGGCGGTCGTTTTGGTTATGACTGGTTCCTGGGCGATGTTGACGGTGAAGCACGCGCTGACGCGTGGGCAAAAGAAGCCGTGCGCATGGCGCTGGTGAACCTGTCTGCCGTGGCGGCACCCGCCGGAACATTGCCGGTGGTACTTGGCGCAGGCTGGCCTGGCGTGCTGCTGCACGAAGCGGTGGGCCACGGTCTGGAAGGCGATTTTAACCGTCGCGGCACCTCCGTATTCAGCGGCCAGATGGGACAACGCGTCTCTTCTGAACTCTGTACCGTGGTTGATGACGGCACGATGCAGGATCGCCGTGGCTCGATTTCAATCGACGATGAAGGTACGCCCGGGCAGTACAACGTGCTGATCGAAAATGGCGTACTGAAAGGCTACATGCAGGACAAACTCAACGCGCGTCTGATGGGCGTTGCGCCAACGGGTAACGGCCGTCGTGAATCCTACGCGCATCTGCCGATGCCGCGTATGACGAACACCTACATGTTGCCGGGTAAATCCACACCGCAGGAGATCATCGAGTCCGTTGATTACGGCATCTTCGCGCCAAACTTTGGTGGCGGTCAGGTAGATATCACCTCCGGTAAGTTCGTCTTCTCCACTTCAGAAGCGTATCTGATTGAGAAAGGCAAAGTGACCAAAGCGGTGAAGGGGGCGACCCTGATTGGCTCCGGTATTGAAGCCATGCAGCAGATCTCCATGGTCGGTAACGATCTGAAACTGGATAACGGCGTTGGTGTTTGCGGTAAAGAGGGCCAGAGCCTGCCGGTTGGCGTCGGTCAGCCAACGCTGAAAGTGGATAACCTGACGGTGGGCGGCACCGCCTGACCTGAACCAATCTTAAAAAATGGCGCGACTGTAAAAGTCGCGCCATTTTTTTTAACGTGCGTTACCCAGCGGGATCTCCGGGTCGGGCTCGTGCGTGATGCGGTTGCGAAGGTCACGACGAATGATTTCAATCGACCAGAACCAGATCAAATGCCCCACGATCTCTGAGACGTGTTCGTACCAGGGCAGTTCGAACAGCGGGGGTGTCAGCCCCATCAGCGGGAAGGAGATCATGTGAACAAAAAGCTGCGCTAACGCACCCGCCAGTAAACCTTGCCAGAGTTTAATTTTCGGGAAGACTTCAGCAACTACACAATACCCTACAGCAAAGACGATAGAGAAAATAATATGTGTTACGCCGACCGCGTTAAATATATGGCCGGCAAAGGTATAAACCGCGGCGTTAGGGTCAGCAATGCCCAGCCAGTCGCGTAAAAATACATAAGGAGGATTTAAAAAATTGCGGGAACAATCAATCTGACCTGCGGCTCTTATTAATTGTTCCGGTCCGCATGCGCTGGTGAATAAATCGGTAGGGCTTCGTGGCGGAAGCGGCACCTCTGCTCCCCATTTTACGAAGGCGGAGACAATCCCTGCAATCAAACCAATGAACGCGGCGAGTCCATAGCGCCTGCGTGAAGGCGGTGTTTGTTCAAATATATTCATTTCTTTTCCTTGTTTAAGGTCATCCTGAGAAATACATTTTATTATTCATATCAGTAACAAATTAATAACAGCCTGACTGTCAGACTGTTTATAAGGTAAGGCGCAGATGGCGGCAGTGTCAATTCGCTATTCCTGACAGGGGTGAAGGAATATTCCTGAATGACGGTCTGTATCATCCTGGAATATTCATTGCAAATATACTTTTGGGAAATTAAAGGTTATTCCTTTCGTCTTTCGCGCATTCCCTGAAACAGCTCCGCCACGTCCACAAAATACTCGGTCAGATAGTTTATGCACACCTGAACCTTGAGCGGCAGTTTGTCTTTCTCGGTGTACAACGCGTACACCGGACGCGGATCGGACTGATAGCGCGGGAAGAGGATCTCCAGTACACCGCTGTTGATCTCGTTGATTACCCACATTAACGGCACATACGCGATCCCGGCGCCGGCCACCAGCCAGCGCGAGATGGTCATCGGATCGTTGGTGACGAACCGTCCTTCCGGCAGCAGTCTGGTGGAAATCCCTTCCGGGGCAATCAGCTCAAATTCATTGTCGGGGCGAACGCTGTACTCCAGCCAGGAGTGGTTGGTGAGATCAGCGGGTTTCTCCGGTACCCCGTACTGAGCCAGATAGCTTTTCGAGGCGCAGACCACCATTGGCATACTGCCCAGCCGCCGGGAGAAGAGGCTGGAGTCCTGCAATGCCCCCACGCGGATCACCACGTCCAGCCCGTCGGCAATCAGGTCCGGGGCGGGAATGCCCGTGACCAGATTGACGGTTAATCCCGGGTACTCTTTCAGCATGTCAGCGGTCATGGCGGCGAGAACATTTTGTGCCATAGTTGAAGAACAACCGATGCGCAGCGTACCGATAGGCGTGTTGTTGAAGGCGTAAAGTTGTTCGTGCACATCCTGCACTTCGAGCAGCATGCGGCGACAACCCTGATAGTAAATCTTACCCGCTTCCGTCAGACCAATGCTGCGGGTGCTGCGGTTGAGTAGCTTGACCTGCAGCTCATCTTCCAGTTTGGACACGGTCTGGCTGATGGAAGAGACGCTCATCTGAAGCTGACGTGCAGCGGCGGTAAAAGAGCCAAGTTCAACCACTTTGGCAAAGACCGACATCCGTTTTAGACGTTCCATTGTTAACTCTGACTTAAAAGTGATTTAGATCACATATTATAGATAACAGCATAACAGTTACGTTAATATATTATTAATTACATAACGGCTGCGCCATTCTCGCCCGGCGTTTCTTGCTCTCCTGCGGTGGCGTGCGCTAAAAAAGTCTGAAGCCTGCACTCTCTCTAATCAAGGTCAACATGAGTCTGTTTCCCGTTATCGTGGTGTTCGGTTTGTCGTTCCCACCGATATTTTTCGAGCTTCTTTTATCACTGGCGATTTTCTGGCTGGTGCGCAAGGTGCTGGTCCCCACCGGGATCTACGATTTTGTCTGGCATCCTGCATTGTTCAATACCGCGCTGTATTGCTGCCTGTTTTACCTGATATCGCGCATGTTTGTCTGAGGTTGATGTGAAAACGCTAACAAGAAAAATCTCCCGCACTGCCATCACCATGGCGCTCGTTATCCTCGCGTTCATCGCTATTTTCCGCGCCTGGGTCTATTACACTGAATCACCGTGGACGCGTGATGCACGCTTTAGCGCCGATGTCGTGGCAATCGCCCCCGACGTGGCGGGTCTCATCACTGCGGTCAATGTCCACGATAACCAGCTGGTGAAAAAAGATCAGGTACTGTTCACCATCGACCAGCCTCGTTATCAGAAAGCGTTAGAAGAAGCCGAAGCGGATGTGGCCTATTATCAGGCGCTGGCTTCCGAGAAACGCCGTGAGGCAGGTCGCCGTAACCAACTGGGTGTTCAGGCGATGTCCCGCGAAGAGATTGACCAGTCCAATAACGTCCTGCAAACCGTGCTGCATCAGCTGGCCAAAGCGCAAGCGACGCGCGATCTTGCCCGGCTCGATCTTGAGCGCACCGTGATCCGCGCACCAGCCGATGGCTGGATCACCAACCTGAATGTTTATGCCGGGGAGTTTATCACCCGCGGCTCAACCGCCGTGGCGCTGGTTAAACAGAACTCCTTCTACGTGCTCGCCTATATGGAAGAAACCAAACTGGAAGGCGTGCGTCCGGGGTTCCGGGCTGAAATTACGCCGCTTGGCAGCAACCGAGTGCTGAAAGGCACCGTCGACAGCGTAGCAGCGGGGGTCACTAACTCCAGCAGCTCTAACGATACTAAAGGGATGGCGACGGTGGATTCCAACCTGGAATGGGTACGTCTGGCCCAGCGTGTGCCGGTGCGTATCCATCTGGATGAACAGCAGGGCAATCTGTGGCCTGCCGGGACCACGGCGACGGTGGTGATCACCGGTGAAAAAGACCGTGACGCCAGCCAGGACTCCATCTTCCGTAAAATTGCCCATCGCCTGCGCGAGTTTGGTTAATCGTTATGGGTATCTTTTCCATCGCCAGCCAGCACATTCGCTTCGCCGTTAAGCTGGCGTGTGCCATTGTGCTGGCGCTGTTTGTCGGCTTCCACTTTCAGCTGGAAACCCCCCGCTGGGCCGTACTGACGGCAGCGATTGTCGCAGCAGGGCCTGCCTTTGCTGCGGGCGGGGAACCTTACTCCGGGGCGATCCGCTACCGTGGGATGCTGCGCATCATTGGGACATTTATCGGTTGTTTCGCCGCACTGACCATCATCATATTGATGATCCGCACGCCGCTGCTGATGCTGATGGTGTGCTGTATCTGGGCGGGCTTCTGCACCTGGCTCTCGTCACTGGTGAAGGTGGAGAACTCCTACGCCTGGGGGCTGGCCGGTTATACCGCGCTGATTATTATCATCACCATTCAGAGCGAACCGCTGCTTGCCCCACAGTTTGCCGTAGAGCGCTGCAGTGAGATTGTCATCGGTATTGTCAGTGCCATTGTCGCTGACCTGCTTTTCTCTCCTCGCTCCATTAAGCAGGAAGTGGATCGTGAACTGGATGCGCTGATTGTTGCCCAGTATCAGTTGATGCAGCTCTGTATTAAGCATGGTGACAGCGAAGAGGTGGATAAAGCCTGGAGCGCGCTGGTGCGCCGCACCACGGCGCTGGAAGGGATGCGCAGCAACCTGAACATGGAGTCTTCGCGCTGGGCCCGTGCCAACCGCCGCCTTAAAGCCATCAACACCGTCTCCTTAACGCTGATTACCCAGGCGTGTGAAACCTATCTGATCCAAAACACCCGCCCGGACGCGGTAACCGATACCTTCCGCGAGCTGTTTGCTGAGCCGGTGGAAACCGTGCAGGACGTACACAAACAGCTTAAACGCATGCGCCGGGTCATTGCCTGGACCGGGGATCGTGATACGCCAGTGACGATCTATACCTGGGTCGGGGCCGCGACGCGCTACCTGTTGCTGAAACGCGGTGTGATCAGTAACACCAAAATCAGCGCGGTAGAAGAAGAGGTGCTGCAGGGTGAAGTGGTGATCAAGGCAGAATCCGCCGAACGCCATCACGCAATGGTTAACTTCTGGCGTACAACGCTTGCCTGTATGCTCGGCACGCTGTTCTGGCTGTGGACCGGCTGGACCTCCGGCAGCGGCGCGATGGTGATGATCGCCGTCGTTACCGCGTTGGCGATGCGTCTTCCGAATCCGCGCATGGTGGCCATTGATTTCCTGTTCGGCACAATTGCTGCACTGCCGATTGGCGCGTTCTATTTTCTGGTGATCATTCCCTCAACCCAGCAGAGCATGTTACTGCTCTGTATTAGCCTCGCGGTGATGGCATTCTTTATCGGAATCGAAGTGCAAAAGCGCCGGCTGGGTTCATTGGGTGCCCTGGCCAGTACGATTAACATCATTGTGCTGGATAACCCGATGACCTTCCATTTCAGCCAGTTCTTAGACAGCGCCTTAGGTCAGCTGGTGGGTTGTTTCCTGGCGATGATGGTCATTCTGCTGGTGCGGGATAACTCTCAGGCACGGACGGGCCGCGTGCTGTTGAATCAGTTTGTCTCGGCTGCCGTGTCGTCCATGACCACCAATACCGCGCGTCGCAAAGAGAACCACCTGCCGGCGCTCTATCAGCAGCTGTTTTTACTGCTGAACAAGTTCCCGGGTGACATCGCCAAATTCCGTCTGGCGTTGACCATGATTATCGCGCACCAGCGTTTGCGTAATGCCCCCGTGCCCATCAATGACGATCTGTCGGCTTTCCACCGCCAGCTGCGTCGGACGGCCGACCACGTGCTTTCCGCCTCCAGCGATGACAAACGACGTCGTTACTTTAAGCAACTGCTTGAAGAGCTGGATATCTACCAGGAGAAGCTGAAAGTCTGGGAAGCACCGCCTCAGGTGACAGAGCCGGTAGGACGGCTGGTGTTTATGCTGCATCGCTATCAGAACGCCCTTACGGATAACTGACTGAAGTAAAAAAGCCGACGCCAAAAGCGTCGGTTTTTTTGTGGCTATACTTATTCCAGCATGCTCTTACATTCAGGAAGGGAGGACACATGACAACCCAGGCGCTTCAGGATAATCACCTTTTTCAGACCGGTTATCTGGTCAACGGCATATGGAAAACGCTGGACACGACGTTTGATGTGCTGAACCCGGCTACCGGTGAGGTCATCGCCAGAGTAGCCAAAGCCGGCAAAGCAGAAACCGAAGACGCCATTGCCGCGGCGGCCAAAGCTTTCCCGGCATGGCGCGCCAAAACCGCGAAAGCGCGTTCGGCAATTCTCTACCGCTGGTACGAACTGATCATTGAGAACAAAAGCTGGCTCGGGCGTTTAATGACCACCGAACAGGGCAAGCCCCTGAAAGAAGCGGAAGGCGAGGTGGAATACGCCGCGAGTTTTATCCAGTGGTTCGCCGAAGAGGCCAAGCGCGCGAACGGCGAAATTATTCCACCGATCAAACCGGGCTCCCGCATCCTGGCGACCCGCGAGCCCATCGGCGTGGTTGCGGCGATTACGCCGTGGAACTTCCCGATGGCCATGCTCACCCGTAAATTGGGTCCGGCGCTGGCGGCAGGGTGTACCGGGGTAATCAAACCGGCAAATAACACACCTCTCAGCGCCTTCGCGCTGCTTACGCTGGCAAAACAGGCCGGCGTACCGGATGGGGTACTCAACGCCGTAGCCGGGAATACGCATGAAATCAGTGACGCGATTATGGCGAGCCATGAGGTGCGGAAAATCTCCTTTACCGGCTCGACTTCCGTCGGCAAAACGCTGGTGCGTAACGCCGCAGAAACCATGAAGAAAGTGTCGATGGAGCTGGGGGGCAATGCGCCGTATATCGTCTTTGAAGATGCGGATATCGAGGCTGCCGTTAAAGGGGCTATCGCCAATAAATTCCGCAATGCCGGCCAGGTCTGCGTCAGCGTTAACCGTTTCTATATTCAGGAAACCGTCTACGACAAATTTGTGAATAAGCTTGCCGATGCGGTGAATGCCCTGAAGGTCGGGAATGGTCTGGAAGAGGGCGTCATCGTGGGGCCGCTGATCGAATCCTCCGCCGTCGATAAGGTGCGTGAACACGTTGAAGATGCCGTGGCCCGGGGTGCGACCGTTCTGGCGGGCGGTAAACCCCATTCGCTTGGCGGCAATTTCTGGATGCCAACTGTCCTGGGCGATTGCCATGAAGGCATGAAACTGGCTGAAGAAGAGACGTTTGGGCCGGTTGCGGCCTGCTTCCGTTTTACCTCGGAAGATGAGGTTATCCAGCGTGCCAACAACACGCCATATGGCCTGGCGGCTTACTTCTATACCCAAAATCTGGCACGTGTCTTCCGCGTGTCGCAGGCCATCGAAAGCGGGATGATAGGAATTAACGAATGTGCCGTCTCCACAGAGCTGGGGCCGTTTGGTGGGGTAAAAGAGTCTGGCCTTGGGCGTGAAGGGTCCGTGCTGGGGCTGGAAGAGTATCTGGAAGTCAAAACCCTGCATATTGGGGGATTATAATAATCAGGGCGGCGCAGGCCGCTCGCCTGGACTGGGTGACTGGCAATGAAAACCTATACCTTTGATTTTGACGAGATCGACAGTCAGGATGACTTCTATCGTGAATTTATCCGGGTGTTTGATCTTGAACGGGAAAGCGTCACCAATCTGGACACGCTGTGGGACGTGGTGACCGGCAGCCTGCTGCCGTTACCGCTGGAAATTGAGTTTATCCATCTGCCTGAAAAGTTGCGCAGACGGTTTGGCGCACTCATTTTGCTGTTTGATGAAGCGGAAGAAGAGCTGGAAGGGCAGCTACGTTTCAACGCGCGCCATTGATCAAGCCATAAAAAAGCCCCTGACCAGAAGGCCAGGGGCAAGTCGTATGATGAGATACGACGAGGGTTTATTTATACAGTTGAGCCGTTGCATGCCAGTGGTCACCCTGGTTCAGCTCGGTGACGCGATAGCTGCTGGCGCCTGCTTTTTCAGCTTTAGCGGCCAGTGCCTGACGGATATCCATTGGAGAGCCGGTAACGGACGTCACAGACACACTCCCCATAGACTGCAGATTCTGCGCCTGGTCAGCGTTCACTTGCTGTACGGCGGCACTTGCGCCGAAAGAGAGAACGGATGCCAGACCGAGGGTTGCGATGATGAATTTGGTTTTCATAGTTTTTGCTCCTGAATAGGGTTTTTGCTCAACGGCGAGAAGGGTTGAACTGCTATTTTTATGCCTGGTGCCGTTGAGTAGAGATTTTGGTCTTCAGTTATTACTAAAACTTATTTGTACAGCTCAGCGGTTGCGTGCCAGTGGTCACCTGAACGCGCTTCAATGATGCGATAAGATGACGCACCTTGTTCTTCCGCTTTTTTGTTCAGCATCTCATGCATGTCCATTGGAGACGTGCCGATTGCGCCGACGGAAACCGTACCGATTGCCTGGCGGGATTGTGCCTGCTCGGCATTGATAGCGTCAGCGGCGAAAGCACCGAATGACAGGACAGACAGGACGCTGAGCGCCGCTACAGTAGTTTTGATTTTCATGATTCTTTACCTCGTCGAATTTTTAGTGGGGTCTTTGTTTCGTGACCCTCATCACAAAATCAAGTATACACTAATAACGGTAAAAATTAATACCAGACTAATTGTTTCTGTTGTTATTACGTATTAACTAGCCTGTTTTTTATAACCTAATGGCATAAAATTGTACATTTACTGTTCAATGTGTGGCTGTATATCTAAGAAAATCATATGGATATCAGCTTTTGATTTTTTGTGCGATTTTTTGATTTATCATTCACCAAGTGAATGTTAATGAGCGGTAAAAGCACTATTTGTTAAAGTAAAGGGCGGGATAAAACAGGGGGAAATGCGGCAGAAGCAGAATGATCCCCGTAGCAGGACGCCACGGGGAGGGTAATCAGAGTTCCTGCTCGAACAGATCCAGAATCGCTTCGTAGAGATCTTTCACTGAGAAGCCATTGGCGGGGGTAGTGAAGATGGTATCGTCACCCGCAATCGTCCCAAGGATGCCTTTAGGCTTACCCAGCGAGTCCAGCATACGTGCAATCAACTGTGCAGCACCCGGGCTGGTATGGATCACAACAACGGCATCGTTGTAATCGATATCGAGAACCAGATTCTTCAACGGGCTGGAGGTGGTTGGCACGCCAAGTTCTGCAGGCAGGCAGTAGACCATCTCCATTTTGGCGTTACGCGTACGTACCGCACCAAATTTGGTTAACATGCGGGAGACTTTCGACTGGTTGATGTTATCGAAGCCTTGTTCCTGTAAAGCCTGAACAATTTCTCCCTGAGAACTGAATATCTCTTCTTTGAGTAGCGCTTTAAACGCCTTCACTAAATCTTCTTGCTTAGACGAGCTTCGCATAAGTCACCCGGAATATGACGAAAGAAACAACATTATTATGCATGTGGATGAATTTTTATGCAAATTATCTGCCAGCGGTTAGGCTGAAATAATGTTATGAAAGGGAGTGATTTTATCAGATTTCGTTATCAGAAAACATGCCTGGGTCACGGCAAGCAAATAAGCTTAAAAGTAAATTAAATGTTATCAAAATGATGTTGTTTTGGTGGCGTGGCAGGGTGTATTGTAACCCCCTCTTAATTCGTTGTCGTCTGTCGTCAGATAGTCTTCTGGTGAGAGATAAAGTCGCGCGACCTCAAATTATTTAGTGACGAAAATTGTAATTAATTACCTGCTGAATTATGGTCGCCGCAACGGAGTTACAGATACTTAAGTTAACCATAATAAGGAGTTTAGGATGAAAGTCGCAGTCCTCGGCGCTGCTGGTGGTATCGGCCAGGCGCTTGCCCTACTACTGAAAACCCAACTGCCTTCAGGCTCAGAACTCTCCCTGTACGATATTGCTCCGGTAACCCCAGGTGTGGCGGTTGACCTGAGCCACATCCCGACAGCTGTGAAAATCAAAGGCTTCTCCGGTGAAGATGCTCGTCCTGCCCTGCAGGGCGCGGACGTGGTGCTGATCTCCGCTGGCGTGGCGCGTAAGCCAGGCATGGATCGTTCAGACCTGTTCAACGTCAACGCGGGTATTGTGAAAAACCTGGTGCAGCAGATTGCTGAAACCTGCCCGAAAGCGTGCATTGGTATCATCACTAACCCGGTGAACACCACGGTCGCTATCGCGGCAGAAGTGCTGAAAAAAGCCGGTGTTTACGATAAGAACAAACTGTTCGGCGTAACCACGCTGGACATCATCCGTTCCAACACCTTTGTGGCTGAACTGAAAGGCAAACAGCCTTCAGAAGTTGAAGTGCCGGTTATCGGCGGTCACTCTGGTGTCACCATTCTGCCTCTGCTGTCGCAGATCCATGGTGTTAGCTTCACCGAGCAGGAAGTGGCTGACCTGACCAAACGCATCCAGAACGCGGGCACCGAAGTGGTGGAAGCGAAGGCGGGTGGCGGTTCTGCAACCCTGTCTATGGGCCAGGCGGCGGCACGTTTTGGACTGTCACTGGTTCGTGCACTGCAGGGCGAGAAAGGCGTTGTTGAATGCGCGTATGTTGAAGGCGACGGCGAACACGCTCGTTTCTTCTCTCAGCCGCTGCTGCTGGGTAAAAACGGTATCGAAGAACATCAGCCGATTGGCAAGCTGAGCGCGTTTGAACAGAACGCGATGGAAGGCATGCTGGATACGCTGAAGAAAGATATCACTCTGGGCGAAGAGTTCGTTAACAAGTAAAACGGATGTCCCCACAGGCCGGGTAAGCCGTCATGCCGCCCGGCAAAAAAAAACGGAGCAATGCGCTCCGTTTTTTTATGCCTGTCAGTTGGTGGCCGGGTATTCCTGAATCGTCACCTGCAGCGTCAGCTTCTTATCGTTACGCATGACTTCAACCGGGATGATAGAGCCAGGACGGATCTCCGCAACCTGATCCATGGTCTCCAGCGCCGATACCGCTGGTGTGCCGTTGACCGACACGATGACATCATTAACCTGAATTCCCGCGTTAGCCGCCGGGCCGCCAGGCGACACTTCGTTGACCACGATGCCCTGAATCTGATCGATGCCACCGCCCTGCGAATGCATAGGCGCAATTTCACGACCGCCAATACCAATATAACCGCGGATCACACGGCCATCGCGGATCAGCTTATCCATGATCTTGGTCGCCAGCTGGAATGGAATGGCGAACCCAATCCCTTCCGGCGTCTCACCGTCATTGCTCTTATCGAACGAGAGGGTATTGATACCCATCAGTTCGCCCAGCGAGTTGACCAGCGCACCGCCGGAGTTACCGTGGTTGATGGACGCATCGGTTTGCAGGAAGTTCTGCCGTCCCGACGGGTTGAGGCCAATGCGACCAGTGGCGCTGATAATCCCCTGCGTGATCGTCTGACCCAGGTTATAAGGGTTACCGATAGCCAGCACGACGTCGCCAATATGAGGGGTTCGTTTACGGTTAATAGGAATAACCGGTAAACCGCCCGTGGCGTTGATCTTCAAAACAGCCAGGTCAGTCAGGCTATCCGAGCCCACCAGCAGGGCCTCAAACACGCGGCCATCCTGCAGGGCAACGATGATCTGGTCGGCATCGTTAATCACGTGTTTGTTGGTAATGATGTAGCCGCGCTCGTCCATAATTACCCCAGAGCCGAGAGTGCGGATCTCCAGCTGGTTATGGGCTGAGCTATTGAGGCCACGGTTATAAACGTTAACCACGGCAGGCGCGGCACGGCGAACGGCCTGGTTGTAGGTCGCAGGCGTTTCATCCGCACTGTCGAACTGAGGCGCCGACAGCTTATTGAACTGGCGTAAAGACGGCATGACGACCAGCAGCAGGCCGGCAACAATCAAACCGATGACAATTGAACGAAAGAGCTTTAAAAGCATGATGCGCGTGTCGTTAATAAAGGAACGATTTGCAGCATAACATGAGTTATCCGGACATCACACGCAGCGGTGATGTCCGGAATCGCAAATGCTTAGCGCAACAGAATATAGATAGACTCGTTGCCGCGCATAACCTGCAGGGCAATAACCGCCGGTTTGCTTTCCAGCACCTTGCGCAGTTCTGCGATGGATTGCACGCGATTGCGGTTCACGCCGATGATCACATCATCCTGATGCAATCCGGCCTGCGCGGCAGGGCTGCTCTTCTCGACGGTATCGACGCTAATCCCTTTCGTCCCGTCTTTCAGCTGCCCATCGCTCAGCGTTGCCCCTTGCAGCGCCGGGGCGATAAGCTCCGCGCTGGCAGAGGATGAGGTGCTCTTATCAAGCGTCACTTCGACATCCAGCGGCTTACCATCACGAATCAGGCCTAACTTCACTTTGGCACCCGGTTCGGTGGTGGCAATACGCGAGCGCAGTTCCGCAAAGCTGCTCAGCGGTTTATCGTTCAGGCTGACAATCACATCGCCCGACTTCACGCCAGCTTTTGCCGAGCCGGAGTTTGGCAGCACTTCACTGACAAACGCACCGCGCTGCACATTGATGTTGAACGCTTTCGCGATGTCAGCGCTCATCTCCATCCCTTTGATGCCCAACAGCCCGCGTTTGACCTCACCGAACTGAATGAGCTGCTGCGCCAGCGTTTTGGCCATATTGCTGGGGATAGCAAAACCGATGCCGATACTGCCGCCGCCCGGCGCCAGGATAGCGGTGTTAATCCCAATCAGCTCGCCGTTGAGGTTGAGTAAGGCCCCGCCGGAGTTCCCGCGGTTGATTGAGGCATCGGTCTGGATAAAGTTTTCCAGACCTTCCAGATTCAGACCGCTGCGACCCAGCGCCGAGATTATCCCGGAGGTGGCGGTTTGCCCTAAACCAAACGGATTTCCCACGGCGACAGCAAAATCACCAACACGCAGTTTATCGGAGTCCGCAATGGCAATCTGAGTCAGATTGCTCGGGTTTTGCACCTGCAGCAGCGCGATGTCACTCTGGTCATCGCCGCCAATCAGTTTGGCCTCAAACTCACGCCCATCGTTGAGCTGTACGCTGATTTTATCGGCCTGACTGATAACATGATTGTTGGTCAGAATATAACCTTTGGCCGCATCAATAATGACGCCAGAACCCAGACCTTCAAAAGGCTGCGCCTGCTGGTCGGGCGACTCATCGCCAAAATATTTTTTCAGTTCTTCAGGTACGCGTTGATTTTGTAATGCCGTGCCTTCTACCTGCACGCTCACTACCGCAGGCAGAACTTTTTCCAGCATTGGCGCAAGACTTGGAATTGCCGCCTGGCCGGGTACCTGTGAAGGCAGGGCGGCAGATGCAGGGAAGGACGCCGAGAGAGATAACCCGACACTTAACGCTATAGCGCTCAACAGCTGGTTTTTTTTCTTCATCGATGCTGACTCTCGTAACCTGGAATAAAGGAAAAACGGCCCTAAAACACGTTGATGTTATTGAATTTTAAACCGCTGAACAATGAAGTGCTTACTCAATAATAGCTGGGGTCATGAAGAAAGGACGGGCGCAATAGCAGCGCCCGTAAAATAAATTCAGGTTGTGCGATTAATCGCGTTTTGCACCGCCGCGCAGCAGGCCGGACGCGCCATCTGAATAGTCGCGTGGCATCTGAACAGGGGCCTGATCGTTACCGGCTTCAGAGTCGGCCAGACGGTTACGGAATGGATTGGATTCCGCGGTCATTTCTGGCAGCAGGCTGCTGGAGCTTTTTGCCATATGTTGATAGAGCTGACGATAGTCGGTCGCCATGTTGTCCAGCAGCTCGGCGCTACGGGCAAAGTGGCTGACCAGCTCTTCACGATACTCTTCCAGTTCGGCTTTGTTCTTTTCCAGTTCGTACTGCAGTGACTGCTGCTGACGCAATTTGCGATTACCGAAACGCATGGCCACAGCACCAATGACGATGCCGACGACTAAACCGATTAGCGCATATTCCCAGGTCATGAACTTCTCCCGTTGTCTTGTTGTTCCGTAGGGTGTTGGCTCGGCTCCTGCCTGTGCCTGATATTGCCACTATAACCGCTATTTCCGCAGAAGTGGAATCCTGACGTATCATCGCGTAGTGTAGAACGGCCTTTTTTTCATCAGTCACGTCTGCTGGTGAGTATTATTTGAAGGAATAACAATACGTTTATGCAAAACCTGTCCCCTGCATCGCGATACCAACTTGCCCTTAATGAGGGTACACATCAGCCGGATGACGTTCAGCGTGAAGCGGTGAATCGTCTGGATACGATTTATCAGGAGCTCACGGCAAAACCTGCAGAGAGTGAACAGAGCGGTGGGCTGAAGGCGGCTCTGGGGCGGTTGCTCGGAAAAAAAGAGCCACAGACTCATGCGCCGGTGCGCGGTTTGTATATGTGGGGCGGCGTCGGGCGCGGGAAAACCTGGTTGATGGACCTCTTTTATCTGAGCCTGCCGGGTACCCGTAAGCAGCGTCTGCATTTCCACCGCTTTATGCTGCGGGTTCACGAAGAGCTGACGGCACTGCAGGGCAAAAGCGATCCGCTGGAGATTGTGGCCGACAGGTTCAAGGCGGAAACGGACATACTCTGTTTTGACGAGTTTTTTGTCTCCGATATTACCGACGCCATGCTGCTGGGTGGTCTGATGAAAGCGCTGTTCGCACGTGGGATAACGCTGGTGGCGACCTCGAATATCCCGCCGGATGAGCTATACCGCAATGGCCTGCAGCGCGCGCGTTTCCTGCCCGCTATTGATGCCATCAAACAGCACTGCGACATCATGAATGTTGATGCCGGGGTGGATTACCGCCTGCGTACCTTAACTCAGGCGCATCTGTGGCTCTCTCCCTTAAACGATGAGACCACGCAGCAGATGGATAAACTGTGGCTGGCGCTGGCGGGGGCAAAACGGGCTCATGCCCCTGAGCTCGAGATTAACCATCGCCCGCTGCAAACCCTGGGTGTCGAAAATCAAACCCTGGCCGTCTCATTTGCAACGCTCTGTGTGGATGCCCGCAGTCAGCATGACTACATCGCGCTCTCGCGTTTGTTCCATACCGTGATGCTGCTCAACGTGCCGGTCATGACGCCGCTGATGGAAAGCGAAGCGCGCCGCTTCATTGCGCTGGTCGATGAGTTCTATGAGCGTCACGTGAAGCTTGTGGTCAGCGCCGAGGTACCTTTATATGAGGTGTATAAAGGCGAGCGGCTGAAGTTTGAGTTCCAGCGCTGTCTGTCGCGCCTGCAGGAGATGCAAAGCGAGGAGTATCTTAAGCTTCAGCATATGCCATAAATGCGACCTTCTCCCTGTGGGAGAGGGGCTGGGGGTGAGGGCGGCAGACCGCAAAAACCTTACCCCCGAAAAACCCGCCTCGAATCACATTTAAGGGTCGATCTTTGACCTCAACTTCTCTATAATCTTGCGACCCCACGTTACGAGAAGGTTTTTTTCCCGAAACTTTCTATGTGTCGGCATTAGCTATTCGAAGGGGTAGGTTTGCCGGACTTTGTCGTGTGAACCTCAACTGACTAAACGTTTGGGTGTTCACCAACGTGTAACTTATTATTTGGGTAAGCTTTTAATGAAAACTTTTACAGCTAAACCAGAAACCGTACAGCGCGACTGGTATGTTGTTGACGCGACCGGTAAAACTCTGGGCCGTCTGGCTACTGAACTGGCTCGTCGCCTGCGCGGTAAGCATAAAGCGGAATACACTCCGCACGTTGATACGGGTGATTACATCATCGTTCTGAACGCAGATAAAGTTGCTGTAACCGGCAACAAGCGTACAGACAAAATGTACTACCATCACACTGGCCACATCGGTGGTATCAAAGAAGCGACCTTTGAAGAGATGATTGCTCGCCGTCCTGAGCGTGTGATTGAAATCGCGGTTAAAGGCATGCTGCCAAAAGGCCCGCTGGGTCGTGCTATGTTCCGTAAACTGAAAGTTTACGCAGGTAACGAGCACAACCACGCGGCACAGCAACCGCAAGTTCTTGACATCTAATCGGGATTATAGGCAATGGCTGAAAATCAATACTACGGCACTGGTCGCCGCAAAAGTTCCGCAGCTCGCGTGTTCATCAAACCGGGCAGTGGTAAAATCGTAATCAACCAACGTTCTCTGGAACAGTACTTCGGTCGTGAAACTGCCCGCATGGTAGTTCGCCAGCCGCTGGAACTGGTTGATATGGTAGAAAAACTGGATCTGTACATCACCGTTAAAGGTGGTGGTATCTCCGGTCAGGCAGGTGCGATCCGTCACGGTATCACCCGCGCTCTGATGGAGTACGACGAATCCCTGCGTTCTGAACTGCGTAAAGCTGGCTTCGTTACTCGTGACGCTCGTCAGGTTGAACGTAAGAAAGTGGGTCTGCGTAAAGCACGTCGTCGTCCACAGTTCTCCAAACGTTAATCCTTTTCTGTTTACGCAGAAACGATTGGCGAAAAACCCGCTTCGGCGGGTTTTTTTTTATGGATAATGTGCAGGTTATCCACAGCATCACTGCATATATCTTCTCTTTTTCCACATTTCCAGAATCCCCTCACCACAAAGCCATCAAAATCTGGTAAACTATCATCCAATTTTCTGCCCAAATATCGGTGAATACTCGTTTTTTGTTCGATTCTTGAACAATGTGTTTTCTCTGGGATGGGCGATACAACATCTGGCTGGCCCTGTTTGGGCTGGTAGCAGTAAAAATTCTGAATATACCTGGAGGTTTTCATGGCTGTCGCTGCCAACAAACGTTCGGTAATGACGCTGTTTTCTGGTCCTACTGACATTTATAGCCATCAGGTTCGTATCGTGCTGGCCGAGAAGGGTGTCAGTTTTGAGATCGAGCATGTGGAAAAGGATAACCCGCCTCAGGATCTGATCGATCTCAACCCGAGCCAAAGCGTACCGACGCTGGTGGATCGCGAGCTGACCCTGTGGGAATCCCGTATCATTATGGAATATCTGGATGAGCGTTTCCCGCATCCACCACTGATGCCTGTTTACCCTGTTGCACGTGGTGAAAGCCGCCTGTACATGCAGCGTATCGAAAAAGACTGGTACACGCTGATGAACGTTATCGTCAACGGTTCCTCTGCTGAAGCAGACGCTGCACGTAAGCAACTGCGTGAAGAGCTGCTGGCGATCGCCCCTGTGTTTGGTCAGAAACCATTCTTCCTGAGCGATGAGTTCAGCCTGGTAGATTGCTACCTGGCGCCGTTGCTGTGGCGTCTGCCAACCCTGGGCGTAGAGTTCAGCGGTCCGGGCGCGAAAGAGCTGAAGGGCTACATGACTCGCGTATTTGAACGCGATTCTTTCCTGGCATCTTTAACTGAACCGGAACGTGAAATGCGTCTCGGCCGAGGCTAATGACTGTGGAAATGTCACAACTTACCCCACGCCGTCCGTATCTGCTGCGCGCCTTCTATGAATGGCTGCTGGATAACCAGCTCACGCCGCACCTGGTTGTGGATGTGACGTTGCCGGGCGTGCAGGTTCCTATGGAATATGCACGTGACGGGCAGATCGTACTGAACATCGCGCCGCGCGCGGTGGGTAACCTTGAACTGGCCAACGACGAAGTGCGCTTTAACGCGCGTTTCGGCGGTGTGCCGCGTCAGGTTTCTGTACCGCTGGCTGCGGTGCTGGCGATTTATGCGCGTGAAAACGGTGCAGGCACCATGTTTGAGCCGGAAGCGGCTTATGACGAGGATGTTGTCGGCCTGAATGACGAAAACGGCGCTTCGGAAAACGAAAGCGAAACGCTGATGTCGGTCATTGAGGGGGACAAGCCCGATCACAATGACGATCCTGATGACGATCCGCCGCCGCGCGGAGGCCGTCCGGCACTGCGCGTTGTGAAGTAGTAAAAGCATTTTTATCGACTATCCAGTTAGTTATTCAGACTAGCTGGATTTTTTTATGTCTTTTTATGTCAAAACGTTTAATAAAGTAAATTATATACATCCCTTCTTTTTTGCCTGCCCCCACCGTTCGGATAATTTCAAGCTATATCTCCGCTGAATATAATATGTCGTTTTAAAGCTATATGCACTCTTATAAATAAATATCACTTATTGATAACGTTATTCTAAATCCATAAATTAATTTTTCTAAATTGCTTGTATTTATAAAGATTATATTATCTACGCATGCTCTCAAGCATGACGATAAACAGTATGGGGTAAATTTATTTATCCCTGCTGTATTTAATATTGCAATTACTCATATGTTAAGGAATAACAAGTGAAAAAGGTTTTACTCGCTACTGCGCTCTCTCTGTGTGTGACATCCGCTTTTGCGGCTAACCCGACTGCCGTTCTGAAAGTTAAAGGTACGCTGACTAATTCAGCCTGTACGCCTCAGTTAAGCAACGGCGGAACGGTTGACTACGGCACAGTTAGTTTGGGTGGTTTAAGCTCAACGGCAGTTAACCAGCTGGGCCAGAAAGACATCGATCTGACTATTACCTGCACCGCAGCAACAAAAGTGTCCTGGAATATGATTGACGATCGCGCTGATTCTAACGCGAAACTCACCGTTGAGAATGGCATGTTTGGTGGTGGTTCTAATTCGTCTGAAAGCCAGACTTACGGTGTAGGTAAAACAACAGGTGCCACACCAGTGAACATCGGAACTTACTCGCTGTTCGTTAAAACTGACAGCGTAATGGCTGACGGCGCTAAAGTTGACCCAATTTACCAGCAGAATGCTACGGGTAACTGGTCGAAGAGCACCAACGGTACAACTCAGGGCGATAACTATCGTGATTTCACCGTTGCAACTGTTGGCACCCTGGCTCCACTGGCGTTCCAGACCGCAACCTTCCCACTGGTGACCTCTCTGGCGATCCAGGATACCACCACGCTGGCGATCACTGATGACACCCAGCTTGATGGTCAGGTGACTATCAGCCTGCGTTATCTGTAAGACTTTTAATCGAGTAAACGTAATTTAATTAACCGGAGAGTAAATGCGCTGCATTTACTCTCTTTTTAACGGCGCGATAAACATGGACTGTTCTGTTGTTGCTTTCAAGGAGATATTATTATGCATTGTTTAAAATCTACTTTATTTAACACGCTGATTACTGCCGCGTTATTATCTGCCAGTGTTGCTGTACATGCAGAAGGCATGGTGCCTGAAACCAGTCTATTAATCATTGATGAAGCGACGCACAGTGGAACGATTAACGTCAAGAATACCGATTCGCATCCTTCACTTTTATATACAAATGTCGTTGACCTGCCGGACGATATCGGTCTTAAGCTTATTGCAACGCAGCCGGTGGTACGTCTTGAGCCAGGTCAGACGCAGCAGCTGCGCTTTATTCTTCAGAACAAACAGCCATTGGATGTAGAGCATTATAAACGCGTCACATTCGACGGTATTCCGCCTAAAAACGATGATAAAAAAATAAAGATTGGCATTAACATTCGCCAGGATATCCCCGTGCTTATTCGTCCGGCATCCCTGGGTGTGGTCACTGATGCCTGGAAGTTCCTGAAGTGGTCCTCAAACGGCACATCCGTCACCGTAAACAATCCCAGCAAATATGTGGTCCGTCTTGGGCAGAACGTGATGCTGCTGCCTTCAGGGGTGAGTGCCTCTCTGTCCAAAACCTACATTCTTCCTGGCGAAACGCTAACGGCTGATATGAGTAAGAAAGTCAGTGGTGACAGCAGCGTTAAGTTTTTCCCGGCCAGCCGCTATGGCGTTGAGGTCCCGAGCTTTACGTCGGAATTAAATAAATAAAATAGGGATATGACGGTGAGTAAACAAAGCCGCCTTGCACTTTGTGTCCGCGCCATTCTTTGCGGCACATTACCTCTGGTGTTACTTGATTCAACATCCGTTCTGGCGAGGGAGGTCACCTTCGACACGGGGATAATGCAAACGCTGGGGTTGAATAAAGATCTCAACCATTACTTCGCAGAAGCACCGCGCTTTTTACCCGGAACCCACTCCGTTTCGGTGAAGGTTAACGGGAAAGAGCGGGGAATGGCTGCAGTTCGTTTCAACAAAGACGGCATGCTTTGCTTTGATAACGATCTTATGGAGTTTGCTGGGCTGATGCCTGTGTCAATAAAGTCCGGTGAGGAGTGTCATGATATTCGGGATAACTATCCTAAAGCCGTCATCAACGCCTTGCCTAACCAGGAGGCCGTTGAACTCTATCTACCAGCTGAAGCGGTGAACAGTCTGTCGTCGGATATCAAAAACTTTCAGCATGGCGGAACGGCGGCGCTGCTGAACTATTCATTGTTCAGCACCCATAACGACTATGGTGACAATGACAGCAGCCGCTACTCTCAGGCCAGCCTGGAAGCCGGATTCAACACGATGGACTGGGCGCTGCGCAGTCGTTATATCCTGACGGATGACGACGGTAGCCGAAATGCCGAAAGCATTTACACCTATGCAGAGCATGTCTTTACCGCGCAAAAAATGACGATGCAGGTGGGTGAAATCAACGCCATGTCCAACGTGTTGAGCGGGGTGCCGATTACCGGCGTTCAGTTTATGCCGACCAGCGGTCTGGCGAGAGCAAGCTCTGGCGTGAGCGTTTCCGGTATTGCCCAGTCTTCCCAGGCACGTGTCGAAATCCGCCAGAACGGTCAACTGGTCTTCAGTACCCTTGTGCCAGCCGGCCCCTTCACGCTGGATGACGTGCCCGTGGTTCGCAACAATGTAGATCTGGACGTCTCGGTGGTGGAATCCGACGGCGCGACTAACCGTTTCATCGTCCCGGCGTCTCAGGTAAGGGCGCGCAACCTTTCACGCCCGCAGGGTCTAACCCTTTCTGTAGGTCAGGTGCGCAGCATCGACAGCGACTATAACGATCCGCTGGTGATGAACATCTCTGACGGCTGGCGTGTCTCTCCGTGGATGAATCTCCTGGCTTCAGGTGCCGCTGCGGAAAACTATCAGGCGGCAGGCGGCAGGACAGAGTTCCTGATAAGCGATGACTGGACCCTTTCAACGGGTGCGGCAGTCAGCAATGCGAGCTTTGGTGACAGCAGCAGCGGGGTAAAAACCGAGCTGCAAAGTGATTACATCCTGAACGAGTACGTCGGTTTTTCAGGCAGTGCGACGCATTACAGCGGAGAGTATCGCGAACTGGCTGATGCGATGGACGATGATTATCAGGGATATGACAACACCTATTCCGGCAACGTTCGCTTCTCCTCCCCTCTGGCGGGGGTGTTTAGCGCAGGGTTCAACTACAACCAGACCAGCGGTGACGGTGAAGATTCACGTTACCTCTTGCTGTCATGGGGCAAGACCTTTACGTACGCGTCAGTATCCATGAACTGGCAAAGTGCGGTCGGTAATGTCGATGACGATCAGGACAATGAGATGTTCTACGTCAACGTGAGCATCCCGCTCGGCGGCAGTCAGTCCATCAGTACCTATATGCGTAAACAGGGTGATAGCACCTCCTATGGCGCGTCTAACAGCGGCTCGCTGGGAGACAACACGAACTATTACATCTCAGCCGATCGCGATCAGGATTCGAAAGACAACAGCTTCAACGGCAACATCAACACTAACCTGCGCTATACGCAACTGAGCGTGGGGGGCGGAACCAGTGGGGATAATCAGCGGAACTACAATGCGACATTGTCGGGTGGCGTGGCCATGCATAAAGAGGGTGTGACTTTCTCGCCGTATACGATTCAGGACACCTTCGCGATTGCCAGACTGAGCGAGAAGAAGAGCGGTGTTGAAATCTCCACTCCGCAAGGTACCGTCTGGACCGATCCATGGGGCCAGGCCGTGGTACCTTCACTCAACGAATGGCATAACTCCCGCATAGAAATTGATGCTAATAAGCTGCCGCAGAGTATGACGCTGGCTAACGGCACGAAATATATTGCCGCAGGCCATGCCTCGGTCAGCGAGATTGATTTCAAAGTACTCAACAGCCGCCGCGTCATGCTAAGCGTTAAGCAGGCTGACGGTCAGCCCCTGAGTAAAGGGATCTCGATTGTTGATGAGAAAGGTAACTATATCGTGACCACGGTTGATGATGGCCACGTCTTTATTAACGATGCCGATCAGCTGAGCGCGCTCTACGCGCTAGACGGTGACAATAACCGACTGTGTAAGATTGATTACACCCTGGCTGATAAGCGTGACGAAAATGCCTTCTATGAAGAAGTGAACGGAGTCTGCCGATGAACAGTCGACACTTATCGGGCTTAGTGGCCTTGCTGATGCTCGGCGTGACAGGAATAACCCATGCTGAGGAGTGCCAGCTCAGCCTCTCACAGCCGGTGGTGGATTATCATGAGATGCGCCGGGATACGGTCGAAACGACGCAGCAGGACTGGCATAAAATGGCCGATCGTGACATCACGGTAAACGTTTTTTGCCCTCAGTCTCAGCAGATGGCGGTGATACTGCGCGGTACAGCGGGAGATAAGGGGCGGTTTCTTTTTGGGCAGTCCGGCGGTGTCGCAGTCAAAATTGACAACATGACCGTCGATGGCAAAAGTTACATCGTGGGTAAAACGGTCGATCAGCTGAATTTTACGCCTGAAAACGGTACACCGACGCCGTTCTATCTGCGTAATAACGAGGCGGTGATTGCGCTTGAGAATAACCAGGTCCCTTCCGGCCAGCAGATGAGTTTCAACGTAACGCTCTCACCGGTTCTCAATGAAAGCGCGTTCAGCCATCTGACAGATCAAACCACGCTGGAAAGTGATTTGACCTGGAGCTTATTGACGAAGTAACCCTTCTTTTTGCGGCACCACAGAAAAGCGGAGCTGCAGGGGGAAAATCAACGGTGGTTAACCGCATAAAAAAAGCCGGATGGTATTTGCCATCCGGCTTATTTCTTACACTTCCAGGTAGTTCAGAATACCGTCAGCGGCTTTACGGCCTTCGGCAATCGCGGTAACGACCAGATCGGAACCGCGAACGATATCACCGCCAGCAAAGATTTTCGGGTTGCTGGTCTGGAACGCGTTTTCGTTGCCTTCCGGCGCAATAACACGACCCTGAGAGTCCAGCTCTACGCTGTGCTTCGCCAGCCACTCCATGCTGTGAGGACGGAAACCGAACGCCATTACTACGGCATCGGCCGGGATCACATGCTCGGAACCTGCCACGATCTCTGCGCGACGACGACCTTTCGCATCCGGCGCACCCATCTCAGTGCGCGCCATTTTCACGCCGCTCACTTTGCCGTTGGCATTCACTTCAATACCCAGAGGCTGGATGTTGAACTGGAATTCCACGCCCTCTTCACGCGCGTTTTTCACTTCGCGTTTAGAGCCCGGCATGTTCTCTTCGTCACGGCGATAGGCGCAGATCACGTGTGCCGCATTCTGGCGAATGGAGGTACGCACGCAGTCCATCGCGGTATCACCCCCGCCCAGCACCACCACGCGTTTGCCTTCCATGCTGACATACGGCTCATCGGCGGTTTCGCCATAGCCCATGATCTGTTTGGTATTGGCAATCAGGAACGGCAGTGCGTCGAATACGCCCGGCGCCTCTTCGTTTTCCAGACCACCGCGCATGGACTGATAGGTTCCCACGCCCAGGAAGACGGCGTCGTAATCCTTCAGCAGGTCGTCGAGCTGCACGTCGCGACCGACTTCCACGTTCAGTTTGAACTCAATGCCCATACCGGTGAAGATTTCACGGCGGCGGGTCATGACCTCTTTTTCCAGCTTAAAGGCCGGAATACCGAAGGTCAGCAGACCGCCGATTTCCGGATGGCGGTCAAAGACCACGGCCTTCACGCCGTTACGGGTCAGTACGTCCGCACAGGCCAGGCCCGCCGGGCCCGCACCGATGATCGCCACACGCTTGTCGGTTTGCTTCACGCCGGTCATATCCGGACGCCAGCCCATTTCGAAGGCTTTATCGTTGATATAGCGTTCGATATTACCGATGGTCACCGCGCCAAATTCGTCGTTCAGCGTACAGGAACCTTCACACAGACGGTCCTGAGGACACACGCGGCCGCACACTTCCGGCAGGGTGTTTGTCTGGTGAGACAGCTCGGCAGCTTCAAAAATACGTCCTTCGTTGGCCAGTTTCAGCCAGTTCGGGATGTAGTTATGGACCGGACATTTCCATTCGCAGTAAGGGTTACCGCAGGACAGGCAGCGGTCTGCCTGTGCTTTGGCCTGGCCTTCTGAAAACGGCTCATAGATTTCTACAAATTCAATTTTACGGATCTTCAGCGGTTTCTTTGGCGGATCAACACGCTGCAGGTCGATAAACTGGTATACGTTCTGGCTCATCTGAATTCCTTACTGCGCCTGCACACGCAGCTCTGCTGCGCTACGACTACGGTGACCCAACAGGGCTTTAACATCGCTGGACTTCGGTTTAACCAGCGCGAATTTCGCAGAGAACGCCGGCCAGTTGGCCAGGATCTCTTCGCCGCGCGAAGAACCGGTATGCTGCACGTGTTCGGTAATCAAACCGCGCAGGTGTTCTTCGTGGATAGCCAGCGTTTCAACGTCCAGCACTTCCACCAGTTCAGGGTTCACGCGTTTGCGGAACTCACCGTCTTCATCCAGGACGTAAGCAAAACCGCCCGTCATGCCTGCGCCAAAGTTCACGCCGGTTTTACCCAGGACGCACACAATCCCGCCCGTCATGTATTCACAACCGTTATCACCGATACCTTCAACCACGGTGATGGCACCGGAGTTACGTACGGCAAAACGTTCACCTGCACGACCTGCTGCAAACAGACGACCGCCGGTCGCGCCGTACAGACAGGTGTTACCGATGATGCTGGCATCGCAGCTACGGAAGGCTGAACCGACCGGCGGACGCACCGCCAGCAGACCACCCGCCATGCCTTTACCGACATAGTCGTTGGCATCACCGGTCAGATACAGTTCAACGCCGCCGGCGTTCCACACGCCGAAGCTCTGACCCGCGGTACCGCTGAAGTGCGCGGTAATCGGGTCGGCCGCCAGGCCCTGGTCACCGTGCGTTTGCGCGATGTAACCGGAAAGCGATGCACCGACAGAACGGTCAGTGTTGCGAATATCAAACCAGAACGTTTTGCTCTGCTTGTCATCCACATACGGCTTCGCTTGCTGCAGCAGCTGCGCGTTCAGCACGCCATTGTCGAACGGCGGGTTGTTCTCGGTGCAGTAGACCGCTTTGCCAGGATGTGGCTCGGCAGTTTCCAGCAACTTAGACAGCTCCAGCTTCTGCTGTTTGGCTGTGAAACCTTCCAGCTCTTTGAGCAGGTCGGTACGGCCAATCAGATCCACCAGGCGTTTCACGCCCAGCTGTGCCATCAGCTCACGGGTTTCGCGGGCGATGAAATCAAAGTAGTTCGTCACTTTGAACGGTAGGCCGTGGTAATGGTTCTTACGCAGCTTCTCGTCCTGGGTTGCAACACCGGTTGCACAGTTGTTCAGGTGGCAAATACGCAGGTATTTACAGCCGAGCGCGACCATAGGGCCCGTGCCGAAACCAAAGCTTTCCGCACCCAGAATCGCCGCCTTGATAATGTCGAGGCCGGTTTTCAGGCCGCCATCCACCTGCAGACGGATCTTATGACGCAGACCGTTAGCCACCAGCGCCTGCTGGGTTTCCACCAGGCCAAGCTCCCACGGACAGCCCGCGTATTTCACGGAGGAGAGTGGGCTTGCCCCGGTACCACCGTCATAACCGGCGATGGTGATCAGGTCCGCATAGGCTTTTGCCACACCGGTCGCGATGGTGCCAACGCCCGGTTCGGAAACCAGCTTAACGGAGATCATCGCTTTCGGGTTGACCTGTTTCAGGTCGAAAATCAGCTGCGCCAGATCCTCGATAGAGTAAATATCGTGATGCGGTGGCGGAGAAATCAGCGTCACACCCGGTACGGAGTAGCGTAATTTGGCGATATACGGCGTGACTTTATCACCCGGTAACTGGCCGCCTTCGCCCGGTTTTGCACCCTGAGCGACTTTAATCTGAATCACGTCGGCGTTAACCAGATACGCTGGCGTGACGCCAAAGCGGCCGGATGCAACCTGCTTGATACGTGAGACTTTGTTGGTGCCATACCGGGCAGGGTCTTCACCACCTTCACCGGAGTTTGAATTGCCGCCGATGCTGTTCATCGCTTCAGCCAGCGCTTCGTGAGCTTCCGGGCTGAGCGCACCGATTGACATTGCCGCGGTATCAAAGCGTTTAAACAGTTCAGTGGCAGGCTCAACGTCGTCAATGCTGACGGCTTCATCACCCGGGTTCAGCGCCAGCAGGTCGCGCAGCGTCGCCACCGGACGGCTGTTCACCAGTTCAGCATACTGCTGGTAATCGCTGTACTCGCCGCTCTGAACGGCCTGTTGCAGCGTACGCACCACGTCCGGGTTATAAGCGTGATATTCACCGCCGTGGACATACTTCAGCAGGCCACCTTGATCCAGCGGCTTACGTGCCAGCCAGGCGCGTTTCGACAGGTTCATCAGATCCTGCTGGAAGTCAGCGAATCCGGCACCGCCGATACGGCTGATAACACCCTGGAAGCAAAGTGTCGCCACGTCGTCATGCAGACCGACCGCTTCAAACAGCTTCGAGCAGCGGTAGGAGGCGATGGTCGAGATGCCCATTTTGGACATGATTTTGTACAGGCCTTTGTTGATGCCGTTACGGTAGTTCAGCATCACCGTGCGGTAATCTTTGTCGATAGCACGGGTATCCACGAGACGCGCCAGCGTTTCGTAGGCCAGGTACGGGTAAATAGCCGTCGCACCAAAGCCTAACAGCACGGCAAAGTGGTGCGGATCGCGGGCGCTGGCGGTTTCAACAATGATGTTGGCGTCGCAGCGCAGGCTCTTATCGACCAGACGCGTCTGGATAGCACCTACCGCCATTGGGGCCGGTACCGGCAGACGGTTTTTCGCAATATTGCGGTCAGAGAGCACCAGCAGAACGGTACCGTTACGCACCATCTGTTCCGCTTTGTCACACAGCGCATTCACCGTCTCTTCGAGGGTCGCTTCGGTCACGTCGAAAGTGATATCGAGCGTGTCGGCGCGGTAGTGATCCTCTTTCAGGGTGGTGAGCTGTTTGAAATCAGAGTACAGCAGGATCGGCGATTTAAAGGTCAGGCGGTGCGCCTGGCCTTCAGCTTCGCAGAAGACGTTCATCTCGCGACCGATGCTGGTGGCCAGTGACATCACGTGTGCTTCACGCAGCGGATCGATTGGCGGGTTGGTCACCTGCGCAAACTGCTGACGGAAGTAATCATAAATGATGCGTGGCTGGCTGGAGAGCACGGCAAACGGGGTATCGTCACCCATGGAGCCGACCGCTTCCTGGCCATTTTCACCGAGTACGCGGATCACGGAATCCAGCTCTTCGGCGCTGTAGTTAAACTGTTTCTGGAAGCTGGCGAGCGTATCGTCGTCCAGCTCACGACTGCCCACTTCTACATCCGGCAGATCTTCGAATGGCACCAGGCGACGAACGTTTTTCTCCATCCACTCTTTGTACGGATGGCGGCTCTTCAGATCGTTATCGGTTTCAGCAGAGTGCAGAATGCGCCCACCGCGGGTGTCGATAACCATCAGCTCGCCCGGGCCAACGCGGCCTTTCTCAACCACTTCGTCAGGCTGGTAATCCCAGATACCGACTTCAGAGGCGCAGGTGATGAGCTTATCTTTGGTGATGACGTAGCGTGCCGGACGCAGACCGTTACGGTCCAGGTTACAGGCAGCAAAGCGACCGTCGGACATAACGATGCCCGCCGGGCCATCCCACGGCTCCATGTGCATGGAGTTAAAGTCGAAGAACGCGCGCAGCTCTGGATCCATATCAGGGTTGTTCTGCCATGCCGGTGGCACGAGCAGACGCATGGCGCGCACGATATCCATACCGCCTGCCAGCAGCAGCTCCAGCATGTTATCCATGGAGCTGGAGTCAGAGCCGGTTTCGTTAACGAACGGCGCGGCATCGTGCAGGTCAGGGATCAGTGGCGTCTGGAACTTATAGGTACGAGCACGCGCCCACTGGCGGTTACCGGTAATGGTATTGATCTCGCCGTTGTGCGCCAGGTAGCGGAACGGCTGTGCCAGCGGCCAGCGAGGGACGGTGTTGGTGGAGAAGCGCTGGTGGAAGAGGCAGATGGCCGATTCCAGACGCAGGTCCGCCAGGTCCAGGTAGAAGCGCGGCAGGTCAGCCGGCATACACAGACCTTTATAGATGTTCACCAGGTTAGAGAGGCTACAGACGTAGAACTCTTTGTCGTCCTGGAGACGTTTTTCAATGCGACGACGGGCGATAAACAGACGGCGTTCCATATCACGCGGACGCCAGCCCGCAGGGGCATTAACAAAAATCTGTTCAATTCGAGGCAGCGAGGAGAGGGCGATTTCACCGAGTACCCCTTCGTTGGTTGGCACATCGCGCCAGCCAACAATAGACAGGGTTTCACGTTGAAGTTCTTCTTCGACGATGCGGCGTGAGGCGGCAGCTTTTTCAGGATCCTGATTCAGGAACAGCATACCGACAGCGTAGTTTTTGGCTAAACGCCAGCCGCGCTCTTCCGCAACGATACGGAAGAAACGATCCGGTTTTTGCAGCAGCAGACCGCAACCGTCGCCGGTTTTACCATCAGCAAGGATGGCACCACGGTGCTGCATGCGGGCCAGTGCGTGAATAGCAGTACGCACTACCTTGTGGCTAGGTTCGCCTTCTATGTGGGCGATCAGGCCGAAACCACAGTTATCCTTCTCAAGGGATTTATCGTACAACATATCAGTGAACCTCCCCAGGCTCGTCGGGCTTCCCACTGAACCGTGGCGCACAGGCACAGAAAGAGCATGGCGACGGGGTTTGCGTTTCATACGCGTACCTCGCATTCGCCCTCTTTTTCATCCTTTCGCGCAGGTAAACAAGTTTGAGGACTTGCTTCAGAGGGAATCTCAATTACTGCATAAATATGATGAGCAGGCTGCTCATCCAGAAAGCTTCCAGCGGATTTCCAACTTATCGGGAATTGGTACACAGGTCAAATGGCAATCTTATTTATACAAAAATGTGCTAAAGAGCTATTAACTATTTGTATATAAAAGAAATTCAACTCTATTTACAACGTTTGTAAGCTGTGGTGAGACGCAGCGGAGTGTGATCTGACTCACTATATGAAAGCGGTATTATCGATGTAGCGTGCTGAATAGCCGTTTTTTAGCAGAATAATTCTCTACGATGAAATGCAAACCCGCATAAAGTCACTGTTTTTCAGTGCTGACGCTATAAGTGAAAAAAACAATCAGAACATAAGGAAAAGTAATCACAACTGGCGTGAATGAAATTGCAGTAATCCTGAGTATTTATTCATAGAGATAAAGGCCGTCCAGGGCGATTGATCCAGGTCATCGCCGACAGAGGCTAAAAATGGCAGGCTTGTCCCCTTTCTTTGGGACGGTCTACCAGATTATGCAGTTACAGAAATTAGTCAATATGTTTGGTGGGGATCTTTTGCAGCGTTACGGGCAAAAGGTTCACAAGCTGACGCTGCATGGCGGTTTTAGCTGCCCGAACCGTGACGGGACGATCGGGCGCGGGGGCTGTACTTTCTGTAATGTGGCGTCTTTTGCTGACGAAGCGCAGCAGCATCATTCCATCGTCGAACAGCTGTCCCATCAGGCGAGTCTGGTCAACCGTGCGAAACAGTATCTGGCCTATTTCCAGGCCTACACCAGCACATGGGCGGAAGTACAGGTCTTGCGCTCCATGTATCAGCAGGCGGTAAGTCAGGCCAGTATCGTAGGGCTGTGTGTGGGCACCCGCCCGGACTGCGTGCCGGAAGCGGTACTGGACCTGCTCAGCGAGTACAAGGAACAAGGGTATGAGATCTGGCTGGAGCTGGGCCTGCAAAGTGCGCACGACAAAACTCTGCACCGCATCAACCGTGGACATGATTTCGCCTGTTACCAGCGCACCACACGTCTCGCGCGTGAGCGTGGGCTGAAGGTGTGCTCACACCTGATTGTCGGCCTGCCAGGCGAAGGGCAGCAGCACGGTCTTGAGACACTGGAAAAGGTGGTCGAGACCGGTGTGGACGGAATTAAGCTGCATCCACTGCACATCGTGAAGGGCAGTATCATGGCCAAAGCCTGGGAAGCCGGGCGCTTAACCGGTATTGAGCTTGATGCGTATACGATGACGGCGGGGGAGATGATTCGGCACACCCCGCCGGAGATTGTCTACCACCGCATCTCCGCCAGCGCCCGCCGTCCAACGCTTCTTGCACCGCTCTGGTGTGAGAACCGCTGGACGGGGATGGTGGAAATCGACCGTTATCTGCAAGAGCACGGCGTACAGGGATCGGCGCTTGGTCGCCCCTGGGTTCCCCGCTTACCGGCGACGACCGCCTAACAGGCTCCCCAGCATGCCGCGTACAATCTGATTCGTGACCTGACGCGCTGCACTTTTCGCCATGGTCTGCACGACGCCATCGCGTTTGCCGCCGCGTGGTCCGGTCGTACCAAACAGGATATCCTTAAGTCCGCCCAGGATGCCGTCGTCCACGGCAACAGACTGGCCTTTGGAGGCAGGTGCGTCCTGGGATTCGGTGGTGGCCTGAACCCCTTTTTGCAGCATCTCGAATGCCGACTCGCGATCCACGTCGTCCTCATACTTACCATACAGCGGGGAGCGGTTAATCAGGCCGTTGCGTTCATCGTCCGTCACGGGCCCCATCCGGGAGCAAGGGGCAATCACCATTGCGCGTTCCACAACGGACGGGCTGCCTTTTGCATCCAGGAAAGAGATAAGCGCTTCACCGGTGCCCAACGCCTGGATGGCCGCTTCGGTATCAAATGCCGGGTTCGCTCGCATGGTTTGCGCGGCGGCTTTGACGGCCTTCTGATCTTTCGGCGTAAAGGCGCGCAGGGCATGCTGTACGCGGTTGCCAAGCTGTCCCAGCACGTTGTCAGGAATATCGGACGGGTTTTGCGAAACAAACCAGACGCCGACGCCTTTAGAGCGGATCAGGCGGATCACCTGTTCAATCTTATCCAGCAGAACCTGAGGCGCATCGTTAAACAGCAGGTGCGCTTCGTCGAAGAAGAAGACCAGCTTGGGTTTGTCGAGATCGCCGGCTTCGGGTAACTGCTCGTACAGTTCAGAGAGCAGCCACAGCAAGCTGGCGGCGTAGAGCTTCGGCATCTGGTAGAGCTTCTCTGAGCTCAGAATATTGATGATGCCTTTCCCGTTGCTGTCGGTGCGCATCCAGTCCTTGATATCCAGCATCGGCTCGCCAAAGAAATGTTCGGCACCCTGTTGCTCCAGGGTCAGTAACCCGCGCTGGATGGCCCCGACTGAGGCGCTGCTGATATTACCGTACTGGTTTTGGAACGATTTGGCGTTATCACCGATGTACTGGGTAATGGCCCGCAGATCTTTGAAATCAAGTAACAGCAGACCCTGGTCGTCGGCAATACGGAAGATGATGTTCAGCACACCGGACTGCACATCGTTGAGGTTGAGCAGACGAGCCAGCAGCAGCGGACCAAGATCGGAGACGGTTGCACGTACCGGGTGACCTTTCTCACCAAAGATATCCCATAACACGACCGGATTGTTGTGCGGTGTCCAGTCCGTGATGCCGATATTTTTGAGTCGATCGAGCAGTTTTTCGGAGGGAGTGCCTTCCTGAGCCACACCGGTTAAATCGCCTTTTACATCGGCCATAAAGACCGGTACGCCAATCTCTGAAAGCGACTCTGCCAGCTTCTGCAGGGTCACGGTTTTCCCCGTCCCGGTGGCCCCGGTGATGAGACCGTGGCGGTTGGCCATCGCGGGCAGTAAAAACAGCTCTTTGTCCAGCGTGCGGGCAATTAACAATGGTGTACTCATAATGCGCTTCCTCTCTTAGTCCTCGGTCGAGTATAGGCAACCTGACGGCAAAATGGCTGAGTAAATTGCTGACTTTGCGGCGCATTATCCAGCGCGGACTATGCTTTTGCATACGGTTCACAAAATTTTGGAAAACTATGTCCAGATTCTTCTTTAACGATCGCAAACAGCTGGTCAACGACGCCATCGAAGGCATACTGATTTCGGCACCACACGCTAATCTCGTCAAACTTGATATCGATCCGGCCATTCGGGTGGTGGCGCGCAGCGACTGGGATAAAAGCCGGGTGGCGGTTATTTCAGGCGGTGGCTCTGGTCACGAACCTGCACACGCCGGGTTTGTCGGCAAAGGGATGCTCACGGCAGCGGTGTGCGGAGATCTTTTTGCTTCGCCGAGCGTTGATGCGGTGCTGAACGCCATTGTGGCGGTAACGGGCGATCGGGGTTGTCTGCTGATCGTGAAAAATTACACCGGCGACCGGCTTAATTTCGGCCTGGCGGCAGAAAAAGCCAAGCGTTATGGCCTGAAGGTCGAGATGGTCATTGTCGCCGATGATATTGCCCTGCCGGATAACAAGCAGCCGCGCGGTATCGCCGGTACGGCACTGGTTCATAAAATTGCGGGCTATGCGGCAGAGCACGGCAAATCACTGACCGAGGTGCGCCATATCGCGCAACAGGCTTGCGATAATCTCTGGAGCCTGGGCGTGGCAATGCAAACCTGTAACCTGCCGGGCAGTGATGATGAAGAGGGGCGGATCAAGCAGGGGCACGTGGAGTTGGGGCTCGGGATCCACGGCGAGCCTGGTGCCTCGGTTGTCGATACGCAAAACAGCAAAGCCATCATCGACACGCTGGTCGAGCCGCTCAAAGCGCAGGCCGGTAACGGGCGTTTTGCGGTGCTTATCAATAACCTCGGCGGCGTGTCGGCGCTGGAGATGGCGTTGCTCACCAAAGAGCTGGCCCACTCGGCGCTGAAAGAGAATATCGCTTATCTGATTGGTCCGGCACCGCTGGTGAGTGCCCTGGATATGAAAGGCTTTTCGCTGACGTTGCTGAAGCTTAACGATCTGTTCGAAAAAGCTCTCCATGAAGAGGTGGAGACGTTGGGCTGGCAGAAGCCGGTGGCGTTTGCGCCGCTGCGCGTGCAGGAACATAGCGCGATCCATGACCGCGTGGAATATACCGCCTCGGACAATCCACGGGTCGCAGAGATCGTCTCCACGGTCACGCAGACGCTGATCCAGCTGGAAAACCGCCTCAATGCGCTGGATGCCAAAGTGGGTGATGGCGATACGGGCTCTACCTTTGCGCAAGGGGCGCGGGATATTGCGCAGCGTCTGGAGAAGAAACAGCTTCCGCTAAATGATGTGTCGACGTTGTTGCTGCTGGTTGGCGAGCGGCTGGCAACGGTTATGGGGGGCTCAAGCGGTGTGCTGATGTCGATCTTCTTTACCGCTGCCGGGCAGACGTTGCACGACGGTCAGCCGTTGCCGGAAGCGCTCTTCAGCGGGCTGGCGCAGATGAAGCAGTATGGTGGGGCAGATCTTGGCGATCGCACCTTGATCGATGCCCTGCAACCGGCGCTGGAGGCATTGCAGAAAGGCGACCTTCAGGCTGCTGCGCAGGCTGCGAACGCGGGCGCTGAGGCGACAGCGAATATGGTGAAAGCGGGTGCCGGACGTTCGTCGTATGTCAACAAAGAGAACCTGGAGGGTGTGACCGACCCGGGGGCCGTGGCGGTGGCAGAGGTGTTCAAGGCAATGACCGCAGCAAAAAGGTAGCGTTTTGAGTATTACACCCTCTCCCGACGGGAGAGGGTGGCGATGCGTGCAATCAGGGCGCACGCACCCCGCGCGTTCACATCAAAAATCCGCTTTCAACACCACGCGATAACGGGCTTTACCGTCACGCACATGCTGGATAGCTTCGTTGATCTTAGACATCGGATACAGTTCGGTGGTGGGCGCCACTTTAGTGCGCCCGGCAAACTTCATCAGTTTGCGCAATTCGAACGGCGTACCGGTTGCTGAACCGGAGACGCTGCGATCCCCCCCGATCAGCGTAAACGCAGGCACCGGCAGCGGTTTCATCACTGCACCGACGGTGTGGAAGTTACCGCCGTGGGCCAGCGCTTCAAAGTACGGTTGCCAGTCGAGATCGACGTTAACGGTATTAATGATCAGATCAAACTGACCTGCCAGCGATTTGAGCGCTTGCGGATCGCGGCTGTTGACTACCTTATCCGCCCCCATCGCCAGCACTTCTTTCTCTTTGGCCGGGTTCGAGCTAAACGCCGTGACTTCACAGCCCATCGCGTGCAGCAGTTTGATTGCGATATGGCCCAGACCACCAATCCCGATGACACCCACACGGCTGGTGGCGGTGACATGATGCATCAGCAGCGGTTTGAATACGGTGATACCGCCGCACAGCAGCGGACCGGCAGATTCGATATCAATGCTGTCCGGCAGGGGAATAACCCATTGCCAGTCGGCACGCAGTTTATCGGCGAAACCGCCTTTGTTCAGAATGGTAGGGACTGCGCCTTCGAGGCAGTTGATTTGGTTACCGCTGATACAGGCATCGCAGTGACCACAGCTGCGCGCCGTCCAGCCAATCCCCACGCGCTGGCCGATCTTCAGCCCTTTGTCCTGTGCGGCGCTACCGAGCGCCACAACGCGGCCAATGACTTCGTGGCCAGCAATCAGTGGATACTGTGAGAAGCCCCATTCATTGTCGATCATGGAGAGATCGGAGTGGCAGATCCCGCAGTAATCAACCTGCACTTCGACGTCTTCTGCTTTTAGGTCGCCCGCATCGTATTCGTACAGCTCAAGTTCTGCACCCGCCTGCGGTGCGGCGTAGCTTTTTATCTTCGACATCGTGTTTCCCCCGTTATGGTGTGAACTGAGAGTGTAGAGCATTCAGTTTACAGTCGCTTAACAGAAGAGGGCAGGAATGCCCTTTACAGAGTTTTCAGCATCCTGACTTCGCAATCGACGTGGCCGGTACAGCCCAGCGGCGCATCAATATGCGTAAAGCCCAGATGTTCATACAGGCCAATGGCCTCTTTGAGGAAGGCGGTTGTTTCCAGGTAACAGCGTTTAAAACCCTGAGTACGCGCATGTTCAAGGGCGATAAGCGCCAGCTTTTTCGCCAGCCCTTGCCCGCGTACCGACGGCAGAAAATACATTTTTTGCAGTTCGCAGATATCCGGCTCGCTGCAGCTTAAAGGCGCCACGCCACCGCCGCCCACCACCTGGCCGTTCTGCTCAATAACCCAATAGGCGTAGCCCGGCTGGCTGTACAGCTGAAACAGCTCATCCAGATTCGGGTCGGCAACGGTATAGCCTTTGTCGGCGGTCAGGCCATACTCAGCGGAAACCGTTCGGATAACGGCGGCAATAGCCGGGTTGTCCTGCTCAGTGATCCGACGCATCGTCGTCGCGACGGGGGTAATCACGCTCATAGTCTTACTCATTACAAAAATTGACACACAACTGCTGTTAATAGCACCGCAGTAAAGGGAGCGCAAGCGAGGAGTTTTCAGGAAGGATACCCCTTACGCCCTGAAGCGTAAGGGGTAAAAGCATTACAGGGCTGCAATAACCGCCTGCTGCTCGATCAGTTTGGTCTTAGCATCGGCGAAGGCAACCAGACGCTCACGCTCTTTCGCGATAACCGCTTCCGGCGCGCGGGCAACAAAGCCTTCGTTCGCCAGTTTGCTTTCGATTTTGCCAATTTCCACATCGACCTTAGCCACTTCTTTTGCCAGACGAGCCAACTCAGCGTCTTTGTCGATAAGACCTGCCATCGGGATCAGCAGCTCGGCGCCGTCGATGATTTTGGTCACGGATACCGGACCTTTGTCATCCGCAGGCAGCACGGTGATGCTTTCCAGACGCGCCATGGTTTTCAGGAAGGTGTTGTTCTCGGTGACACGGCGAACAGCAGCCTCACTGCAACCGCGCAGCAGCAGCTCCAGAGGTTTACCCGGGGCGATGTTCATTTCGGCACGGATATTACGTACCGCCACGATCGCCTGTTTCAGCCATTCGGTATCGGCTGACGCCGCTTCATCGACCTTCGCTGCATCGAATTCCGGGAACGGCTGCAGCATGATGGTGTCGGCGTTGATGCCGGCAATCACTTTCACACGCTGCCAGATGGTTTCGGTGATGAATGGAATAATCGGGTGTGCCAGACGCAGCAGACCTTCCAGAACGGTAATCAGCGTGTTGCGCGTACCGCGCAGTTCCGCTTCAGAACCGCCGTTCATTACCGGTTTTGCCAGCTCAAGGTACCAGTCACAGAACTGGTTCCAGGTGAATTCATACAGAATGCCCGCCGCGATATCGAAGCGGTAGCTGTCCAGCGCTTCGCGGAAGGCTTTCACCGTCTGGTTGAACTCTGCCAGGATCCAGCGATCGGCCAGAGACAGGGTCATCTCGCCGCCGTTGAAGCCGCAATCCTGATCTTCGGTGTTCATCAGCACGAAGCGGCTGGCGTTCCACAGCTTGTTACAGAAGTTACGGTAACCTTCCAGACGCTTCATGTCCCAGTTGATGTCACGACCGGTTGAAGCCAGTGCCGCCAGAGTGAAACGCAGGGCATCAGTACCGTGAGGTTCGATCCCATTCGGGAACTGTTTCTCAGTACGCTTGCGGATCTTCTCTGCCAGCTGCGGTTGCATCATGTTGCCGGTACGTTTTTCCAGCAGCTCTTCGAGGGAGATACCGTCAACCATGTCCAGCGGGTCGATAACGTTACCCTTGGACTTGGACATCTTCTGGCCTTCGTCGTCACGAATCAGACCGGTCATGTAGACGGTATGGAACGGAACCTGTGGCTTGCCGTTTTCATCTTTGATGAAGTGCATGGTCATCATGATCATGCGGGCGATCCAGAAGAAGATGATGTCGAAGCCGGACACCATCACGCTGGTTGGGTGGAACTGACGCAGCGCGTCGGTGTTCTCCGGCCAGCCCAGCGTGGAGAAGGTCCACAGTGCGGAGGAGAACCAGGTGTCCAGTACGTCTTCGTCCTGACGCAGGGCGACATCGGCACTCAGGTTGTTTTCCTGACGAACTTCATCTTCGCTGCGGCCAACATAGACGTTGCCTTCGCTGTCGTACCAGGCCGGGATACGGTGGCCCCACCACAGCTGACGGGAGATACACCAGTCCTGAATATCACGCATCCAGGAGAAGTACATGTTTTCATACTGCTTCGGCACGAACTGGATGTCGCCGTTCTCAACCGCTTCAACAGCCGGTTTCGCCAGCACGTCGGCGCGCACGTACCACTGGTCGGTCAGCATTGGCTCGATAACAACACCCCCACGGTCACCGTACGGCACGGTCAGATCGTGAGGTTTGATCTCTTCCAGCAGGCCGAGTGCATCCACTGCAGCGACAATCGCTTTACGCGCGGCAAAACGTTCCATTTTCTGGAATTCAGCCGGAATGTCGCTGGAGTAAACGTCGGATTCGTTACCTTTGGTGTCATACACTTCCGCGCTTTCACGGATATCACCGTCGAACGTCAGAATATTGATCATTGGCAGGGCGTGACGACGACCCACTTCGTAGTCGTTGAAGTCGTGTGCCGGGGTGATTTTCACACAGCCGGTGCCTTTTTCCATGTCGGCGTGTTCATCGCCCACAACGGGAATGCGGCGGTTAACCAGTGGCAGCACCACGAATTTGCCAATCAGATCTTTATAACGCGGATCTTCCGGGTTAACGGCCACGCCGGTATCGCCCAGCAGGGTTTCCGGACGGGTGGTCGCTACCACCAGGTAATCTTTACCGTCTGCCGTTTTAGCGCCGTCGGCCAGCGGATAGCGGATATGCCACATGGAGCCTTTAGACTCACGGTTTTCCACTTCCAGGTCGGAGATAGCGGTGCGCAGTTTAGGGTCCCAGTTTACCAGGCGCTTGCCACGGTAAATCAGGTCTTCTTTGTACAGACGGACAAACACTTCTTTAACGGCGTTGGAAAGGCCTTCGTCCATGGTGAAGCGCTCGCGCTCCCAGTCCACGGAGTTGCCAAGACGGCGCATCTGACGGGTGATGGTACCGCCGGATTCTGCTTTCCACTGCCAGATTTTATCGATGAACGCGTCGCGACCGTAGTCGTGGCGGGTTTTACCTTCTTCAGCGGCAATTTTACGCTCAACCACCATCTGGGTCGCGATACCCGCGTGGTCAGTCCCCGCCTGCCACAGGGTGTTTTTGCCCTGCATGCGCTGGTAGCGGATCATGGTATCCATGATGGTCTGCTGGAAGGCATGACCCATATGCAAACTGCCGGTGACGTTCGGCGGTGGGATCATGATGCAGAAGGACTCTTTGCTTTCATCGCCGTTAGGCTTGAAATAGCCCTGCTGTTCCCAGTGCTCGTAAAGCGGCTGTTCGATATCGCGTGGGTTATATGTCTTTTCCATTATTTCCAGGTTGCCGTATTCAGGTTAAAACCAGCCAGGCGGTACGCTTTATAGCGTTCGCGCGCCAGTTGTTTCAAAGATTCTTCGTAAGGGACAAAGTCTACCACTTCTGTGAAAGCGGTGGCAAAATCTGCAAAATCTATCCGCAGGCTAATCAGAATATCGCGCGCGCTGCTGTTGCGCTTTTGCGGCCAGGCAATCTCTACCGGTGCGCCGCCACGAGGGCCTTCGCCAGACAGATTATGCGGAACAAAACTCTCCGGCGGGCGCGCCCAGAGTGCTTCGTCAAGGCGGATGGCCTGCTGCTCATCTTCGCAGGCAATCAGAACGCGTTTACCTGCGCGCCAACGTTCTGCGGCAATTTCACACACCAGCTGTTCAACTGCGCTGAGGCCGTCCTGATGGGTGTCGTTGTCCAGAAGGTAGAACGTTGCATTCTTCATATATGGGGCTTCTTGTTATGGATTTAAATGCAAGGCCGGGCTGACCCGGCCTACAAACGGCATCTTTCCGTAGGCCCGGTAAGCGTAGCGCTACCGGGCATCTGACGGCAATTACTCTTCGCCGTTAAAACCCGCACGATTGAGCAGGAACTGCGACAGTAACGCGACCGGACGACCGGTTGCGCCTTTGGCCTTACCGGAACGCCAGGCGGTACCTGCGATGTCCAGATGCGCCCAGTTGTACTTACGGGTAAAGCGCGCCAGGAAGCAGCCCGCAGTAATTGCCCCGCCAGGACGACCGCCGATGTTCGCCATATCGGCGAAATTAGACTCCAGCTGTTCCTGGTACTCGTCACCCAGCGGCAGACGCCATGCGCGGTCGCCGGCCTGTTCGGACGCGCCAATCAGCTCGTGCGCCAGAGGATTGTGGTTCGACATCAGCCCGGTGATGTGATGGCCCAGCGCAATCACACAGGCACCGGTCAGCGTGGCCACGTCAATGACCGCTTCAGGCTCGAAGCGCTCAACGTAGGTCAGCACGTCGCACAGCACCAGACGGCCTTCGGCGTCGGTGTTCAGCACTTCAACGGTCTGGCCGGACATGGTCGTCAGAACGTCACCCGGACGGTACGCACGACCGCCAGGCATGTTTTCACAGCCCGCCAGCACGCCAATGACGTTAATCGGCAGCTGAAGTTCCGCCACCATACGCATCACGCCATACACTGCTGCTGCGCCACACATGTCGTACTTCATCTCGTCCATGCCTTCGGCAGGCTTGATGGAGATACCGCCGGAATCGAAGGTCAGACCCTTACCAACCAGCACAATCGGACGCGCATCTTCAGACGGGTTACCTTTGTACTCGATAACCGACATCAGCGACTCATTCTGGGAGCCGTTGCCGACTGCCAGATAGGAGTGCATTCCCAGCTCTTTCATCTGCTGTTCGCCGATGACGCGGGTGATGACATTCTTACTGTAGGCGTCAGCCAGCTGACGTGCCTGAGAGGCCAGATACGCTGCGTTACAGATGTTAGGCGGCATATTGCCCAGATCTTTTGCGGCTTTAATCCCGGCAGCAATTGCCAGACCGTGCTGGATAGCACGTTCACCGCTGGTCAGCTCGCGACGGGTCGGTACGTTAAAGACCATTTTACGCAGCGGACGACGTGGCTCGCTTTTGTTGGTTTTCAGCTGGTCGAAGCTGTACAGGCTCTCTTTTGCCGTTTCGACCGCCTGACGCACTTTCCAGTAGGTGTTACGGCCTTTGACGTGCAGCTCGGTCAGGAAGCAAACGGCTTCCATTGAGCCGGTATCATTCAGCGTATTAATCGTTTTCTGAATAACCTGCTTATACTGACGTTCATCCAGCTCGCGCTCTTTACCACAGCCAATCAGCAGAATACGTTCAGACAGTACGTTTGGAACATGGTGCAGTAACAGCGTCTGCCCAGGTTTGCCTTCCAGTTCGCCACGGCGCAGCAGGGCGCTGATGTAGCCATCACTGATCTTATCGAGTTGCTCGGCGATCGGGGAGAGTCGGCGTGGTTCAAAGACGCCCACAACGATGCAGGCACTCCGCTGTTTCTCCGGGCTACCGCTTTTTACACTGAACTCCATGCACTACGCTCCTGAATCTTAAAGACAACAGCGGCTGCTACAGATAGAATTGAAACCTTTCGTAACTCATGTCCGCTGTTGTGGTGACTTCGTGTTAATCTTACGTTACTACGGTTTCGACACGTCAGAAAAAGTCCTGAAGCGTGAATCCGCCGGATGTTTTAATCTTAGCGATGATTTCGACGACTCAAGAGAATAAATGACGTTTAAGCCATGAAACAAGCGATTTTCCAGCAAAGAGACGGGTTTTTACGGGCGTATTTAAAGTGATAATCATAAGATATCTGGTGCGGGAGACGCTCAAAAGCCAGCTGGCGATCCTCTTCATCCTGCTGCTGATTTTTTTCTGTCAGAAGCTGGTCAGGATCCTCGGTGCGGCCGTTGACGGCGAAATTCCTACGAATCTGGTGCTTTCCCTGCTTGGTTTAGGGATCCCGGAAATGGCGCAGCTTATCCTGCCGCTAAGTCTTTTCCTCGGTCTGCTCATGACGCTCGGCAAGCTTTATACCGAGAGTGAAATCACCGTGATGCACGCCTGCGGCTTGAGTAAAGCCGTACTGGTGAAAGCCGCTATGGTTCTGGCGCTTTTCACAGGTATTGTTGCGGCGGTGAATGTGATGTGGGCGGGCCCAACGTCTTCCCGTCACCAGGATGAAGTGCTGGCAGAAGCAAAAGCAAACCCGGGTATGGCCGCACTGGCGCAGGGCCAGTTCCAGCAGGCGACTGACGGGAATTCTGTTCTCTTTATCGAAAGCGTGGATGGCAGCCGCTTTAACGATGTGTTCCTTGCGCAGCTCCGCACCAAAGGGAATGCCCGTCCTTCCGTCGTGGTGGCCGATTCGGGTCAACTGTCACAGCGTAAAGATGGCTCTCAGGTAGTGACGCTGAATAAAGGCACGCGCTTCGAAGGCACTGCGATGCTGCGCGATTTCCGCATCACCGATTTCCAGAACTACCAGGCCATTATTGGTCACCAGACCGTGGCGCTCGATCCAAGTGATACCGAGCAAATGGATATGCGTACCCTGTTCAATACGGACAACAACCGTGCGCGTGCCGAACTGCACTGGCGTATCACGCTAGTATTCGCCGTATTTATGATGGCTCTGATGGTCGTTCCGCTGAGTGTGGTTAACCCACGTCAGGGACGCGTGCTGTCAATGTTGCCAGCCATGCTGCTGTACCTGGTGTTCTTCCTGTTGCAGACCTCAATTAAGTCTAACGGTGGTAAGGGTAAAATTGACCCGTTCGTCTGGACCTGGGTGGTCAATGGTCTGTATCTGCTGCTGGCGGTGGGACTCAACCTGTGGGATACGGTGCCTGTGCGCCGCATTCGTGCCCGCTTCTCGCGTAAAGGAGCCCTCTAATGCAGGCGTTTGGCGTTCTTGACCGCTATATCGGTAAAACTATTTTTTCCACCATCATGATGACGTTGTTCATGCTGGTGTCGCTCTCCGGCATTATCAAATTTGTCGATCAGTTGAAAAAAGCCGGGCAGGGGAGCTATGACGCGCTGGGTGCGGGCATGTATACCCTGCTCAGCGTGCCAAAAGATGTGCAGATCTTCTTCCCGATGGCAGCCCTGCTGGGTGCGCTGTTGGGCTTAGGGATGCTGGCACAGCGCAGTGAACTGGTTGTTATGCAGGCTTCGGGCTTCACCCGTATGCAGGTTGCGCTGTCGGTGATGAAAACCGCGATCCCGCTGGTGCTGTTGACCATGGCAATTGGCGAGTGGGTGGCACCGCAGGGTGAGCAGATGGCGCGTAACTATCGTGCGCAGGCGATGTACGGTGGCTCATTGCTCTCAACGCAGCAAGGGTTGTGGGCAAAAGATGGTGACAGCTTCGTCTATATCGAACGTGTGAAGGGCGATGACGAACTGGGAGGCGTGAGTATTTACACCTTCAATGACGATCGTCGTTTGCTCTCCGTGCGTCACGCCTCTTCGGCCAAGTTTGACGCCGAGCATAAGCAGTGGCGGTTGTCGCAGGTGGATGAGTCAGACCTGACCGATCCAAAACAGATCTCCGGCTCTCAGACGGTGTCGGGCATGTGGAAAACCAAACTCACGCCGGACAAACTCGGCGTGGTGGCGCTGGATCCTGACGCTCTCTCCATCAGTGGTTTGCACAACTACGTGAAATACCTGAAGTCGAGCGGACAGGACGCCGGACGTTATCAGCTCAACATGTGGAGCAAAATCTTCCAGCCGTTGTCCGTGGCGGTGATGATGCTGATGGCCCTGTCGTTTATCTTTGGCCCATTGCGTAGCGTGCCGATGGGCGTGCGCGTGGTGACCGGGATCAGCTTCGGCTTTGTATTCTACGTTCTCGATCAGATCTTCGGCCCGCTGACGCTGGTTTATGGCATTCCGCCTGTTATCGGCGCGCTGCTGCCGAGCGCCAGCTTCTTCCTGATCAGCCTCTGGCTGATGCTGAAACGCTCCTGACAGACCTCTCCTCGCTTCCGGAGAACCGGAAGCGAGGCTAATCTCCTGTTTCACCCCGCACTTTTTCTCACAACCTTCAACGCCCCGCCGCGAATTTGAGTATTATTGAGCGATAAAGTCGTGAAGGGATCCTCTATGAAGCAAATTCGAATGCTGGCCCAGTACTACGTCGATCTGATGATGAAGCTTGGGCTGGTGCGTTTCTCCATGCTGCTGGCACTGGCGCTGGTCGTTCTGGCCATTGTCGTGCAGATGGCCGTAACCATGGTTCTGCACGGTCAGGTCGAGAGTATCGACGTGATCCGCTCTATCTTCTTTGGCTTGCTGATTACACCCTGGGCGGTCTATTTCCTCTCCGTGGTGGTTGAACAACTGGAGGAGTCCCGTCAGCGCCTGTCAAAACTGGTCGATAAACTGGAAGAGATGCGCGATCGCGATCTGAAGCTCAACGTTCAGCTAAAGGATAATATCGCCCAACTGAACCAGGAGATTTCGGATCGTGAGAAGGCGGAGGCTGAGCGCCAGGCGACGCTGGAGCAGCTGAAAATCGAAATGAAAGAGCGCGAGGTGACGCAGATCCAGCTTGAGCAGCAATCCTCTTTCCTGCGCTCGTTCCTAGATGCATCGCCGGATCTGGTTTTCTACCGTAATGAAGATAAAGAGTTTTCCGGCTGTAACCGGGCGATGGAACTGCTGACCGGGAAGAGCGAGAAGCAGCTGATTCACCTGAAGCCGCAGGACGTATACTCCGAAGAGGCGGCCGCCAAAGTGATGGAGACGGACGAAAAAGTGTTCCGTCATAACGTCTCACTGACCTATGAACAGTGGCTGGATTACCCCGACGGGCGCAAAGCCTGCTTTGAGATCCGTAAGGTGCCGTACTACGACCGCGTGGGGAAACGCCACGGTCTGATGGGGTTTGGCCGTGATATCACCGAACGTAAGCGCTATCAGGATGCCCTTGAACGTGCCAGCCGCGATAAAACCACCTTCATCTCCACCATCAGCCATGAACTGCGTACGCCGCTTAACGGAATTGTCGGCCTGAGCCGCATTCTGCTGGACACCGATCTCACCGCAGAACAGGAAAAATACCTCAAAACCATCCATGTCTCAGCGGTCACGCTGGGGAATATCTTCAACGATATTATCGATATGGATAAGATGGAACGCCGCAAAGTGCAGCTTGATAACCAGCCGGTTGATTTCACCGGTTTCCTTGCCGATCTGGAAAACCTGTCGGGTTTGCAGGCGCAGCAGAAGGGGCTGAGCTTTGTCATGGATCCCACGCTGCCGCTGCCGCACAAGGTGGTTACCGACGGCACGCGTCTGCGCCAGATCCTGTGGAACCTTATCAGCAATGCGGTCAAATTTACCCAGAAGGGGCAGGTCTCGGTACGTATTCGCTATGACCAGGGCGACATGCTGCACTTTGAGGTGGAAGACTCCGGCATTGGGATTCCGCAGGAAGAGCAGGACAAAATCTTTGCGATGTACTATCAGGTGAAGGACAGCAACGGCGGCAAGCCCGCTACCGGCACAGGAATTGGTCTGGCGGTGTCTAAACGCCTTGCGAAGAGCATGGGCGGTGATATTACCGTCGCCAGCCATCCGGGCAAAGGCTCAACCTTCACGCTGACGGTGCACGCGCCGGCGGTGGCGGAAGAGGTGGAAGATACCTTCGAAAACGACGATATGCCGCTGCCTGCGCTGCATGTCCTGCTGGTGGAAGATATTGAGCTTAACGTAATTGTCGCACGCTCTGTCCTGGAAAAACTGGGCAACAGCGTGGATGTGGCGATGACCGGTAAAGCCGCGCTGGAGATGTTTAAGCCGGGTGAATATGATCTCGTTCTGCTGGATATTCAGTTGCCGGACATGACCGGGCTGGATATTTCCCGTGAACTGACGAGCCAGTACGCTGCCGACGAACTGCCGCCGCTGGTGGCGTTGACGGCGAACGTGCTGAAAGATAAAAAAGAGTACCTCGATGCCGGTATGGATGATGTACTTAGCAAGCCGCTGGCGGTGCCTGCCCTGACCGCCATGATCAAGAAGTTCTGGGATACCCATGATGAAGAGGAGAACACCATGACGTCTGTGGATAGTGCGAAAGCCCAAACGATACTCGATACCGCGATGCTGGAGCAGTACATCGATCTGGTTGGTCCAAAACTGATTACCGACGGTCTGGCGGTATTTGAAAAAATGATGCCGGGCTATCTGAGCGTGCTGGAGTCAAATCTGACAGCGCGGGATCAGAAAGGCATTGTGGAAGAAGGGCATAAAATCAAAGGTGCGGCCGGCTCGGTCGGCTTACGTCACCTGCAACAGCTGGGACAACAGATTCAGTCACCTGATTTACCTGCCTGGGAAGATAACGTAGGTGATTGGGTTGAAGAGATGAAACAAGAGTGGCAGAACGATGTGGCGGTGCTTAAAGCCTGGGTGGACGCCAGAAAAAAATGACCCCGGCTTAACCGGGGTGCGCGAATACTGCGCCAACACCAGGGAAATTGTGGCTGCGCCTGTTTTTTGTGTTGTTTTCGTATGGACGCCGCCTGAAAATTTAGGCCGCACGCAAATAAGATAGCAAATCTTAAATGGTTTGTTACAGGAATCAGTGAAATGTGTGAAGCATAGCGTTTTAATCAAAATTAATTATGTGCTTCAGCGAGTTGCAGAGAAGGATCGTCATGATGAAAAAGATTGGTGTCGTACTGAGCGGATGTGGCGTTTACGATGGTTCTGAGATACACGAAGCCGTCATCACATTGCTGGCCCTGGCAAGAGAGGGGGCTGAAGTCATTTGCTTCGCGCCAGACAAAAATCAGGCTGATGTCATTAATCATCTGACCGGGGAGCCGATGGCGGAAACCCGTAACGTCCTGATTGAAGCCGCGCGTATTGCGCGTGGCGAAATTCATCCTCTGATTCAGGCGGACGCGGCAGAGCTTGATGCGTTAATTGTGCCGGGCGGGTTTGGGGCGGCTAAAAACCTCAGCACGTTTGCCACGCAAGGCGCCGGGTGTCAGGTTGATCCGCATTTAAAAGCATTATCACAGGCCATGCATGCGGCGGGTAAACCGCAGGGCTTTATCTGTATCGCTCCGGCCATGCTTCCGACAATTTTTGATTTCCCGCTGCGCCTGACCATCGGGACCGATATTGATACAGCGGAAATCATCGAGGAGATGGGAGGCGAGCACATCCCTTGTCCGGTGGATGACATTGTGGTGGATGAAGACAATAAAATCGTCACCACACCTGCGTATATGCTGGCGCAGACTATCGCGGAAGCCGCTTCAGGCATTGAAAAGCTGGTGGCCAGAGTGCTGGTGCTGACTGAATGAGGCGTCAATTCGCCGCAGGCGCCTGGGTAAAACGTATTCTTTGGCGTGCCGTGCTGGTGCTGGCGGTGTTCTGGGGCGGCGGACTGGCATTATTCAGCATTCTGCCGGTTCCGTTTTCTGCCGTGATGGTTGAGCGTCAGCTGAGCGCGTGGTTCACCGGTGACTTCAGCTATGTTGCCCACTCTGACTGGGTGAGCACAGATGAAATCTCCCCGTGGATGGGGCTGGCGGTGATAGCGGCGGAGGATCAGAAATTCCCGGAGCACTGGGGGTTTGACGTGGCGGCAATCGAGAAAGCGCTCGCCCATAATGAACGCCATGAAAACCGCGTGCGCGGCGCATCGACGCTGTCACAACAGACGGCCAAAAACCTGTTTTTGTGGGATGGCCGCAGCTGGGTGCGAAAAGGGCTGGAAGCCGGATTGACGCTGGGGATGGAAACGGTCTGGAGCAAGAAACGTATTCTGACGGTCTATCTGAACATTGCCGAGTTTGGTGATGGCGTGTTTGGTGTCGAAGCCGCGTCGAAGCGATATTTCAATAAACCTGCCAGCCGGCTGAGCCTCTCTGAAGCTGCGCTGTTGGCCGCGGTCTTGCCTAACCCAATTCGCTTTAAGGCTGATGCCCCCTCAGGCTATGTGCGAAACCGACAGGCGTGGATCATGCGCCAGATGCGGCAGCTGGGAGGAGAAGGGTTTATGGCGAGAAATAAATTGATGTAAGGCGGGTAAGCGTAGCGCTACCCGCCATGAAAGAGGCGTTAGTCTTCGTCAAACCCGGCGTTAAACAGCGCAATCACCGCCGCCAGCGCTTCCTCTTCCTGTGGACCGGTAGCTTCTACTTCAATCTGGCGGCCTTTGGCGGAGTCCAGCATCAGTAGCGCAATTACGCTGTTCGCTTCCGCCTCGGTACCTTCATCGTTACGCAGCAGAACTTCTGCATCGAAACCCTGCATCAGCTCAAACAGTTTCATCGCCGGACGTGCATGCATGCCCAGCTTATTGGTGATCTCAACGGTTTGTTTTACGGTCATGTTTTACGTTTTTCCAGCGTGCGATGACGGGACTGAACGTTCTTCCCACGTGAGCGGAAATAGTCGGCCAGCTGTTCGGCGATATAGACCGAACGATGTTTACCGCCGGTACAGCCAATCGCTACGGTCAGGTAGCTACGATTGTTTGTCTCCAGCATAGGTAACCATAGCTCAAGGTAGCTTCGCGTCTGGTAGATAAAATTGTGAACTTCTGTGTGTCTGTCGAGGAAGGCCGCGACGGGCTTATCGAGACCGGTCATTGGACGCAGCTTCGGATCCCAGTGCGGGTTCGGCAGGAAGCGCACGTCGAAAACATAATCCGCATCGATAGGAATACCGTGCTTAAAGCCGAATGACTCGAACACCATCGTCAGCTCACGCTCGCGTTTGCCCAGTAAACGGGTACGCAGCATTTCCGCCAGCTCATGCACGGACATTTCGGATGTATCGACAATCAGGTCAGCACGGGAACGCAGCGGTTCCAGCAGATCGCTCTCTTCGTCGATAGCACTTTCCAGCGAGAGGTTCTTGCTGGAAAGCGGGTGCAAACGACGGGTATCGCTGTAGCGACGGATCAGAGTATTGCGGTCTGCATCGAGGAACAGCAGCTGAGGCGAGAATGAATCAGGCAGGTTGCTCATTGCCTGTTCAAAAATTTCTGGCGATTCAGGCATGTTACGAACGTCGATACTGACGGCGGCAGAGATTTGCCTCTCCGCAAGCGTGCGTGCCAGGTCGGGCAACAGAACGACCGGCAGGTTATCTACGCAGTAAAACCCCATGTCTTCCAGCGCGCGCAGGGCCACGGATTTCCCGGACCCTGAACGGCCACTGACAATCATCAGCACCATGTTCCGTTTCTCCTCAGGACAACAGATGTGAAGGCCATCTCCTGGTTATGCATCATCCTGATTGCCTTCTGCTTCAGTGATAATTTGATATAGCTCTTCATCACTTTGGGCTGCGCGCAGTCGACGGCAAATGGTTTTATCGGCCAGGCGTTTTGCGACCAGCGAAAGCGTATGCAAATGGGTTTTCGTCTGGTCGGCAGGCACCAGCAGCGCGAAGAGGAGATCGACGGGCTGATTATCGATGGCATCGAAGGCGATAGGCGTCTCCAGCTGCACAAACACACCGACGGCACGCAGGGTGTCCTCTTCCAGTTTGCCGTGCGGGATCGCGATGCCGTTGCCGATGCCGGTACTGCCCATTTTTTCACGGGTCAGGATCGCTTCGAACACGACCTGCGGCGGCAGGCCCAGCTGTTTTGCGGCCAGTTCACTGATGATCTCCAGCGCACGTTTTTTGCTCTGGCAGTGAACAGCACTGCGCGTACATTCCTGGTTAAGGACATTGCTCAGTTGAAGAGCGGAATCGTTGTTCATCATAATTTCACCTAAGCGCTAACTGTACAAACGGCCTGTTGTGTTTCACAACAGGCCTTCCTGCACCCGTTAACTGCCCGGACAATTAGTGTTGTTTCAGTTTGTCTTTATGTTTATTGAGCTGTCGTGCAAGCTTATCAATCAAGCCGTCGATAGCAGCGTACATGTCTTGCCCTTCCGCACTGGCATGGAGCTCACCCCCGTTGACATGCAGGGTCGCATCCGAGATATGAGTCACTTTCTCCACTTTCAATACAACATAGACCTGGTTGATCCTTTCGAAATACTGCTCGAGCTTCGCGAATTTAGCATTCACAAAATCACGTAAAGCCTCAGTAATCTCGACGTTATGTCCTGTGATATTGAGCTGCATAGTGTCTTCCTTATCGGTTGTGTCAGACCAGCTGTTTACGCTGGTTAGACGGCGGAATGGATAAAGACTCTCGATACTTCGCAACAGTTCGGCGTGCCACCATAATACCCTGGTCGGACAGTATGGTGGTTAACTTACTGTCGCTCAGTGGCTTCGCGGGGTTCTCCGCGGCGATCAACTTCTTCACCAGGGCGCGAATGGCCGTCGACGACGCTTCACCGCCGCCCTCGGTATTCACATGGCTGGAGAAGAAATACTTAAGCTCAAAAATACCGCGTGGGCTGTGCAGATACTTCTGCGTGGTCACGCGGGAAATGGTTGATTCATGCATCTCGACGGCCTGGGCGATATCCGCCAGCACCATCGGTTTCATATACTCTTCGCCCTGCTCAAAGAACGCCTGCTGCTGTTCGACAATACAGCGGCTTACGCGGAGCAGCGTATCATTTCGGCTCTCCAGACTTTTGATCAACCATCGCGCTTCCTGCAAATTGCTACGAATGTATTGATTATCGGAGTCGTTACGCACGCTGGTGCACATGGAGGCATACTGCTGGTTGATTTGCAGGCGAGGGATGCTATCTGAGTTCAGTTCAACGACCCAGCGGTCATTGTGTTTTCTGACCAGCACATCCGGGATGACGTACTCGGGTTCGCTGGTCTGAATGGACTGACCGGGGCGCGGATCGAGGGACTGAATCAGATTGACCGCCTCTTTCAGCACCTCTTCTTTCAGGCGCGTGACGCGCATCAGGCTGCGGAAATCGTGATTGGCCAGAAGATCCAGATGGTCGCTGATGATCAAGCGGGCTTCATCAAGCCATGGCGTCTCTTTGCTGAACTGAGAAAGTTGGATAAGCAGGCAGTCGCGCAGATCTTTTGCGGCCACCCCAACCGGATCGAAACGCTGAATGCGCTTCAGAACGGCTTCTATCTCCTCGAGTTCAATCTCTTCGTCACCCATGCTTTCCAGAATTTCGTCCAGCGTGACGGTCAGATAACCGGTGTCATCCACGGCATCGACAATGGATGTCGCGATCGCGCGGTCGGTATCGGAGAAGGGGGTAAGTTCCACCTGCCACATCAGGTAATCCTGCAGTGACTGGGTAGTTTCACCCTGATAAACCGGTAGCTCATCGTCCTGGTAGTCTGCACGCGTACCGGAAGGGGTTCCGGCGGTGTAGATTTCATCCCAGCTGGCATCCAGCGGAAGCTCGTCCGGCATCTCTTTTTGTTCGAGCGCATCGGCGGTGTCGAGTGCTTCAGTATCCTGCGACTGCTGGGTATCTACCTCTTCATGAAGATCGGCTTGCTCCAGCAACGGATTGCTATCCAGCGCTTGCTGGAGCTCCTGCTGGAGTTCTAAGGTGGACAGTTGCAACAGGCGAATCGCCTGCTGTAGCTGCGGCGTCATCGCCAGTTGTTGGCTGAGCCGTAATTGCAAACCTTGCTTCATGTTCAGAGCATTTTTCTCCGGTTCGGCGTTACATTACCTCTACCCTATCAGAGTCTGAAGTCTTCCCCAAGGTAGACACGCTTAACATGATCATCTTCGAGGATCTGCTGCGGCGTACCGTGGGCGATCAGATTGCCCTGGCTCACGATGTATGCGCGTTCGCACACGGCCAGCGTTTCACGGACGTTATGGTCAGTGATCAGTACGCCAAGCCCGCTGTCGCGCAGATGCTCAATGATACGTTTAATGTCGATAACGGAGATGGGGTCAACGCCTGCAAACGGTTCATCCAGAAGGATAAATTTCGGGTTTGCAGCCAGCGCACGCGCAATCTCAACGCGACGGCGTTCACCGCCGGACAGCGCCTGACCGAGGCTGTCGCGCAGATGTTCGATATGGAACTCTTCCATCAGCTCGTTAGCCCGGTCCTGACGCTGTTCACTGGTCAGATCGTCACGAATTTGCAGGACGGCCATCAGGTTATCAAAGACGCTCAGGCGGCGGAAAATGGAGGCTTCCTGCGGCAGATAGCCGATACCGCGACGCGCACGCGCATGCAGCGGCAGAAGACTGATATCTTCATCATCAATGACGATGTTGCCCGCATCGCGCGACACAATGCCAACGACCATGTAGAAAGTTGTGGTTTTGCCCGCACCGTTAGGGCCAAGCAGGCCTACAATTTCGCCGGAGTTGACGGTCAGACTGACATCTTCTACGACACGGCGGCCCTTATAGGCCTTCGCGAGATTTTTTGCAGTTAATGTTGCCATAACGAATTAGTTACTCTTCTTCTGTGCCGGGGCCTGACCCTTACCTTTGTCCTGCAGCTGCGACGGAACCAGCACGGTGGTTACGCGTTTGCCTTTCTCGCTGGAGGCCTGCATTTTTTGCTCTTTCACCAGATAGGTGATCTGGTCGCCGGTGATGTTGCTGTCCAGCTGTTCCAGATAAGCGTTACCGGTCAGGATGACCAGGTCCTTCGCCAGCTCATAGTGCATATGCGTGGCGCGACCTTTCACGGGTTTGCCGTTATCCTGCATCTGGTAGAAGGTTGCCGGGTTGCCATAGCCATCAATGATCTCTTTGCCTTGCTCGCCACCGGGACGGGTAACGACCACTTTGTCGGCGTTGATTTTGATGGTGCCCTGGGTCATGACGACGTTACCGGTAAAGGTAACGACATTGCCTTGCATATCAAGCGACTGCGTGTCGGACTCGATATGGATAGGCTGGTCAGTATCGCCCGTTACAGCAAGCGCGGGAAGACTGGTCGCCAGCATCGCACTGGCGATAATTACTTTAAGGCTGAGTTTGTTTGTTTTGAATTTCATAGGAGGTTCTAACCTTTTCAATCAGCTCGGCGTTTTTGCTGCGTAAGTTCCCGCGCATTCTTAAACCGCTGGAATTAAATGTTGTGCCATACAGTGTGACCAGATCCTGCGACGTCACGTCCTGGGTCACGAGATTGATCTGTGCATTATCCGTCGTGATTTTGCGCAGTTGTGAGTCAGCGGTCAGGGCGTTGACTTCAACGTGGCCATACAGATAAAGCATACGGTCATTCGTCAGTTTTGCCCGGTCAGATTTAATCGACCACGTCGGCACTTTGTCTTTATCAAACGTGGTCATGACAGGCTGGGTAAACCATGAAATACCGTCATCTGAAAAATATTCAACATGCTGGGCAATCAGGCGATAGTTCAGCGCACCTTCCGGGCTGTAGACCACGGTGTCACTGTGATCGCTTTTATAGGTTGGCTCGCTCGTATTGACCACTTCCGTCTGCGTATCGTCGCGATCGGCAAGGTTCACGCCAATCAATACCAGTGCGACAAGCGAAAGCAGAATGATAACCCAACGTCTGGTTTTACTCATATCGATTGCCCTTTGGCCTCATCAAGCTTACCCTGCGCCAGCAAAAGCAGATCGCAGACTTCACGTACGGCACCACGGCCACCGTTAATATGGGTGACATAGTCAGCACGCGGGATCAGCAGCGGATGCGCATCGGCCACGGCGATACTCAGACCGACTTCAGCCATCACCGGCCAGTCAATCAGATCGTCCCCGACATAGGCCACGTTTTCCGGCGCGACAGCCAGTTTACCCAGTAAATCGTTGAACGCCGCCATCTTATCGGACTGACCCTGATACAGATGGGTAATGCCTAACGTTTCACAACGGTCTTCTACCAGTTTAGCTTTCCGACCGGTGATGATGGCAACGTCGATGCCTGATGTGAGCGCACAACGAATACCGTAGCCATCGCGAACGTTAAACGCTTTCAGCTCTTCACCATTATTGCCCATGTAAATCAGGCCATCAGAGAGTACCCCATCCACATCCAGGATGAGCAGGCGAATGTTTTCCGCCTTTGCCATCATATGGGTACTGACCGGACCATAACAGGTTGCAAGGGATGCACCCGCATTACTCATTGTCTTATCCTTCATTACACTACGCCTGCGCGCAGCAGATCATGCATATGTACCACACCCAGCAACTGGTCGCCATCGGCAACCATCACTGAGGTGATATGACGGGACTGCATCAGGTTCAGCACATCCACCGCCAGCGTACCCGGACGAACACGGATACCGCCGGACGTCATCACATCAGCGATGCCCAGCGTGCGAACATCAACACCCATGTCGAACACGCGGCGCAGGTCGCCATCGGTGAAGATCCCCTGGATCTTCATCAGGTCGTCGCACACAACCGTCATACCCAGATTCTTGCGGGTGATCTCCAGCAGCGCATCGCGCAGGGAGGCCTCTTTACTGACGTGAGGGATCTCATCGCCAGTGTGCATAATATCGTTAACCCGAAGCAGAAGCTTACGCCCGAGCGCGCCACCTGGGTGGGAAAGCGCGAAATCTTCCGGGGTAAAACCGCGGGCTTCCAGCAACGCAACGGCAAGCGCATCGCCCATGACCAGCGCAGCGGTCGTGCTGGACGTTGGAGCAAGACCCAGCGGGCAGGCTTCTTTAGGCACTTTCACGCACAGGTGAATATCCGCCGCGCGCGCCATGCTACTTTCCGGGCGGCTGGTCATGCAAATAAGCGGAACCCGCAGCCGCTTCAGCACGGGGATCAGCGCCAGGATCTCATTAGACTCACCGGAGTTCGATAGCGCGATGACGATATCCTGCGGCGTTACCATGCCCAGATCGCCGTGCGCGGCTTCCCCCGGGTGTACAAAGAAGGAAGAGGTTCCGGTGCTGGCAAACGTTGCCGCCATTTTGCGCCCAATGTGACCGGACTTGCCCATGCCCATCACCACGACTTTACCGGCACAGTAGAACATCTTCTCACATGCCAGACTAAAATCCTGATTAATGTACTGATCTAACTGCGCCAGACCTTCACGTTCAATCTCCAGAACCTCTTTGCCTGCTTTCTGAAAGTCAAAACCCGGCTGCAATTCTATTTGCGACATAATGCGTTTCCGTTTACCCAGAGAGAAGAGGCGAAAGCCAGTACAGCATCGCCATCCATACGATAAATCCACCCGTCAGCAGCGCCCCTGCGCCTTTGCCGATCTGTCGTTGCCGCCGCCAGCAGAGCAGGGCAAAAATGACGCTGACCAGCAACATCACCCCGTAATCGCGTGAGAATGCCAGGGGGTTAAAAGGCCCGGGCGTTATCAGGGCCGGCAGGCCCATCACGATGGCGATATTAAAAATGTTTGAACCGATAATATTGCCTATGGCAATGTCATCTTCACCTTTACGTGCCCCTGCGATAGCGGTGGCAAGTTCTGGCAGACTGGTGCCAATGGCAATGACCGTCAGGCCAATGGTGAGCTCACTCATGGCGAAATAGTTCGCCAGCACCGTGGCGTTATCGACGACCATGCGCGTGGCCATCGGCATGATGATCAGCGCGACGCCGAGCCACAGCAGCGCCACAGGCAGCGTGCCTTCACGCGGGAGTTCGGCGACCTGTTCTCGCGTCAGGCTGTCCTGGCCCTGTTTTTCTGCCAGACGGGCGATTTTAACACTATACAATAGCCAGATAACGGCCAGCGCCAGCAAGAAAATGCCGTCACCGTAGCTCAGTACGCCATCATAAAATACGCACCCTGCCAGCAGGCTTACGATTAACATTAGCGGCAATTCACGGCGCAGAACATCAGAATGCACGCGAAATGGATGGAGCAGGGCCGCCAGGCCAAGGATCAGCAAGATATTGACGATGTTGGAACCAATCGCGGTGCCGACGGCAAGGTCTAACTGACCATGCAGTGATGCCGTGACAGAGACGATGATTTCAGGAAGCGAGGTTCCGACGCTGACCACGGTCATCCCGATGACGACAGGCGGTACGCCAGTCAGGCGGCACAGGATAGATGCAGCAAATACCAAACGGTCAGCACTGTAGACCACCAAAAGTAAACCAATTATTAACAGTGCTGTTGCTAAAAGCATCAAAAGTCCTTTCTTCAGGTATACTCGTCGGTCCATCGCGCAGGAATGGAATGGCAGGACTGTATACAGTCTGAGGCGTAACGAATTCCTAATTTTGACTTTATGCGCCGGAAAAGTAAAACAAATGCCAGCTTTCGCTAACCTCAACGGCTAATATTCTGTAAAAATGCTGAGTTTAGGGCTGATTCAGTCTGCATGCTTAACGTGAGCAGGGTAAGAAAGGAACCATAAATGAGCCAAACTATGGCGAATTTAGTTGATGTCCGGGGTGTGAGTTTTTCTCGCGCCAACAGATTGATATTCGATGATATTTCGTTGACCGTACCGCGTGGCAAGATCACTGCCATCATGGGGCCGTCCGGGATCGGTAAAACGACCCTGCTGCGCCTTATTGGTGGCCAGATCCCACCCGATAGCGGTGAAATCCTCTTTGACGGCGAAAACATCCCCGAGATGTCACGATCGCGCCTGTATACTGTTCGTAAACGCATGAGTATGCTTTTCCAGTCGGGAGCGTTGTTCACTGACATGAACGTCTTTGATAACGTGGCTTATCCGCTGCGCGAACACACCAGTCTGCCGCCAGAGCTGCTGAAAAGTACGGTGATGATGAAGCTTGAAGCCGTGGGGCTGCGAGGGGCTGCAAAACTGATGCCCTCAGAGCTGTCCGGCGGTATGGCACGCCGCGCCGCGCTGGCACGCGCCATCGCCTTAGAACCCGATTTAATCATGTTCGACGAACCGTTCGTCGGGCAGGACCCTATCACGATGGGCGTGCTGGTGAAGCTCATCTCTGAACTGAACAGCGCGCTCGGCGTAACCTGCATTGTGGTTTCTCACGATGTACCGGAAGTGTTGAGCATCGCCGACTATGCCTACATTGTGGCAGACAAAAGGATCGTCGCGCATGGCAGCGCTCAGGCGTTGCAGGAAAACTGCGATCCGCGTGTACGGCAGTTCCTCGACGGCATTGCGGATGGGCCTGTGCCGTTCCGCTACCCGGCGGGCGACTATCGTGACGATTTACTGGGAATAGGGAGTTAAGCCACTGATGCTGTTAAATGCATTGGCCGCTCTTGGACACCGTGGCATAAAAACCATCAGGACGTTCGGGCGTGCCGGATTGATGTTGTTCAACGCGCTGGTCGGCAAGCCGGAATTTCGTAAGCATGCACCGCTACTGGTGCGGCAGCTCTATAATGTCGGCGTGCTGTCGATGCTCATCATCATTGTCTCCGGTCTGTTTATCGGCATGGTGCTGGGGCTGCAGGGCTACCTCGTTCTGACGACCTACAGCGCCGAAACCAGCCTCGGCATGCTGGTGGCGCTGTCGCTGCTGCGTGAACTGGGGCCGGTGGTGGCGGCGCTGTTGTTCGCCGGGCGTGCAGGGTCAGCATTGACCGCTGAAATTGGCCTGATGCGTGCGACCGAGCAGCTTTCCAGCATGGAGATGATGGCGGTCGACCCGCTGCGTCGTGTGATCTCGCCACGCTTCTGGGCGGGGGTGATTTCCTTACCGCTCCTGACAATTCTCTTTGTCGCCGTGGGTATCTGGGGCGGCTCGCTGGTTGGCGTTCACTGGAAGGGCATCGATGCAGGCTTCTTCTGGTCGGCCATGCAGGATGCCATCGATCTGCGAATGGATCTGGTTAACTGTCTGATTAAAAGCGTGGTATTTGCCATTACGGTCACCTGGATCGCCTTGTTCAATGGCTATGATGCGATCCCGACTTCGGCGGGCATCAGCCGTGCAACTACACGTACTGTCGTACATTCGTCGCTGGCCGTACTGGGTCTGGATTTTGTGCTCACCGCACTGATGTTTGGGAATTGAGTTCATGCAAACGAGAAAAAATGAAATTTGGGTCGGTGTGTTCCTGTTACTGGCGTTGCTGGCCGCGCTGTTTATCTGCCTGAGAGCGGCGGATATCACGTCTGTGCGCACCGAGCCGACTTATCGCATTTATGCGACCTTTGATAACATCGGCGGGCTGAAGGCGCGCTCGCCGGTACGTATAGGCGGGGTGGTCATCGGGCGCGTCTCTGACATTACGCTTGATGAGAAAACCTATCTGCCGCGCGTGTCGATGGATATTGAAGAGCGTTATAACCATATCCCGGACACCAGCTCGCTTTCTATCCGCACGTCCGGCCTCCTGGGTGAGCAATATCTGGCGCTTAACGTCGGTTTTGAAGACCCGGAGCTGGGAACGACTATCCTTAAAGACGGTAGCGTAATCCAGGATACGAAGTCCGCGATGGTACTGGAGGATATGATTGGTCAGTTCCTTTATAACAGTAAAGGAGATGATAAGAAGTCCGACGCTGCCCCTGCGCAGAGCGAAGATCCTGCCAGTGTCGCACCGACACCAGGCACGACGAATTAATTTCAGGAGAAGTCATTCATGTTTAAACGACTGTTAATGGTTGCCATGCTGGTCATTGCCCCTCTCACCGCGGCGCATGCTGCGGATCAGAGTAACCCGTACAAACTGATGGATGAGGCTGCGAAGAAGACCTTCGACCGGCTTAAAAACGAACAGCCGAAAATTCGTTCCAATCCTGATTATCTGCGCGACGTGGTTGATCAAGAGCTGCTGCCGTACGTGCAGATCAAATATGCGGGTGCGCTGGTTCTGGGCCGTTATTACAAAGACGCGACCCCGGCGCAGCGCGACGCCTATTTTGCCGCGTTCCGTGAATACCTGAAACAGGCTTACGGTCAGGCACTGGCGATGTATCACGGTCAGACCTATCAGATTGCGCCAGAGCAGCCGCTGGGCGACGCGACTATCATTCCTATCCGCGTCACGATTATCGATCCTAATGGCCGTCCGCCAGTACGCCTGGACTTCCAGTGGCGTAAAAACAGCCAGACCGGTCACTGGCAGGCCTATGACATGATTGCGGAAGGGGTGAGCATGATCACCACTAAACAGAACGAGTGGAGTGACCTGCTGCGCACCAAAGGCATTGATGGCCTGACCGCACAGCTGCAGTCTATCTCGCGTCAGAAAATCTCTCTGGACGAGAAGAAGTAATGTCGGATCAACTGAGCTGGTCGCGTGAGGGTGAGACGTTGAAGCTGACGGGTGAACTCGACCAGGATCTGCTGAACCCGCTCTGGGACAAACGTTTTGAAGCGATGCAGGGCGTGACGGTTATCGATCTGAGCGGCATTTCACGGGTGGACACGGCAGGCGTCGCGCTGCTGGCCCATCTTGTTGCCGTGGGGAAAAAGCAGGGGACAAGCGTTACGCTGCACGCGGCGAGCGATAATGTGGTCACCCTGGCCCAGCTCTATAATCTCCCTCAGGACGTACTGCCTCGTTAATATTTTCAGTGCGTTACTTCTGAAAGCCCTGACAGATTCATCGTCGGGGCTTTTTGCTTGTTTAAGACGACGCCACTTTGCTCTAAGATGTTGGGCTTGTTTTCACTATCAGATGATTAAGAACCCATGGAAAATCATGAAATCCAGACAGTGCTGATGAATGCACTCTCCCTTCAGGAAGCCCACGTCACTGGCGATGGCAGTCACTTCCAGGTTATTGCTGTGGGTGAGATGTTCGACGGTATGAGCCGTGTGAAGAAACAGCAGGCTGTATATGCGCCGCTGATGGAATACATTGCGGATAACCGCATCCATGCCCTGTCGATTAAAGCGTTCACCCCTCAAGAGTGGGCACGCGATCGCAAACTAAACGGTTTTTGAGTTGTGGGCGACACGCCCGCAGCACGGTTGAATTTATAAGAGAGCACACAATGGATAAATTTCGTGTACAGGGGCCAACGCGTCTCCAGGGCGAAGTCACAATTTCTGGCGCAAAAAATGCCGCGCTGCCCATCCTCTTTGCTGCGCTGCTCGCGGAAGAGCCGGTAGAAATTCAGAACGTACCGAAGCTGAAAGATATCGACACCACCATGAAGTTGCTCAGCCAGCTGGGCACCAAAGTTGAGCGTAACGGTTCTGTCTGGATCGACGCCAGCAACGTAAACAACTTCTCTGCACCTTACGATCTGGTAAAAACCATGCGCGCATCCATCTGGGCGCTTGGCCCGCTGGTGGCACGTTTTGGTCAGGGTCAGGTTTCCCTGCCGGGTGGCTGCGCAATCGGTGCACGTCCGGTTGACCTGCACATCTTTGGCCTGGAGAAACTGGGTGCCGAGATCAAACTCGAAGAAGGTTATGTTAAAGCGTCTGTGAATGGCCGCCTGAAAGGCGCGCACATTGTCATGGACAAAGTGAGCGTTGGTGCCACCGTCACCATCATGTCTGCGGCAACGCTGGCAGAAGGTACTACCATCATCGAAAACGCCGCGCGTGAACCGGAGATTGTGGATACCGCGAACTTCCTCGTGGCGCTGGGTGCGAAGATCACCGGCCAGGGCACCGACCGTATCACCATCGAAGGCGTTGAGCGTCTGGGCGGCGGCGTGTATCGTGTCCTGCCAGACCGTATCGAAACCGGGACGTTCCTGGTTGCTGCCGCGATTTCAGGCGGGAAAATTACCTGCCGCAACGCGCAGCCAGATACCCTGGATGCGGTGCTGGCGAAACTGCGTGACGCAGGCGCTGATATCGAAATCGGTGAAGACTGGATCAGCCTGGACATGCACGGCAACCGTCCAAAAGCGGTAAACGTGCGTACAGCTCCGCATCCTGCTTTCCCGACCGATATGCAGGCGCAGTTCACCCTGTTAAACCTGGTGGCAGAAGGGACGGGGTTCATTACCGAGACCATCTTTGAAAACCGCTTTATGCACGTACCGGAACTGATTCGTATGGGCGCACATGCTGAGATCGAGAGTAATACCGTGATTTGCCACGGCGTTGAGAAACTGTCTGGTGCTCAGGTGATGGCAACCGATCTGCGTGCATCTGCAAGCCTGGTGCTGGCGGGTTGTATTGCGGAAGGGACGACGGTCGTTGATCGTATTTATCACATCGATCGTGGCTATGAACGTATCGAAGATAAACTGCGCGCGCTGGGTGCGAATATTGAGCGTGTGAAGGGCGAGTAATCGTTCCGGCAGCCCCCTGCCAGAAATGACCGGGGGGTTGCTGTTCCTGTCAAAAAAACCGCTATTCCTGCGGGTCTTTCTTCACTTTCCTCTGGCGGATCATGCGCGATCTGTCGATAAATTCATGGGTAATGGGATCGTGGTAACGCGAAGGCCAGATCACCCACGGATGCGTATCCAGCGCCGTCGCAATGATCAATTCTCCCTTCGGCCAGGGGCGCGTCAGGGCATTTGCCAGGGTTGAAGAACTCAGGCCATGGCGGCGAGATTCCGCAGCCAGTGATGTGCCTTTTTTGCGCAGTGCCGCAATGATATCTGCTGTGTGCCAGTCGATAAATTTCGTGTCCATAACGCTGTCCTTAAGTTCGGATTCACTTACGCCATTTCGTCTGAAACGACTGGCCTTACTATACCCATTTCAATTTCTTGTTCTAAAAAGTTCGCGTTACTGGTAGGGATATTCAGAATAAGGCATGGCTTTATTCATGCGGTCTGTAAACCGGTGCGTTTACGTGAAAGAGGAATATACAGGTGTGTACTGGAATCTCCCCGCGAGGGCCGCGGGGAGGGGAGAGCAGGATTAACGGTCGCGCTGAACGGCGATATGGGCAAGACCAATGAGCGCATCGCGCCATGGGCTGTCCGGGATGACCTGAAGTGCGGCGATGGCTTTATCCGCCTCTTCTTCGGCACGCTGACGCGTCCAGTCCAGCGATCCGCAAATGGCCATTGTTTCCAGCACGGGTTCCAGAAGATGACGACCATTTCCCTGCTCGATCGCTTCACGGATCATTTTCGCCTGGTCGGCTGACCCGTTGCGCATCGCATGGAGTAGCGGCAGCGTCGGTTTGCCTTCGTTCAGGTCATCACCCACGTTTTTGCCGAGCGTTTCGCCGTCTGCACTGTAATCCAGCAAATCATCAATCAGCTGGAATGCGGTACCCAGATAACGGCCATAGTCCTGCAGCCCTTTTTCCTGGGCTTCGCTACAGCCAGCCAGAATGCCGGAACACTGTGCAGCCGCTTCAAACAGGCGCGCGGTTTTACTGTAAATTACGCGCATGTAGTTTTCTTCGGTGATGTCAGGGTCGTTGACGTTCATCAGCTGAAGCACTTCGCCCTCAGCAATCACGTTAACGGCTTCAGACATGACCTCCAGCACTTTCAGCGAACCCAGGCTGGTCATCATCTGGAAGGCACGGGTATAGATAAAATCCCCCACCAGGACGCTGGCAGCATTGCCAAAGGCGGCGTTGGCGGTGGCTTTACCCCGGCGCATGTCTGATTCATCCACAACATCATCATGAAGAAGCGTCGCAGTGTGAATAAATTCGATCAGTGCCGCGATCGTGACGTGAGCATTTCCCTGATAGCCGACGGCTCGGGCAGCCAGGATGGCAATCATCGGGCGAATGCGTTTACCGCCGCCGCTGACGATGTAATAGCCCAACTGATTGATCAGCTGAACGTCAGAATTGAGTTGCTCCAGGATTGCTGCATTCACACCCGCCATATCTTGCGCGGTTAACTCGTTGATTTTTTCTAAATTCATCGCAAAAGCCGGGCTTTTTATCCTGTTTATCCCATCTTCAATGGGGTAACGAAGGGTTAGGTTTATCAATAGTAGTGCTGATTGTACTGAAAAAACGGCTCAGATAAACGTTACCTTACGCGTTGTGTTTTTTTTCTTCATGTATTGATGGTAGCACTTGTCAAAGGCTCGCGTTTTGCGTAATATTCGCGCCCTATTGTGAATATTTATAGCGCACTCTGATTCATACGAGGATGTGCGCGGAAGCGGAGTTTATATGTACGCGGTTTTCCAAAGTGGTGGTAAACAACACCGAGTAAGCGAAGGTCAGACCGTTCGCCTGGAAAAGCTGGACATCGCAACTGGCGAATCTGTTGAGTTCGCAGAAGTTCTGATGATCGCAAACGGTGAAGAAGTCAAAATCGGCGTTCCTTTCGTTGATGGCGGCGTTATCAAAGCTGAAGTTGTTGCTCACGGTCGTGGCGAGAAAGTTAAAATTGTTAAGTTTCGTCGTCGTAAACACTACCGTAAGCAGCAGGGCCACCGTCAGTGGTTCACTGATGTGAAAATTACTGGCATCAGCGCCTAAGACCTGAGGAGAGATTTAAATGGCACATAAAAAGGCTGGCGGCTCCACACGTAACGGTCGCGATTCAGAAGCTAAACGCCTGGGCGTTAAGCGTTTCGGTGGCGAATCCGTTCTGGCGGGTAGCATCATTGTTCGTCAACGTGGCACCAAATTCCACGCTGGCAACAACGTAGGTTGCGGTCGTGACCACACTCTGTTTGCTAAAGCAGACGGTAAAGTGAAATTTGAAGTTAAAGGCCCGAACAACCGTAAATACATCAGCATCGTTGCTGAGTAAGGTTTTCTCGGTCCGGTAACGGATTAAAGCCCCGCAACCTGTTGCGGGGCTTTTTACATTGGAAACCCGGTAATTTTTTCTGTAGGGAAAACGGGCATGAAGCAGCAGGCCGGCATTGGTATTCTTTTGGCGCTCACGACCGCAATGTGCTGGGGTGCGCTGCCAATTGCAATGAAGCAGGTACTGGAAGTGATGGAGCCGCCAACGGTGGTATTTTATCGCTTTCTGATGGCAAGTATCGGCCTTGGGGCCATCCTCGCGATCAAAGGTAAGCTTCCGCCGTTGCGTATCTTCCGTAAACCGCGCTGGCTGGTGTTGCTGGCTATCGCGACGGGTGGCCTGTTCGGTAACTTTATACTGTTCAGTTCTTCCCTGCAGTATCTTAGCCCCACGGCGTCGCAGGTGATTGGTCAGCTTTCACCGGTCGGCATGATGGTCGCCAGCGTCTTTATCCTCAAGGAGAAGATGCGTGGCACGCAAATTATCGGGGCGAGCATGTTGCTCTGTGGTCTGGTGATGTTCTTCAACACCAGTCTGATAGAGATTTTTACCCGACTGACGGATTACACCTGGGGTGTGATCTTCGGAGTGGGAGCAGCAACGGTTTGGGTGAGCTATGGCGTCGCGCAAAAGGTGTTATTGCGTCGTTTGGCCTCACAGCAGATCCTCTTTTTGCTGTACACTTTGTGTACAATAGCATTATTGCCGTTAGCAAAACCGGGTGTGATTACCCAGCTTAGCGACTGGCAACTGGCGTGCCTCATTTTTTGTGGGCTGAACACGCTGGTCGGTTATGGCGCGCTGGCCGAAGCGATGGCGCGCTGGCAGGCAGCACAGGTGAGCGCACTCATTACGCTTACCCCGCTGTTTACGCTGTTATTTTCAGATTTGTTATCAATGGCCTGGCCCGATGTCTTCGTCAGACCGATGCTCAACATGTTGGGCTATCTCGGTGCGTTTGTCGTGGTTGCGGGCGCGATGTATTCCGCCATTGGTCATCGTCTTTGGGGGCGTTGGCGCAAAAATGAAGCGGTCGTAGTAGTCCCCCGCTCAGGCGAATGAGTTACGGAGAGTAAAATGAAGTTTGTTGATGAAGCGACAATCCTGGTCGTGGCAGGTGATGGCGGCAATGGTTGCGTGAGCTTCCGCCGTGAGAAATATATTCCACGTGGCGGTCCTGACGGCGGTGACGGCGGTGACGGCGGGGACGTGTGGCTGGAGGCGGATGAGAACCTCAACACGCTGATCGACTACCGTTTCGAAAAATCCTTCCGCGCTGAGCGTGGTCAGAACGGTCAAAGCCGTGACTGTACGGGCAAACGCGGTAAAGACGTGACCATTAAGGTTCCGGTCGGTACGCGTGTGATTGACCAAGGGACGGGCGAAACCATGGGCGATATGACCAAACACGGTCAGCGTCTGATGGTGGCGAAAGGCGGCTGGCACGGTCTGGGTAACAGCCGTTTCAAATCGTCCGTAAACCGTACCCCGCGTCAGAAAACGATGGGTACGCCGGGCGACAAGCGCGATCTGCAGCTGGAGCTGATGCTTCTGGCCGATGTCGGGATGCTGGGTATGCCAAACGCCGGTAAATCGACGTTTATTCGCGCGGTCTCTGCAGCTAAGCCAAAAGTGGCGGATTATCCGTTTACCACGCTGGTACCAAGCCTGGGCGTTGTCCGTATGGATAACGAGAAGAGCTTTGTGGTTGCTGATATCCCGGGTCTGATTGAAGGTGCTGCAGAAGGTGCCGGTCTGGGTATCCGCTTCCTGAAACACCTTGAGCGCTGCCGCGTACTGCTGCATCTCATCGATATCGATCCAATCGACGGTTCCGATCCGGTAGAAAATGCCCGCATCATTATCGGCGAGCTGGAAAAATACAGCGAAAAACTGGCGAACAAGCCGCGTTGGCTGGTCTTTAACAAGATCGATCTGATGGATAAAGCCGAAGCGGAAGCGAAAGCGAAAGCCATTGCTGAAGCGATGGGCTGGGAAGATAAATACTACCTGATCTCCGCGGCAAGCCAGGTTGGCGTGAAAGATCTGTGCTGGGATGTGATGACCTTTATCATCGAGAACCCGGTTGTTCAGGCTGAAGAAGCGAAACAGCCAGAAAAAGTCGAATTCATGTGGGATGACTACCACCGCCAACAGCTCGAAGAGCTGGAAGTGGAAGAGGAAGAAGACTGGGACGACGACTGGGATGAAGACGACGAAGAAGGTGTCGAGTTCATCTACAAGCACTAATCGCAGTTTAAAGCCCCCGGAAGGGGGCTTTTTTATTGCAGGCTGGACGGCAACCAGCAGCTGGCGATTAAGCCGCCCTCAGCACCATTCTCCAGCGTCAGCTTGCCGTGGTGGAGCTGCACGATACGTTGCACAATGCTCAGCCCCAGGCCGCTGCCACCGTAGCGTTGGTCAAGACGACGGAACGGTTCAGTAATCGACTGGCGGTGCGCTTCATCTATCCCCGGCCCCTGATCGATAACGCTGACCTGTGTCCCCCCGTCAACGTCGGCCAGAGTCACGCGAATCGTTGTGCCTGACGGACTGTAGCGCCCGGCGTTCTCAAGCAGATTGCGCAGCATCAAACGCAGAAGTACCGCATCACCCTGCACTGTGAGCGGACTTTTGTCCGGCCATATCACCGTGTGCTCTTTGGCTTCATGTCCAAGACCGAGCGGCATGATGATATCGTCTGTCCAGTTGACGGTTTCATAGTGACCGCTCGCCATCGCCTGTCCGGCACGGGACAACATCAGCAGTTGCTCAACCGTGTGCATCAGCTGATCGATACGGGTAATTAACGTCGTGGCCTGTGGAGAGCCGGACTGCGCCATCAGTTCCAGATGCAGTCTGATCCCCGCAAGCGGCGTTCGCAGCTCGTGAGCGGCGTCCGCAGTGAAGAGACGTTCCTGTTGAATGGTGTGATCCAAACGGGCGAGGAGCTGGTTGAGCGAGGTTGTGACGGCACCAATTTCTTCCATGTCGGAATAGACAGGGAGTGGGGTTAAGTTATCCGCCGAGCGGTTCGCCAGGCTGACGCGCAGTTGATTCAGCGGCCGGGTTATCCAGGTGACCGCCCAGAATGAGAAGCACAGCGTAAAACCGACCATCACCAGAGAGGGGACCAGCAGCGAGGCAATCGCTTCGCGAATCTCTTTCTCGACATGATTATTGCGCGATTTCGCCGAGAGCGTTTCGTTGACCAGAAAACCAATCTGTTCACGGCTTTCATGCCAGAGCCAGATCACGCTTATCAGCTGGAAAAATAACAGAATGACCGCCAGCAGAACCATTAATCGCCGACGCATGCTGTTCATTTCTGGCTCTCCAGACGGTAGCCTACGCCACGGACAGTTTTAATCCGGTCTTTACCCAGTTTGCGACGCAGATTGTGAATATGCACTTCGAGGGTATTTGAGCCCGGATCGTCCTGCCAGGAATAAATATCCTGCTGCAGGGTTTCGCGGTGTACCGTTTGTCCGCTGCGCATAATCAGGCGCGTCAGCAGCGCGAACTCTTTAGGGGTTACTTCAACCGGCAGGGACTGGCACAGCACCTGCTGGGTTTGCAGATTCAGCGTAATATCGCCGTCGGTCAGTAAGTTATCGCTGTGTCCCTGATAACGACGAATCAACGCCCGTACCCGCGCCTGAAGCTCCGCAAGGGCAAACGGTTTCACCAGGTAATCATCAGCGCCAGAATCGAGGCCGTTGATACGATCTTCAATGGCATCCCGTGCCGTCAGGATCAATACCGGATTGGCGATACCCCGGCGGCGCCACTGGCTTAGCTGCGTAGCGCCGTCTTTATCCGGTAAGCCTAAATCGAGGATCACCAGACTGTACTCGCCGCTCTGGATCAGGGCATCCGCCTCAGCCGCCGTGGCGGCGCAGTCGAGGGCATATCCTTCATTGGCCAGCGCCAGAGCCAGCCCTTCCTGCAATAACAGATCGTCTTCAACTATGAGTAGTTTCATCGCTAGTTATTCTGGTAGATGTCCTTATAAAGCCTGCTTTCGAAGCGAACCAGTGGAATACGACGATTACGCTGGTCGGTCGGTTCGACGGCATAGCCGGAAAGATACTGCACGAATGCCATGCGTTGCCCGCTGGCGGTAGTGATGAAGCCTGCAAGGTTATAAACCCCCTGCAGTGAACCTGTCTTGGCTGAAACTTTTCCGTCCACCCCGGCCGCATGAAGGCCGGCACGGTACTGAAGCGAACCGTCATGCCCGGCAAGTGGCAGCATCGAAATAAAGTTTAGCTCAGTGTCATGTTGTGCAATGTACTGAAGTACTTGCATCATCGTTGCCGGGGAGATCAAATTATGCCGCGATAACCCGGAGCCATCGACGGCAATGGTGTTGCCAAGATCGATCCCCGCCTGTTGGCGCAGGATCTGACGTACGGCGTCGGAACCCGCACGCCAGGTTCCTGGCACGCCGAAACGCGCGTGACCAATCATACGGAACACCGTGTCAGCAATCATGTTGTCAGACTTTTTCAGCATAATCCGTAGCAAATCGTGCAGCGGCGCAGATTGTTTGCTGGCGATGACCGTACCGGGTTGATTAACCTGCGTCTGGCGCAGCAGGGTACCGGAATAGGTTATTCCCACCTGCTTCAGTTCATCCTTGAGAATGGCACCCGCATAGCTTGCGCCATCCTGTATCGCAAAGGCCAGCGGCAATGGGTCGGCGCGCTGTGTCAGGCACCCGGTCAGCGTGAAGCGGTTAAGATCGCCTGGCACCACGTCCAGCTCGCAATACTGCGCATCCGGGGAGCCTTTTGCGAGGGTACGAACCTGGCTGAACATCGTCACCGGGTAGTAAGACGCCACGCGAATAAATGCTAAGTCATCCGGTTTTGGCGCGCTGTAAAGTGAAATGGAGAAGCAGTTACGATCCACAATCGCGGCGGCTGGCGGAGCGCTAAAGCACTGCGTCATGTCGTTCCACGGCCATCCTGGCGCTTTATCGTGGCTGGCAAAAATAGAGGTGTCGATTAACACATTGCCATCAATCTTCTGCACGCCAGATTTTTTCAGCGACGCGACCATGTTGCGGATATCCTGGCGTTTAAACGTAGGATCTCCCCCGAAACGAGCGATAAGATCGCCTTTCAGTTCGCCACCCTCGATGTTGCCTTTGGTCTCGAGCGTGGTGGTAAAACGGAAGTCAGGCCCAAGCTGAAGCAGGGCGGCGAGTGCGGTGATCACCTTCTGGGTACTGGCAGGCAGCGCCATCTGTTGACTGTGATAGTCAATCTCTGGCGACTGCGCCCCGACCTTCTGCACCATCAAGGCAAGGTTGGCACCTGCGGGTAGCTGATTAATGTACTCATCAACATTCGCGGCCTGAACGCTGAACGCTATACTGGTAGTCAATCCGATGATAAATCTGGAAAATCGCATAATCTCGCGCTAACAACCCGAAAACAAACCGTCATACTACGGTGCATAGCACTGCAAAGTAAACGATGACCCATAGTGAACTTCGCGGTAAAATGCGTATCAAATTGAAAATTGTTGCTGACCTGGGGCTTCGCTCCCGGGTCGGTTTTCTTTTTGCTTCTGGCCCGCTCATGGGGGCCGGGGCAGGGAACACTGCTCCCAACAGGAATGTTTAAGAGGTATAACAAATGCAAGCTATTCCGATGACCTTACGTGGTGCCGAAAAACTGCGCGAAGAGCTGGATTTTCTGAAATCCGTTCGTCGCCCTGAAATCATCGCCGCTATCGCGGATGCGCGTGAGCATGGCGACCTGAAAGAGAATGCTGAATACCACGCGGCGCGTGAGCAGCAGGGCTTCTGTGAAGGGCGTATTAAAGATATCGAAGCAAAACTGTCCAATGCGCAGGTTATCGATATCACCAAAATGCCTAACAATGGCCGCGTCATTTTTGGTTCAACCGTTACCGTGCTGAACCTGGACAATGACGAAGAGCAGACTTATCGCATCGTGGGTGATGATGAAGCGGACTTTAAACAGAATCTGATTTCGGTGAACTCCCCGATTGCTCGCGGCCTGATTGGCAAAGAGCAGGATGATGTTGTCACTATCCGCACCCCGGGTGGCGAAGTGGAATACGAAATTATTAAGGTTGAATACCTGTAATTCGCATCTCGACTAAGATGTTGATACATTGTAAAGAAAAGAAAAAGGCCGCATAGCGGCCTTTTATCAACTCAAGGAGCGTGGCATTTTGCTCACCTGCTGACAGAAATCCCTCGTTTTACACAGAAAATGTGTTCGATTCAGGATATCCTTAGCGTGGCAGCGAGATTTTACGCTCTTTAGATGGGCGATAGAGCACCAGCGTTTTACCGATGACCTGTACATTACAGGCACCCGTTTCACGCACGATGGCTTCCACGATCAGGTTTTTAGTGTCTCGGTCTTCAGAGGCGATTTTCACCTTGATCAGCTCGTGGTGTTCCAGCGCTTGTTCAATCTCGGCAAGCACCCCTTCGGTCAAACCATTGTTGCCAAGCATGACTACAGGCTTGAGCGGATGTGCCAGACCTTTAAGGTGCTGTTTTTGTTTAGTACTCAGATTCATCGTATATTTTTGCTTACGTTGGGATTGAAAACGGTTCATTCTACCGCCATCTCCCTTATATCGCCAAATAGCTGCGTAGAAATTTACGTCACAGGCAAGTAACGATGAACCAGGACGGAAATGTTAAATGACAGGTAAAAAGCGTTCTGCCAGCTCCAGCCGCTGGCTTCAGGAACACTTTAGCGATAAATATGTTCAACAGGCACAGAAAAAGGGGTTGCGTTCCCGTGCCTGGTTTAAACTTGATGAAATACAGCAAAGTGACAAACTTTTTAAGCCGGGAATGACGGTTGTCGATCTCGGTGCAGCACCTGGCGGATGGTCCCAGTATGCGGTTACGCAGATCGGCGGAACGGGCCGAATCATCGCATGCGACCTTTTACCAATGGATCCCATCGTCGGTGTCGACTTCCTTCAGGGCGACTTTCGTGATGAATTAGTGCTGAAAGCGCTACTTGAGCGTGTAGGTGATAGTAAGGTCCAGGTTGTCATGTCAGATATGGCACCAAATATGTGTGGAACACCGGCGGTGGATATCCCCCGCGCCATGTATTTGGTGGAGCTAGCGTTAGAAATGTGTCGTGATGTACTAGCGCCTGGTGGTAGTTTTGTTGTGAAGGTGTTTCAGGGCGAAGGTTTCGAGGAGTATCTTAAGGAAATTCGCTCCCTGTTTGCGAAGGTTAAAGTTCGTAAGCCGGACTCTTCCCGGGCCCGTTCCCGAGAAGTGTATATTGTAGCGACCGGGCGAAAATGATAACCCGCGTCTTTCAGACGAAAGTTTGAATGACACGGGATATAGAGTATCCTGACGCTGTTTTTAACACAGTTGTAATATGAGGTTAATCCCTTGAGTGACATGGCGAAAAACCTAATACTCTGGCTGGTCATTGCCGTTGTGCTGATGTCAGTATTCCAGAGCTTTGGGCCCAGCGAGTCGAATGGCCGCAAGGTGGATTATTCTACCTTCCTGCAGGAGGTCAATCAGGACCAGGTTCGCGAAGCGCGTATCAACGGACGTGAGATCAACGTTACCAAGAAAGATAGTAACCGTTACACGACTTACATCCCGGTGAACGATCCTAAGCTGCTTGATAACCTTCTGACCAAAAACGTCAAGGTGGTAGGCGAGCCGCCAGAAGAACCAAGCCTGCTGGCTTCTATCTTCATCTCCTGGTTCCCGATGCTGCTTCTTATTGGCGTCTGGATCTTCTTTATGCGCCAGATGCAGGGCGGCGGTGGCAAAGGTGCCATGTCGTTCGGTAAGAGCAAGGCGCGTATGCTAACGGAAGATCAGATCAAGACCACATTTGCCGACGTTGCAGGTTGCGACGAAGCAAAAGAAGAAGTGGGCGAACTGGTTGAATACCTGCGCGAGCCGAGCCGTTTCCAGAAACTGGGCGGTAAGATCCCGAAAGGCGTTCTGATGGTGGGGCCTCCGGGTACCGGTAAAACCCTGCTGGCGAAAGCCATCGCGGGTGAAGCGAAGGTGCCGTTCTTTACTATTTCAGGTTCTGACTTCGTTGAAATGTTCGTGGGTGTTGGTGCATCTCGTGTGCGTGACATGTTCGAGCAGGCCAAGAAGGCAGCACCGTGCATTATCTTCATCGATGAAATCGACGCCGTAGGCCGCCAGCGTGGCGCAGGCCTGGGCGGTGGTCACGATGAACGTGAACAGACGCTGAACCAAATGCTGGTTGAGATGGATGGCTTCGAAGGTAACGAAGGTATTATCGTTATCGCGGCGACTAACCGTCCGGACGTTCTTGACCCTGCGCTGCTGCGTCCAGGCCGTTTCGACCGTCAGGTTGTGGTTGGTCTGCCGGATGTACGTGGTCGTGAACAGATTCTGAAAGTTCACATGCGTCGCGTACCGCTGGCACCGGATGTCGACGCGGCAATCATCGCGCGTGGTACGCCGGGCTTCTCCGGTGCTGACCTGGCAAACCTGGTCAACGAAGCTGCACTGTTCGCTGCTCGCGGTAACAAACGCGTTGTGTCGATGGTGGAGTTCGAAAAAGCGAAAGACAAAATCATGATGGGTGCGGAACGTCGCTCCATGGTGATGACGGAAGCGCAGAAAGAGTCCACGGCTTACCACGAAGCCGGTCACGCGATTATCGGTCGCCTGGTGCCGGAACACGATCCGGTGCATAAAGTGACGATTATTCCGCGCGGTCGTGCGCTGGGTGTGACGTTCTTCCTTCCGGAAGGCGATGCCATCAGCGCCAGTCGTCAGAAACTGGAAAGTCAGATTTCAACCCTTTACGGCGGTCGTCTGGCAGAAGAGATTATTTACGGCGCGGAACATGTTTCGACCGGTGCGTCCAACGACATTAAAGTCGCGACCAACCTGGCGCGTAACATGGTGACCCAATGGGGCTTCTCCGAGAAGCTGGGTCCCCTGCTGTATGCGGAAGAAGAAGGCGAAGTATTCCTGGGCCGCTCCGTGGCGAAAGCGAAACACATGTCCGATGAAACCGCACGTATCATTGACCAGGAAGTGAAGCTGCTGATCGAGCGTAACTACAATCGCGCCCGTCAGATCCTGAACGATAACCTGGACATTCTGCATTCGATGAAAGATGCGCTCATGAAATATGAGACCATCGATGCTCCGCAGATTGACGACTTGATGGCTCGCCGCGAAGTGCGTCCGCCAGCGGGTTGGGAAGACCCAGGCGCTTCCAACAATTCTGACAATAATGGCACACCGCGTGCGCCGCGTCCGGTCGATGAACCGCGTACGCCGAACCCGGGCAACACCATGTCAGAACAGTTGGGCGACAAGTAAGTCACTGCTGTTGAAATCTATGTTTGCACCTCAAACCCTGGAGCTTGCTCCGGGGTTTTTCTTTTCTGTAAAACCATATTGATACCAGGGATTTGACCATGAAACTATTCGCCCAGGACTCGCATCTCGATCTCTCACATCCGCATGTGATGGGTATCCTGAATGTCACGCCTGACTCCTTCTCTGACGGCGGCACGCATAACACGCTTATCGAGGCTGTGAAACACGCAAATTTGATGATTAACGCGGGCGCCACCATCATTGACGTGGGCGGGGAATCGACGCGCCCTGGGGCGGCAGACGTTTCGGTGGAAGAAGAACTGGCGCGCGTGGTGCCTGTGGTTGAAGCTATCGCACAGCGGTTCGAGGTGTGGATCTCCGTCGATACGTCTAAACCTGAAGTGATCCGTGAAGTCGCGAGAGTGGGTGCTCACATCATCAATGATATTCGCTCGCTGACGGAGCCTGGCGCACTGGAGGCGGCCGCGGAGACCGGGCTACCGGTTTGCCTGATGCACATGCAAGGACAGCCGAAAACCATGCAGGAAGCGCCAAAGTATGACGATGTTTATGCCGACGTAAATCGCTTCTTTATTGAGCATATTGCACGTTGTGAACGTGCGGGTATCGCAAAAGAGAAATTGCTGCTCGACCCGGGGTTCGGTTTCGGTAAAAATCTCTCTCACAATTATGAGCTGCTTGCGCGCTTATCGGAATTCCATCATTTCGACCTGCCATTGCTGGTTGGTATGTCGAGAAAGTCGATGATTGGTCAGTTACTGAATGTAGGGCCGAGCGAACGTCTGAGCGGAAGCCTGGCCTGCGCTGTAATTGCGGCGATGCAGGGCGCGCACATTATTCGTGTCCATGACGTTAAAGAAACAGTAGAAGCCATGCGTGTAGTGGAAGCTACACTGGCAGCGAAGGAAAACAAACGCTATGAGTAATCGTAAATATTTTGGTACCGATGGTATTCGTGGGCGCGTGGGTGATGCGCCAATCACCCCTGATTTTGTCCTGAAACTGGGGTGGGCAGCGGGTAAAGTCCTTGCGCGTCATGGCTCCCGTAAAATCATCATTGGTAAAGATACCCGTATCTCCGGGTATATGCTGGAGTCAGCGCTGGAGGCCGGTCTGGCTGCCGCGGGGCTTTCCGCTTCCTTCACTGGCCCAATGCCAACGCCTGCTGTGGCATATCTGACGCGTACTTTCCGTGCTGAAGCAGGGATTGTGATTTCGGCGTCGCATAACCCGTTTTACGACAACGGCATTAAATTCTTCTCCATCGACGGCACTAAGCTGCCGGATGAAGTGGAAGAGGCGATCGAAGCGGAGATGGAAAAAGAGATCACCTGTGTCGACTCCGCCGAGCTGGGTAAAGCGAACCGCATTGTCGATGCCGCGGGTCGTTACATCGAATTCTGCAAAGGTACTTTCCCGAACGAACTGAGCCTGGCCCATCTTAAAATTGTGGTGGACTGCGCCAACGGTGCGACCTATCACATTGCGCCGAATGTTTTCCGCGAACTGGGTGCGAACGTGATTACCATCGGCTGTGAGCCCGATGGACTGAATATTAACGAACAGGTGGGTGCGACTGACGTTCGTGCTCTGCAGGCGCGCGTTCTGGCGGAAAAAGCCGATCTGGGCATCGCACTGGATGGCGACGGCGATCGCGTGATCATGGTCGATCACGAAGGTAATAAGGTCGACGGCGACCAGATCCTCTATATCATTGCGCGTGAAGGTCTGCGTCAGGGCCAGCTGCGCGGCGGTGCAGTAGGCACGCTGATGAGCAACATGGGTCTGGAGCTGGCGCTGAAACAGCTGGGTATTCCGTTTGTCCGTGCAAAAGTGGGCGACCGCTATGTGCTGGAAAAACTGCAGGAAAAAGGCTGGCGCATCGGGGCTGAAAACTCAGGCCACGTGATCCTGCTGGATAAAACCACCACCGGAGACGGTATCGTCGCTGCGCTGCAGGTTGTTGCCGCCATGGCGCGCAACCATATGAGCCTGCACGATCTCTGCAGCGGCATGAAAATGTTCCCGCAGATCCTGGTGAATGTGCGTTTCACCGCCGGTAAAGGCGATCCACTGGAAAATGAAAATGTGAAAGCGGTGATGGCTGACGTTGAAGCAGCCCTGGGCAACCGTGGGCGTGTTCTGCTGCGTAAATCTGGAACCGAACCGCTGATCCGCGTAATGGTGGAAGGCGAAGACGAGGCGCAGGTGAATGAATTTGCACACCGTATTGCGGATGCCGTAAAAGCTGCATAGTTTTTCACGTTAAGTGATTAAAAAGGCGGCGCTTGCCGCCTTTGTTTTGAGCAATTGATGGCTTTTTGCTGTTTTTTTCCGCAGTTGATACAATGCGTCAAAATTGCCCTTGCGAAGCACATTCGCTTTGGTTAGTATTCACACCCGCTTCAGTGGGAAACAAAAATCCTGCTAATTGGTCGAAGCATTGGTATGCGGCAAATCCGCAAGGAACAGGTTGATTATGTACGAAGCTCTTTTAGTTATTTTCCTTATTGTAGCCATCGCTCTCGTAGCGCTGATCATGCTGCAGCAAGGTAAAGGCGCTGATATGGGAGCCTCCTTCGGAGCAGGCGCTTCCGGTACGCTGTTTGGTTCAAGTGGTTCTGCGAACTTCATGACCCGCACAACGGCGATTCTGGCTACGCTGTTCTTCATCATCAGTCTGGCGCTTGGCAATATCAACAGCAACAAGACCAGCAAAGGAAGCGAGTGGGAAAATCTGAGCGCGCCAGCGAAAACTGAGCAGACTCAGCCAGCTGCACCGGCTAAGCCGACCAGCGATATCCCGCACTAAGTATTCAGTACCGAGGTGGTGGAATTGGTAGACACGCTACCTTGAGGTGGTAGTGCCCTAACGGGCTTGTGGGTTCGAGTCCCATCCTCGGTACCAATATTCCAGAAGAAAGACGTCGAAAGACGTCTTTTTTTTCGTCTGTAGATTTCGTCTGTAGAAGGGGCGTTTTCGTCGGCGGGTACGTTCGTGCCAGCGGGAACGGTTCTGTAGCGGTCGTAAAAAAGGCGCCCAGTGGGCGCCTTTTGCATTTCTGCGTAAGCCTTACTTCTTAACGCTGTGCTCCAGGTTTTCAACCTGCGGCAGGCCATTACCGGCGCTTGCGGAGAGCAGGCCATTCTCAACGTAGTTGAACAGCTTCTCACGGGTATCGGTGATGTCCAGGTTACGCATGGTCAGCTGGCCAATACGATCGTCCGGAGAGAACACGGATTCACCTTTCTCCATGGTCAGACGCTCTGCTTTATAAGTCAGGTTGTCGGACACGGTGTTCAGAATCGAGTAGTCATTCCCGCGACGCAGCTCCAGCGTCACTTCACCGGTGATCGCGCTTGCCACCCAACGTTGCAGTGCATCACGCAGCATCAGGGCCTGTGGGTCGAACCAACGGCCCTGGTACAGCAGTTTACCCAGCTGACGACCATGGGAGTGATACTGCTCGATGGTGTCTTCGTTGTGAATACCGGTCAGCAGACGCTCATAAGCAATGTGCAGCAGCGCCATCCCAGGGGCTTCATAGATGCCACGGCTTTTTGCTTCGATAATACGGTTTTCTATTTGATCGCTCATGCCCAGACCGTGACGGCCACCGATACGGTTAGCTTCCAGCATCAGTTCCACATCGTCAGAGAAGGTCTTGCCGTTCAGGGCAACCGGATGGCCGCGCTCGAAACGCACGGTAACTTCTTCCGCCTGGATTTTGACGTTTTCGTCCCAGAACTTCACACCCATGATCGGGTTAACGATCTTCACGCTGGAGTTCAGGAATTCCAGGTCCTTCGCTTCGTGCGTCGCACCCAGCATATTGGAATCGGTAGAGTAGGCTTTCTCAACGGACATCTTATAGTCGAAGCCACAGGCGATCATAAACTCGGACATTTCATGACGGCCGCCCAGCTCGTCGATAAAGTCGGTATCGAGCCACGGTTTATAAATCTGCAGCTCGGCGTTGGTCAGCAGGCCATAACGATAGAAACGTTCGATATCGTTTCCTTTATACGTACTGCCATCACCCCAGATGTTTACGCCATCTTCTTTCATGGCGGCAACCAGCATGGTACCGGTCACTGCACGGCCCAGCGGGGTGGTATTGAAATAGGTCAGGCCGCCGGTAGTATTATGGAAAGCACCACACTGAATAGCAGCAATACCTTCAGCGACCAGTTGCTTACGGCAGTCAATCAGGCGCGCGTTCTCTGCGCCATACTCTTTAGCGCGACGAGGGATTGCATCATAATCGTCCTCATCCGGCTGACCCAGGTTCGCAGTATATGCATACGGAACCGCTCCCTTCTGGCGCATCCACAGCAGTGCAGCGCTGGTATCCAGGCCGCCTGAAAAAGCGATGCCAATACGTTGTCCTACCGGAAGATGCTTGAGAATCGTCGTCATAAAATAAAACCCTGCTTGATTGACTGATTAAGAGACCGCTTTCGCTCTCGATGCATGTTTATGCAAAATAAGTGAGTATTCATTTAATCATCTTTTGTCGATGACCGGAAGAGACTCGTGCGTTTTTTGTAAAATTTTCCCTTTGTTTGACCTGGCGGAAACTGGCTTGACAGGTGGGGTTCACTATCAATATACTAAACGCCGATTTTACGTCCCGTCTTCGGTACCAAATCCCAGCATTATTTGCAAATTCTCTCCAAAACGCGTAGAATTTGCCACGTTTCAGGCGCGGGGTGGAGCAGCCTGGTAGCTCGTCGGGCTCATAACCCGAAGGTCGTCGGTTCAAATCCGGCCCCCGCAACCACTTTCCCATAAAGTTCTTTTTCAAATATACTGTGAAGACTTAGAGCCTTCGTAGCTGGATTTGAAAAAATTCTTTCGGAGAGTGCTCCAGGCCGCAGTTGCGGCTATAGGGTTCAGTTATCTAAAGCCCCGATTTATCGGGGTTTTTTGTTATCTGACTACAGAATAACTGGGCTTTACGCCCTTTTTTTATGTCTTGGGGGTGGGCTTGTCCACATTAGAGCAAAAATTAACAGAGATGATTACTGCACCGGTCGAAGCACTGGGCTACGAACTGGTCGGCATCGAATTCGTTCGCGGCCGTACATCGACGCTGCGCATCTATATTGATAGTGAAGATGGCATCAATGTTGATGATTGTGCTGATGTTAGCCACCAGGTGAGTGCGGTTCTTGATGTTGAAGACCCGATTACCGTTGCGTACAACCTGGAAGTTTCCTCACCCGGCCTCGATCGCCCGATGTTCACGGCCGAGCACTATGTGCGCTTTACCGGTGAAGAAGTGGCTCTCGTTCTGCGTATGGCCGTACAGAACCGCCGTAAATGGCAGGGAATTATCAAAGCCGTTGATGGTGAAATGATCACGGTTACAGTCGAAGGCAAAGATGAAGTGTTCGCGCTGAGTAATATCCAGAAGGCGAACCTGGTTCCCCACTTTTAACAGTCTGGATTGAGGTGAAAAGCCCGCGATGAACAAAGAAATTTTGGCTGTTGTTGAAGCCGTCTCCAACGAGAAATCACTGCCGCGTGAGAAGATTTTCGAAGCGCTGGAAAGTGCACTGGCTACAGCAACCAAGAAAAAATACGAACAAGAGATCGATGTTCGCGTAGAAATCGATCGTAAAAGCGGTGACTTCGATACATTCCGTCGTTGGGTAATCGTTGAAGAGGTGACCCAACCGACGAAAGAGATCACCCTGGAAGCGGCGCGTTTTGAAGACGAAAGCCTGAACGTGGGTGACTATGTTGAAGATCAGATTGAATCTGTCACCTTCGACCGTATCACCACGCAAACCGCAAAACAGGTTATCGTCCAGAAAGTCCGTGAAGCTGAGCGTGCGCTGGTTGTCGATCAGTTCCGCGATCAGGAAGGTGAGATCATTACCGGCGTGGTGAAGAAAGTAAACCGCGACAACATCTCTCTGGAAATCAAATCTGAAGGGCTGCCAGGTAACGCTGAAGCCGTTATCCTGCGTGAAGACATGCTGCCGCGTGAAAACTTCCGCCCGGGTGATCGTATTCGTGGCGTTCTGTATGCCGTACGCCCTGAAGCGCGTGGTGCACAGCTGTTTGTGACCCGTTCCAAGCCAGAGATGCTGATTGAACTGTTCCGTATCGAAGTACCGGAAATCGGCGAAGAAGTTATCGAGATTAAAGCGGCTGCCCGCGATCCGGGTTCACGCGCGAAAATCGCGGTGAAAACCAACGACAAGCGTATCGACCCGGTCGGTGCTTGCGTAGGTATGCGCGGTGCGCGTGTTCAGGCGGTTTCTACCGAACTGGGCGGCGAGCGTATCGATATCGTCCTGTGGGACGACAACCCGGCGCAATTCGTGATTAACGCAATGGCTCCGGCGGATGTGGCGTCTATCGTTGTTGACGAAGACAAACACACCATGGATATCGCTGTTGAAGCGGGCAACCTGGCGCAGGCAATCGGCCGTAACGGTCAGAACGTACGCCTGGCGTCACAGCTGAGCGGCTGGGAACTCAACGTAATGACCGTTGATGACCTGCAGGCTAAGCATCAGGCTGAAGCCCATGCGGCGATCGATACCTTCACGAAATACCTGGATATTGACGAAGATTTCGCCACTGTTCTGGTTGAAGAAGGTTTCTCTACCCTTGAAGAACTGGCCTATGTGCCAATGAAAGAGCTGCTGGAAATCGACGGTCTTGATGAAGCCACCGTTGAAGCCCTGCGTGAACGCGCTAAAAACGCACTGACCACCCTGGCACTGGCTCAGGAAGAAAGCCTTGGCGATAAGAAGCCGGCTGATGACCTGCTGAATCTGGAAGGTCTTGATCGTGCGATTGCGTTCAAGCTGGCTGCCCGTGGTGTTTGTACGCTGGAAGATCTCGCTGAGCAAGGCGTTGATGACCTGGCTGATATCGAAGGTTTAACCGACGAGAAAGCCGGCGAACTCATCATGGCCGCACGTAATATTTGCTGGTTCGGCGACGAAGCGTAATAAACTGTAGCAGGAAGGAACAGCATGACTGATGTAACTGTAAAATCGCTGGCTGCCGAGATTCAGACCTCCGTGGACCGCCTGGTACAGCAATTTGCTGATGCAGGGATCCCGAAGTCCGCTGATGACTCGGTGAACGCGCAAGAAAAACAAACCTTGTTAGCGCACCTGAACCGTGAACACGGTTCGACGCCTGACAAGCTGACGCTGCAGCGCAAAACGCGTAGCACGTTGAATATCCCTGGTACCGGTGGTAAAAGCAAATCGGTACAAATTGAAGTCCGCAAGACACGCACCTTTGTAAAACGTGATCCGCAAGAGGCAGAACGCCTTGCTGCGGAAGAGCAGGCACAGCGTGAAGCGGAAGAACAAGCTCAGCGTGAGGCAGAAGCGACTGCCAAACGTGAAGCAGAATTAAAAGCTGAACGTGAGGCCGCAGAAAAAGCGAAACGCGACGCAAGTGATAAAGTGAAGCGTGAAGCTGCGGAAAAAGACAAAGTGAGCAATCAACAGACCGACGAAATGACAAAAACCGCCCAGGCTGAAAAAGCCCGCCGTGAAAATGAAGCTGCCGAGCTGAAGCGTAAAGCGGAAGAAGAAGCCCGCCGCAAGCTTGAAGAAGAAGCTCGCCGTGTAGCTGAAGAAGCGCGCCGTATGGCTGAAGAAAACGAGAAGAACGGTGTGAACCCTGCTGAAGCGTCTGAAGACACCAGCGATTATCACGTCACCACTTCTCAGCATGCGCGCCAGGCAGAAGACGATAACGACCGTGAAGTTGAAGGTGGTCGTGGCCGTACTCGCAGCACCAAAGCTGCTCGCCCAGCCAAAAAAGGCAACAAGCACGCTGAATCTAAAGCTGACCGTGAAGAAGCACGTGCAGCGATCCGCGGTGGTAAAGGCGGCAAGCGTAAAGGTTCCGCACTGCAGCAGGGCTTCCAGAAGCCAGCTCAGGCTGTTAACCGTGACGTAGTGATTGGTGAAACCATCACCGTTGGCGATCTGGCCAACAAAATGGCGGTTAAAGGCTCTCAGGTCATCAAAGCGATGATGAAACTGGGCGCAATGGCCACCATCAACCAGGTTATCGACCAGGAAACTGCGCAACTGGTAGCCGAAGAGATGGGCCACAAAGTTATCCTGCGTCGTGAAAACGAGCTGGAAGAAGCAGTAATGAGCGACCGTGACACCGGCGCAGCGGCAGAACCGCGCGCGCCTGTAGTGACCATCATGGGTCACGTTGACCACGGTAAAACCTCTCTGCTCGACTACATTCGTTCGACGAAAGTGGCCTCCGGTGAAGCGGGTGGTATTACCCAGCACATCGGTGCGTACCACGTAGAAACCGACAACGGCATGATCACCTTCCTGGATACCCCGGGCCACGCAGCGTTTACCTCTATGCGTGCTCGTGGTGCTCAGGCAACGGATATCGTTGTACTGGTTGTTGCTGCAGACGACGGCGTAATGCCACAGACCATTGAAGCTATCCAGCACGCGAAAGCGGCGCAGGTGCCTCTGGTGGTTGCAGTGAACAAGATCGATAAGCCAGAAGCTGACATGGATCGCGTTAAAAACGAACTCTCCCAGTACGGTGTTATGCCGGAAGAGTGGGGCGGTGAAGCGCAGTTCATCCCAGTATCTGCGAAAGCCGGTACCGGTATCGACGACCTGCTGAACGCTATCCTGCTGCAGGCTGAAGTTCTGGAGCTGAAAGCGGTTCGTAAAGGTATGGCGAGCGGCGCGGTTATCGAATCCTTCCTGGATAAAGGTCGTGGTCCGGTTGCAACTGTTCTGGTTCGTGAAGGTACCCTGCATAAAGGCGATATCGTCCTGTGTGGTTTCGAATACGGTCGTGTTCGTGCGATGCGTAACGAACTGGGCCAGGAAGTTCTGGAAGCAGGTCCGTCCATTCCAGTGGAAATCCTGGGCCTGTCCGGTGTGCCGGCTGCGGGTGATGAAGTGACCGTCGTACGTGACGAGAAGAAAGCGCGTGAAGTTGCACTGTATCGTCAGGGCAAATTCCGTGAAGTTAAACTGGCTCGTCAGCAGAAATCTAAACTCGAGAACATGTTTGCGAACATGACCGAAGGCGAAGTTCACGAAGTGAACATCGTTCTGAAAGCCGACGTTCAGGGTTCTGTGGAAGCGATCTCCGACTCCTTGCTGAAACTGTCTACTGACGAAGTTAAAGTGAAGATCATCGGTTCTGGCGTAGGGGGTATCACCGAAACCGACGCCACCCTGGCTGCTGCATCCAATGCAATCCTGGTCGGCTTCAACGTACGTGCTGACGCGTCTGCACGTAAAGTGATTGATGCTGAAAGTCTGGATCTGCGTTACTACTCCGTCATCTATAACCTGATCGACGAAGTGAAAGCAGCGATGAGCGGCATGCTGTCTCCAGAGCTGAAACAGCAGATCATCGGTCTGGCTGAAGTGCGTGACGTGTTCAAATCACCGAAATTTGGTGCGATCGCGGGCTGTATGGTTACCGAAGGTATCATCAAACGTCACAACCCAATCCGCGTACTGCGTGACAACGTGGTTATCTACGAAGGCGAGCTGGAATCCCTGCGCCGCTTCAAAGATGACGTTAACGAAGTCCGTAACGGCATGGAATGTGGTATCGGCGTGAAGAACTACAACGACGTTCGCGTTGGCGACATGATCGAAGTGTTCGAGATCATCGAAATTCAGCGTACGATTGCTTAATCATCGATGCAGGCCGGGTAAGCAAAGCGCCACCCGGTAATAATTTTAAAAGGGGCTTTTTGCCCCTTTTTTGTCTGGAGAATTTATTATGGCGAAAGAATTTGGTCGCCCGCAGCGCGTAGCGCAAGAAATGCAGAAAGAGATCGCTCTCATCCTGCAACGTGAAATTAAAGATCCTCGCGTGGGTGTCATGACCACCGTGTCCGGCGTGGAAATGTCCCGCGACCTGGCGTATGCCAAAGTGTTCGTGACCTTCCTGAACGATCAGGACGAAGCCGCGGTAAAAAACGGCATTAAAGCGCTGCAGGAAGCCTCTGGCTACATCCGCTCTCTGCTCGGCAAAGCGATGCGTCTGCGTATCGTGCCTGAGCTGACCTTCTTCTACGACAACTCTCTGGTCGAAGGTATGCGCATGTCTAACCTGGTGACCAGCGTGGTGAAACATGACGACGAACGTCGTGTTAACCCAACGGACGACAGCAAGGAGGACTAATGAGTCGTCCTCGTCGTCGCGGTCGCGACGTGCATGGTGTGCTGCTGCTGGATAAACCCCAGGGCGCTTCCAGCAACGACGTGCTGCAAAAAGTTAAGCGTATTTTTAACGCCAACCGTGCGGGCCACACGGGCGCGCTCGATCCGCTGGCGACCGGCATGCTGCCGATCTGCCTGGGGGAAGCGACAAAGTTTTCCCAGTACCTGCTGGACTCCGATAAGCGCTATCGGGTCATCGCCCGACTAGGCCAGCGCACGGACACCTCCGATGCCGATGGTCAGGTGGTAGAAGAGCGTCCGGTGACCTTCAGCGCGGAGCAACTTGATGCTGCGCTGGAAAGTTTCCGTGGCGACACGCTGCAGGTACCGTCAATGTATTCGGCGCTGAAGTACCAGGGTAAAAAACTGTACGAATATGCGCGCCAGGGCATTGACGTTCCTCGCGAACCCCGTCCGATTACCGTGTACGAACTGCTCTTTATTCGTCACGAAGGCGATGAGCTGGAGCTGGAAGTTCACTGTTCGAAAGGCACCTATATTCGTACCATCATTGACGACCTGGGTGAAAAGCTGGGTTGCGGTGCGCACGTGATTTACCTGCGTCGCCTGGCTGTCAGCACGTACCCGGTTGAGCGAATGGTGACCCTTGAACATCTGCGCGAGTTGGTTGAGCAGGCGGAAGCGCAGGAGATTGCGCCGGCCGATTTGCTCGATCCGCTGCTGATGCCAATGGACAGCCCGGCGGCCGATTTCCCGGTTGTTAATCTTCCTTTAACATCCTCCGTTTACTTTAAGAACGGAAACCCGGTTCGTACCACCAGTGCTCCTTCTGAAGGTCTGGTGCGCGTGACCGAGGGGGATGAAGGTAAGTTTATCGGCATGGGTGAAATGGATGGCGAAGGGCGCGTCGCGCCGCGTCGCCTGGTCGTTGAGTATCCGGTTGAAGCCTGATAGCGATAACGGCTCGCCTTGCGATAAGCAGGGGAGACGAGTAGAATATCGCGGCTTAACGTTCGGCAAATTGTTTAACATATTGCGGGACGTATACTGGGATTGCTGAATTAGAGATCGGCATCCTTACATTCTTTATATTCTGGAGTTTGAAAATGTCTCTAAGCGTTGAAGCTAAAGCTAAAATCGTTTCTGAGTTTGGTCGTGGTACTAACGACAGCGGTTCTACCGAAGTTCAGGTTGCACTGCTGACTGCACAGATTAACCACCTGCAGGGTCACTTTGCAGAGCACAAAAAAGATCACCACAGCCGTCGTGGTCTGCTGCGTATGGTTTCTCAGCGTCGTAAACTGCTCGACTACCTGAAACGTAAAGATGTTGCACGTTACTCCGCGCTGATCGAGCGTCTGGGTCTGCGTCGCTAAGTCTTGCGAGTTTCAGAAAAGGGGGCCTGATGGCCCCTTTTTTCAACCAGACGGCAGCAATTCACTGGAAACTATTGTATTGTTGCTATAAATGATCTTCATTGCAGAGGTTCGCGCGGCTAATGAGAGGCTTCACCCATGGGGGTGTTGGTTGTCATTAGTCGCGAGGATGCGAAGAAGGTCGGGTTAAATCGTCAGCACACCGGTGGTGTGCTGTCATACATTTAAGAAAGGACAGAACTTTGCTGAATCCGATCGTTCGTAAATTCCAGTATGGTCAACACACCGTCACGCTGGAAACCGGCATGATGGCACGTCAGGCTACTGCTGCCGTTATGGTAAGCATGGATGACACTGCGGTATTCGTAACCGTAGTTGGCCAGAAAAAAGCAAAACCAGGTCAGGACTTCTTCCCACTGACCGTTAACTACCAGGAGCGTACCTACGCTGCCGGTAAAATTCCGGGTGGCTTCTTCCGTCGTGAAGGCCGTCCAAGCGAAGGCGAAACCCTGATTGCGCGTCTGATTGACCGCCCGGTTCGTCCGCTGTTCCCGGAAGGCTTCGTGAACGAAGTGCAGGTTATCGCGACCGTTGTTTCCGTTAACCCACAGGTTAACCCGGATATCGTTGCGATGATCGGTGCTTCCGCGGCCCTGTCACTGTCTGGTATTCCATTCAATGGCCCAATCGGTGCTGCACGCGTTGGTTACATCAACGACCAGTACGTGCTGAACCCAACGCAGGAAGAGTTGAAAGAAAGTAAGCTGGACCTGGTTGTTGCTGGTACTGAAGCGGCTGTGCTGATGGTTGAATCCGAAGCGGAACTGCTGAGCGAAGACCAGATGCTGGGCGCGGTGGTCTTTGGCCACGATCAGCAGCAGATCGTTATTCAGAACATCAACGATCTGGTTAAAGAAGCGGGCAAACCACGTTGGGACTGGCAGCCTGAAGCCGTCAACGACGCGCTGAATGCACGCGTTGCTGCGCTGGCTGAATCTCGTCTGAGCGATGCTTATCGCATCACCGACAAACAGGAGCGTTATGCTCAGGTTGACGTGATCAAAGACGAAACTATCGCAACGCTGATTGCTGAAGACGAAACGCTGGATGCTAACGAGCTGAGCGAAATTCTGCACGCTATCGAGAAAAACGTGGTTCGTAGCCGCGTCCTGGCGGGTGAGCCGCGTATCGATGGCCGCGAAAAAGACATGATCCGTGGTCTGGACGTGCGTACTGGCGTTCTGCCACGTACTCACGGTTCTGCACTGTTCACCCGTGGCGAAACGCAGGCGCTGGTTACCGCGACCCTGGGGACAGCACGTGACGCGCAGAACATCGACGAACTGATGGGCGAGCGTACTGACAGCTTCCTGTTCCACTACAACTTCCCTCCATACTCCGTAGGTGAAACCGGTATGGTGGGTTCGCCTAAGCGTCGTGAAATTGGTCACGGTCGTCTGGCGAAGCGTGGTGTGCTGGCAGTGATGCCGGATGCTGACAAATTCCCGTACACCGTTCGTGTGGTTTCTGAAATCACCGAATCTAACGGTTCTTCTTCCATGGCTTCCGTGTGTGGTGCATCTCTGGCGCTGATGGATGCAGGCGTGCCAATCAAAGCCGCCGTTGCGGGTATCGCAATGGGCCTGGTGAAAGAAGGCGAGAACTTTGTTGTTCTGTCTGACATTCTGGGCGACGAAGACCACCTGGGCGATATGGACTTCAAAGTTGCGGGTTCCCGCGACGGTATCTCTGCGCTGCAGATGGATATCAAAATTGAAGGTATCACCAAAGAGATCATGCAGGTTGCGCTGAACCAGGCTAAAGGTGCTCGTCTGCACATCCTGGGCGTGATGGAACAGGCGATCAACGCGCCACGTGGCGACATTTCTCAGTTCGCTCCGCGTATCCACACCATCAAGATCAATCCAGACAAGATCAAAGATGTTATCGGTAAGGGCGGTTCCGTTATCCGTGCTCTGACCGAAGAGACTGGCACCACTATCGAAATCGAAGATGACGGTACGGTGAAAATTGCAGCGACCGACGGCGAGAAAGCGAAATTCGCTATTCGTCGCATCGAAGAAATTACTGCAGAAATCGAAGTGGGCCGTATCTACAATGGTAAAGTGACCCGTATCGTTGACTTTGGCGCGTTTGTTGCCATCGGTGGCGGTAAAGAAGGTCTGGTTCACATCTCTCAAATCGCTGACAAGCGCGTTGAGAAAGTGACCGATTACCTGCAGATGGGTCAGGAAGTCCCGGTTAAAGTTCTGGAAGTTGACCGCCAGGGCCGTATCCGTCTGAGCATTAAAGAAGCAACCGAGCAGTCTCAGCCGGCTGCTGCGCCAGAAGCATCGGCAGCAGAACAGCAAGGCGAGTAAGTTGCATTTGCCCTCCGCTTCGGCGGAGGGCCTATTATCAGGCAGGACGCCTTGTTAAGCCGCCGGGGGACAGGACGTTCATCCAATAGTTGTCTTCGGGAGTGGGAAATGAAGCCTTTTTTGCGCTGGTGTTTCGTTGCGACAGCTTTAACGCTGGCAGGATGCAGCAACTCTGCCTGGCGTAAGAGCGAAGTCCTCGCAGTGCCATTGCAACCGACTTTGCAGCAGGAAGTGATTCTGGCACGCATGGAACAAATTCTTGCCAGTCGGGCTTTAACCGATGACGAACGCGCACAGCTTTTATATGAGCGCGGAGTGTTGTATGATAGTCTCGGTCTGAGGGCATTAGCGCGGAATGATTTCTCACAAGCGCTGGCAATCCGACCTGATATGCCTGAAGTATTCAATTACTTAGGCATTTATTTAACGCAGGCAGGCAATTTTGATGCTGCCTATGAAGCGTTTGATTCTGTACTTGAGCTTGATCCAACTTACAACTACGCGCACTTGAATCGCGGTATCGCCCTGTATTACGGCGGTCGTGATAAGTTAGCGCAAGATGATCTGCTGGCGTTTTATCAAGACGATCCTAATGATCCTTTCCGCAGTCTGTGGTTATACATCGTTGAGCAGAAGCTCGATGAGAAGCAGGCAAAAGAAGCACTGAAACAGCGCTTCGATAAATCGGACAAGGAACAGTGGGGATGGAACATTGTCGAGTTCTACCTGGGCAACATTAGCGAAGCAACGCTGATGGAACGCCTCAAGGCGGACGCAACGGATAACACCTCGCTCGCTGAGCATCTCAGTGAAACCAACTTCTATTTAGGTAAGTACTACCTAAGTCTGGGGGATAAGGACAGCGCTACGGCACTGTTCAAATTAGCGGTTGCTAACAACGTACACAACTTCGTTGAGCACCGTTATGCATTGTTGGAATTATCGCTCTTGGGCCAGGAGCAAGACGACCTGGCAGAATCGGACCAGCAATAGCTGACGACATAAACATCAGCCCGTAATCTTTTGATTGCCATCACCTTAACTGGTGAGGGCGTTGTTGTTCGTCAATACATCTACTTTGAGCCGGTTCACACTTTTCAATGAAAATTGCTAATCATTTTCACGATGAGCTAAGTAGACTGGCCGCCATTGACATTGAGGCACTCGTACTACATGGCTGAATTCGAAACCACTTTTGCAGATCTGGGCCTGAAGGCTCCTATCCTTGAAGCCCTTACCGATCTGGGTTACGAAAAACCATCTCCGATCCAGGCAGAATGTATCCCACATCTGTTGTCTGGTCGTGACGTGCTGGGCATGGCCCAGACTGGTAGCGGCAAAACCGCAGCGTTCTCGCTGCCGCTGCTGCACAACATCGATCCGGAACTGCGTGCACCGCAGATCCTCGTCCTGGCTCCAACCCGTGAACTGGCTGTTCAGGTTGCAGAAGCTATGACTGATTTCTCTAAACATATGCGCGGCGTAAACGTGGTGGCCCTGTACGGTGGCCAGCGTTATGACGTGCAGTTACGTGCCCTGCGCCAGGGTCCACAGATTGTTGTCGGTACGCCGGGCCGTCTGCTGGATCACCTGAAGCGCGGTACTCTTGACCTCTCTAAACTGAGCGGTCTGGTACTGGATGAAGCAGATGAAATGCTGCGTATGGGCTTCATCGAAGACGTAGAAACGATTATGGCGCAGATCCCGGAAGGTCATCAGACCGCTCTGTTCTCTGCAACCATGCCAGAAGCGATTCGTCGCATTACCCGCCGCTTCATGAAAGAGCCGCAGGAAGTGCGCATTCAGTCCAGCGTGACTACTCGCCCGGACATCAGCCAGAGCTACTGGTCTGTATACGGTATGCGTAAAAACGAAGCGCTGGTTCGCTTCCTGGAAGCGGAAGATTTTGATGCGGCGATTATCTTCGTTCGTACCAAAAACGCGACCCTGGAAGTGGCTGAAGCGCTGGAGCGTAGCGGCTACAACAGCGCAGCGCTGAACGGTGACATGAACCAGGCTCTGCGTGAGCAGACGCTGGAGCGCCTGAAAGACGGTCGTCTGGATATCCTGATTGCAACCGACGTGGCAGCACGTGGTCTGGACGTTGAGCGTATCAGCCTGGTTGTTAACTACGATATTCCAATGGACTCCGAGTCCTACGTTCACCGTATCGGTCGTACCGGTCGTGCGGGTCGTGCAGGTCGTGCGCTGCTGTTCGTTGAGAACCGCGAGCGTCGTCTGCTGCGTAACATAGAACGCACCATGAAGCTGACCATTCCAGAAGCGGAACTGCCAAATGCAGAACTGCTGGGCAAACGCCGTCTGGAAAAATTCGCCGCGAAAGTCCAGCAGCAGCTGGAAAGCAGCGACCTGGACCAGTATCGTACGCTGCTGGCACAGATTCAGCCTACCGCTGAAGGCGAAGAGCTGGATATGGAAACGCTGGCCGCAGCACTGCTGAAAATGGCACAGGGCGAACGTACCCTGATCGTGCCACCAGATGCACCGATGCGTCCTAAGCGTGAGTTCCGTGACCGTGACGAGCGTTTCGAACGTCGTGGCGACCGTAACGATCGTGGTCCACGTGCTGACCGTCCAGAGCGCAGTGGCGAAGAGCGTCCACGTCGTGAGCGTCGTGACGCTGGCGAAATGGAACTGTACCGCATTGAAGTGGGCCGTGATGATGGTGTTGAAGTTCGTCATATCGTTGGCGCGATCGCTAACGAAGGCGACATCAGCAGCCGTTACATCGGTAACATCAAGCTGTTCGCATCTCACTCTACCATCGAGCTGCCAAAAGGCATGCCGGGCGAAGTACTGCAGCACTTTACTCGCACCCGCATCCTGAACAAGCCGATGAACATGCAGCTGATGGGCGATGCCCAGCCACGTACTGACCGTGGTGGCGAACGTCGTGGCGGTGGTCGTGGTTTCGGTGGCGAACGTCGTGAAGGCGGTCGTAGCGAAGGCAACCGCGCTGGCGCAGGCGAAGGTCGTCGTTTCTCTGGCGAGCGTCGCGAAAGCCGTGGCCCACGTCGTGAAGAAGGTACCGCTCGTCGTCGTTTCGGTGACGCGTAAGCCTTTCGTTTCTGACGTAAAGTAATCTATACAGCCCCGATAAACACTGTCGGGGCTTTTTTTATTCCTTTTGTACTCTTGTACTGGTACAGTGCTGCACATTAACATGCATAACCGCATTATTGACTGGAGAAAAGGCTGTATGGCGACACTTACCACCACCCAAACGTCACCTTCGCTGCTTGGCGGCGTGGTGATCATCGGCGGAACCATCATTGGTGCCGGGATGTTCTCCCTGCCTGTGGTTATGTCCGGTGCGTGGTTCTTCTGGTCGCTGGCGGCACTGGTGTTTACCTGGTTCTGTATGCTTCATTCCGGGCTGATGATCCTCGAAGCCAACCTGAACTACCGCATTGGCTCCAGCTTCGACACCATCACTAAAGACCTGTTAGGCAAAGGCTGGAACCTGATAAACGGCCTCTCCATTGCCTTTGTGCTCTACATCCTGACTTACGCGTACATCTCAGCGAGCGGCTCCATTCTGCATCACACATTCTCGGAGTTGTCGCTGAACGTGCCGGCAAGAGTGGCGGGCTTGTGCTTCGCGCTGGGCGTCGCGTTTATCGTCTGGATGAGCACCAAAGCGGTGAGCCGCATGACGGCGATTGTGCTGGGCGCGAAGGTGATCACCTTCTTCCTGACCTTCGGCAGCCTGCTTGGGCACGTTACGCCGGCCACGCTGTTCAACGTGGCGGAGACGAATACCGCTTACACGCCGTACCTGCTGATGACCCTGCCGTTCTGTCTCGCATCGTTTGGTTACCACGGTAATGTGCCGAGCCTGATGAAGTATTACGGTAAAGATCCCCGCACGATTGTGAAGTGCCTGATCTACGGCACGCTGCTGGCGCTGGCGCTGTACGTGATTTGGCTGCTGGGGACGATGGGCAATATCCCGCGTCCTGAATTTATCGGCATTGCGCAGAAGGGCGGTAACATTGATGTACTGGTACAGGCGCTGAGCGGCGTACTGAACAGCCGCAGTCTGGATCTGTTGCTGGTGGTATTCTCTAACTTTGCCGTCGCGAGCTCTTTCCTCGGCGTGACGCTGGGCCTGTTTGACTACCTGGCCGATCTGTTTGGTTTTGATGATTCTGCTATGGGGCGCTTTAAAACCGCGCTGCTGACTTTCCTGCCACCGATTGTTGGCGGTCTGCTGTGGCCGAATGGTTTCCTCTATGCCATCGGCTATGCCGGGCTGGCGGCCACCATCTGGGCGGCGATTGTGCCTGCGCTGCTGGCACGCAAATCACGTAAACGCTTCGGCAGCCCGAAATTCCGCGTCTGGGGCGGAAAGCCGATGATTGCGCTGATTCTGGTGTTCGGTATTGGCAACGCGCTGGTGCATGTCCTGTCGAGTTTTAACCTGCTGCCGGTGTATCAGTAACACCACCTGTCACCCTCTCCCGACGGGAGAGGGGAACAAACCGCGCTAACCTGACACTTCCTCTTTCACCTGCATCGCCAGGTCAAACGAATGCAAGCGTGCCTGATGATCGAAAATCTGGCCGTTAACCATAATTTCATCCGCCTGTGTCTCACGCAGCACCGTCTCCAGCCCGTGACGCACTTTTGCCTTATCCCCCACCAGCGACATGCTCAGCGCCTGCTGAACGCCATACTGTTCGGATGCCGACCACAGCTGATGCATATTCTCCACCGGCGGCGGCAGCTGGCCGGTCTCACCGCGACGCAGCTTCACAAAAGCCTGTTGCATGGAGGTGAACAGGAATTCCGCATCGCGATTGCTGTCGGCGGCAACGATGTTGATGCACACCATCGCATACGGTTTTTCCAGACGCTCTGAAGGTTTGAAGTTTGTGCGATAGAGGTGAAGCGCCTGGTGGAGCATATCTGGCGCGAAGTGCGAGGCAAAGGCGAACGGCAGCCCCAGCTGCGCGGCAAGCTGCGCGCTGTACAGGCTTGAGCCCAACAGCCACACCGGGATCTTCTCACCGTAGCCTGGCACCGGGCGCACGTGCGGGTTAGGGTCACGCGCGTCAAACCAGTCCACCAGTTCAGCCACATCGCGCGGGAAGTTATCGATGTCGCCGCTCATATGGCGACGCAGGGCGCGCATGGTCGGCTGGTCGCTGCCCGGCGCACGCCCAAGACCCAGGTCGATACGGCCAGGATAGAGGGTATTCAGCGTACCAAACTGCTCGGCAATCACCAGCGGGGCATGGTTCGGCAACATCACGCCACCGGAGCCAAGATGCAGCGTGGTGGTGTTCGCCGCCAGGTAACCAATCAGCACGGAGGTCGCCGCACTGGCGATACCAACCATATTGTGGTGCTCAGCCAGCCAGTAACGGTGATAACCGCGTTTTTCTGCCAGGCGAGCGAGATCGAGAGAGTGGGTAAAGGCTTCTCGAGCTGAGGAGCCTTGAGGGATCGGCGCCAGATCCAGCACCGAAAACGGAATGGTTTTATCAGTCATAACAGCTCACTTTGTCGACGGTGAATCTTTTAATAGTGCATTAAAATTTAATAACCGTTGTTAACAAAGTGAGCTTTTACATTTCTTCTTCAGCCCTGTAGCACCAGCCCGGGGAGGCGTTTCCAGTAGCCGTTACAGTCGCTGTTAGCGGTTAACGGCAGCGGAGCATCACCGTTTTCATTGGCGCGGAAGGCATCCAGCATGGCGAATACGCCCGTATCCATCGGTGACAGGCGCACCATGTCGACCAGACCGTTCATCGACGCCAGTTCATTGCCGAGGTTATACACATAGCCGCTCATGGTCTGGATACCGTTCAGGACGAACACCTGCTGATTTTCCTGCGACAGCATGCTGCGCCCGTTCGGGTACTTGATGCAGCAGGTTTCACACTCGTCTTTCGGACGGTCTTCAGAGCGGGCGGTGAAGCAGCGGGCAGAATAGGCCAGCGGCAGATGACCATAGCTCAGTACTTCCACCTCAAACTGATTGCGAATGCCCAGCGTTTCGCACTGGTTGAGCAGGTTAGCCAGCCAGTCGCGCGAGAGTTCGACCGGCATGCACCAGCGCGTCATCCCCTGTTTAAGCAGCAGGCGCAGCGTCACGGCGTTATAGCAGTTCAGCGCATGGCCTGCGACAAACGGCAGCCTGCGTTCGGCGCACATGTTCACTACGCCCAGATCACTGGCTTCCAGCAGGAATTCACCGTTCTCTACGTAGCGTTTGAGTTCACCCAGTTCGGAGGAGGCCTGGACGAGGGCGAGCGTTGAGAGCACCACCTGTTTACCGCTTCCGGCGAGGCTTTTCGCCATATCCAGCCAGTCGCCCACTTTGGTGGCGCGGCGCTTGCTGCATACCGCTTCACCGAGGTAAATCACATCTGCGCTGCTGGTCGCGGCCTGGTGGTAAAAATCTTCCAGCGTCTCTTTTGGCCAGTAGTAGAGCACCGGCCCTAATGAATATTTCATGATTATCTCACTGCCATTTACGGTGATACGCGCCAAGCGTGGTTTGTGTACCCTCGGACATCGCACCGAGTGTCTCCATCCACGCCGGTTGCGGTGCGTAGTTCTGCGGGTCTGCCATGCAGCGATCGATAGCCTGGCGCCAGACTTTCGCCACCTGGCTTACGTACGCCGGGCTGCGCTGGCGGCCCTCAATTTTCACCGAGGCGATATTGGCGGCCAGCAGTTCTGGCAGCAGTTCCAGCGTATTAAGGCTGGTTGGCTCTTCCAGCGCGTGGTAACGCTCGCCGTCTACCAGATAGCGGCCTTTGCACAGCGTCGGGTAACCGGCATTTTCGCCATCCTGATAGCGGTCAATCAGCACGTCGTTCAGGCGCGATTCCAGCCCCTGCGGCGTTTGTTGCCAGCGAACAAAGCGGGCGGGCGAGCAGGCCCCAACGGTATTGGGGGATTCGCCGGTTAAATAGGAAGAGAGATAGCAACGGCCTTCGGCCATGATACACAGGCTGCCAAAGGCAAAAACTTCCAGTGGTACTGGCGTGACGCGCGCGAGTTGCTTAACCTGATGAATAGAGAGCACGCGTGGCAGCACCACGCGGGCAACATCAAAGTGACGATGATAAAAACGCACCGCCTCTTCGTTAGTGGCAGATGCCTGAACGGAGACGTGACGCTCAATATGGGGATAGCGTTCTGCCGCATACTCAAGCATAGCGAGGTCGGCGAGGATCAGCGCATCGGCGCCCAGCTGTGCTGCCATATCCACCGCGCGTTGCCAGCGGGCGTAGCCATCAGGATGGGCGAAGGTATTGATGGCGATATGCAGTTTGCGGCGGTGCTGGTGGACGAAGGTAACGGCTTCCTGAAGCTTTTTCTCCGTAAAGTTGAGGCCAGCAAAATGGCGGGCGTTGGTATCATCTTTCAGCCCGATATAGACCGCATCGGCCCCATTTTCGATGGCCGCCTTAAGCGCCGGAAGATTTCCGGCTGGGCAGAGCAGCTCCATAATTTATCCTGATGTAGTCGATCGCAAATTTGTTAACGAGCTGGGATTTTAATTAACCCATACGCGACAATTTTTGATTTAAGGCAGCTAATGGCGTATTGATGGCACCAATAATGAGGTACACCTGACGACAGTTTGTTGATTTACGCCGCTATGTTGTGCTTCGGATATGGCAAAATAGCAGGACTATAGCTATCAGGGAGTAAAGCTCGTGCTGGATAAACTGCGTTCACGTCTCGTACAATTTGGTCCATCAATGCTGAGCGTGCCGGTAAAACTGGCCCCGTTCGCGCTTAAACGCCAGGTGCTGGAGCAGGTGCTGAGCTGGCAATTCCGCCAGGCACTGCAGGACGGTGAGCTGGCGTTCCTGGAAGGGCGCTGGTTAAGCATTGACGTCCACGATATCGGGCTGCGCTGGTTTACCTCTGTTGAGAATGACCAACTGATCGTCCGTGAGTCCGCCGACGCGGATGTGAGCTTTAGCGCCAGCGCCAGCGATCTGCTGATGATCGCCGCGCGTAAGCAGGATCCGGACACACTCTTCTTCCAGCGCCGCCTGGTTATCGAAGGCGATACGGAACTTGGTCTGTACGTGAAGAATTTAATGGATGCCATTGAGCTGGAGCAGATGCCGAAAGCGCTGCGTGTGATGTTGATGCAAATGGCAGATTTCGTTGAGGCGGGGCTGAAAACCCCGCCGGAAAGTAAACACACTTCAGTAGGTGAGCCATGCTGATTCGAGTCGAAATTGGGATTGATGCACCGGGTATAGATGCGTTGTTACGCCGCTCTTTTGCGCGGGATGACGAAGCGCAACTGGTCCACGATCTCCGCGAAGACGGCCTGATTACGCTGGGGCTGGTTGCCACCGATGACGAAGGTCAGGTGGTGGGCTATGTTGCCTTCAGCCCGGTTACCGTTCAGGGCGAAGAGCTACAGTGGGTAGGAATGGCACCGCTGGCGGTTGATGAGCACTACCGCGGCCAGGGGCTGGCGCGCCAGCTGGTTTACGAAGGGCTGGACTCGCTCAACGAATTTGGCTATGCCGCCGTGGTGACGTTGGGGGATGCTACGTTCTATGGCCGTTTAGGCTTCGAACCGGCAGCGCATTACGATCTCCGCTGCCGCTGGCCGGGAACGGAATCCGCCTTCCAGGTGCATCGTCTGGCGGATGACGCGTTTAACGGCGTGAACGGTCTGGTTGAGTACCACGACCATTTCAATCGCTTTTAATCAGGCTGTCGCGAAGCGCCTCAAAGGAGCCGTCTCCGGTGACGAGGCGCTCTTTCTGACGCTTCGTCAGCTGCTTAATGCGGTATTCCATTCTGAGCGCCAGCGATCTGTCGCCAACGGGCGCTGAAAAGGCGAGCTGTAATTCCCCTTTCCCCCGCAGCGCTTTGGCACCTTTCCCCGTTTGATGTTGCAGAAAACGCCGCGCCACATCGGTAGTGATCCCGGTGTACAGGGCGTTATCGGCGGTACGAACAAGATAGAGAAACCAGCACACGGTATACAGATTCAGTATGTTAAGGTGAACGCACCTTAGCATGAGAGAGAGCGAAAATGGAAACTCTGACCACCATTAACCGCTGGCTGGCAAAACAGCATGTCGTCACCTGGTGCGTGTATGACGAAGGTGAAATGTGGTGTGCAAACGCGTTTTATTACTACGATCCCGAGCGCGTCGCCTTTTATGTCCTGAGCGAGGATAAAACCCGTCATGCGCAAATGTCGGGTTCGCAGGCGAAGGTGGCGGGCACGGTGAACGGCCAGCCTAAAACGGTCGCGCTGATTCGTGGCCTGCAATTTAAAGGGGAGATCCGCCGCCTGGACGGAGAAGAGAGCGACGCGCAGCGAAAACGCTACACGCGCCGCTTTCCGGTTGCCATTGCGCTAAAAGCTCCGGTGTGGGAAATCCGCCTTGATGAGCTGAAATTTACCGACAACACCCTGGGCTTTGGCACAAAGCTTCACTGGCTACGCGCCGAGCAGGCGTAGCGCTTCACGGTTAAACGCGGGCAGATCGTCCGGGGTCCTGCTGGTGATCAGCTGATCTGTGTCGTTCACAACTTCCTGATCGTAAAACTCAGCCCCCGCATTTTTCAGATCGATAACGATCGGTTTCACGGCCGTGAGTTTACGCCCGCGCACGACATCTGCGCTGATGAGCAGCTGCGGACCGTGGCAGATGGCAAAGACCGGTTTGCCCGTCGAGACAAAGTCTCGCGTGAAGGTCACGAACCGTTCATCCCCACGCAGGGAATCCGGTGAATGACCGCCGGGTAACAGCAGGGCATCGAAATCTGACGGGCTGACGTTATCGATGGTTTCATCGATGGTCACGCTGGCTTCGCCCTTATGGCCTTTCACCGTTTTACCCGCCTCTTTCTCAATGGTGATGACCTCATGTCCTGCCTTGCGAAATGCCTCGGCTGGCGAGGTGAATTCTGAATCTTCAAACTCGTCGGTGATCAAGACTGCGATTTTCTTGCCCATGCTTCCTCCGTTGTTTTGGCTTCAGACAGATTTTTCTCCGCTTGTGGTAAATACTTACCTGTAACAGACTTCTAAGTGTGGTCGACGACGCTGAGTTCGCAAACGGACAATTCTGTAAAGGGGAGATGAGATGAGTCAGGTACTGATTACCGGCGCGACCGGGCTGGTGGGCGGACATCTGCTGCGGCTGCTGCTTCAGGAGCACCGGGTTAACTATATTGCCGCCCCGACGCGTCGGCCTCTCGCGGATATCTCCGGCGTCTTTAACCCCCACGACCCGCAGCTTACCGATGCACTGGCGCAGGTACAGGATCCTGTTGATATCGCCTTTTGCTGCCTCGGTACAACGCTGCGTGAAGCGGGCAGTAAAGAGGCGTTTGTGCATGCGGACTACACGCTGGTGGTCGATACGGCGCTGACGGCTAAAAAGCTGGGGGCAACACATTTTGTGGTGATCAGTTCGCTCGGTGCCAATGCCGGGTCACCTTTTTTCTACAACAAGGTGAAGGGCAAAATGGAAGAGGCGCTGATTGCCCAGAAGTGGGAGCAACTGACCATTGTTCGCCCCTCCATGCTGCTCGGGCATCGGGATGAACGCCGTTTTAACGAATCGTTTTTCGCGCCTCTGTTCCGCATCCTGCCGGGTAACTGGAAATCCATTGAGGCAGCGGACGTGGCGCGTGCGATGCTAAAAGAAGGGCTCTCGCCATCGAAGGAGGGCGTGAATATCATCCCGTCGGCAAAACTGCGTGAAATCGCACAGGGCGAGGCGTAAACTCCCCCGGCTAATAACCTACTACTCTCCGGGGAATGCTATGACTGGTCAGTCTTCATCTCAGGCGGCTTCACCTGTTCAATGGTGGAAGCCCGCGCTCTTCTTTCTCGTGGTCATCATCGGCCTCTGGTATGTGAAATGGCAGCCGTACTACGGTAAAGCCTTCACGGCCGCCGAAACGCACAGTATCGGAAAATCTATTCTCGCTCAGGCTGATTCCAGCCCGCTTCAGGCGGCGTGGGATTACGCCATGGTCTATTTCCTTGCCGTCTGGAAAGCCGCGGTACTGGGCGTCCTGCTGGGCTCGCTGATTCAGGTGCTTATCCCGCGTCACTGGCTGGTGAAAACCCTCGGTCAGCCCCGCTTTCAGGGTACGCTGCTGGGGACGATTTTCTCCCTGCCGGGCATGATGTGCTCGTGCTGTGCGGCGCCTGTGGCCGCCGGGATGCGTCGTCAGCGCGTCTCGATGGGCGGTGCGCTTGCTTTCTGGATGGGGAACCCGTTGTTAAACCCGGCGACGCTGGTGTTTATGGGCTTTGTGCTGGGCTGGCATTTCGCCTTTATTCGTCTGGTGGCCGGGCTGCTGACGGTGCTGGTCGTGGCGACCCTGGTGCAACATCTGGTGAAAGACAAAACCGTAGCGCCTGCGTCAGTTGACGTGGATATCAGCGAACCGCAGGGCGGCTTCTTCGCGCGCTGGGGCAGGGCGCTGTGGCAACTTTTCTGGAGCACCATCCCGGTCTATATCCTGGCGGTTCTGGTGCTGGGCGCGGCGCGCGTCTGGCTGTTCCCGCATGCGGACGGGGCTATCGACAACACGCTGCTGTGGGTCGTTGCAATGGCCGTTGCCGGTTGCCTGTTCGTGATCCCAACGGCCGCTGAAATTCCCATTGTTCAGACCATGATGCTGGCCGGGATGGGCACCGCGCCTGCACTGGCGCTGCTGATTACCCTGCCTGCAATCAGCCTGCCGTCGCTTGTCATGTTGCGTAAGTCATTCCCGGCGAAAGCGCTGTGGCTGACCGCGGGGCTGGTGGCGCTGAGCGGGGTGATAGTAGGAAGTATTGCACTGGTATAAAAAAAGCCCGGTAGCGTTACCGCTTACCGGGCTTTCTGTCAGACGTTCTGGTTACTTGATGTAGGTGAAGGCGGTGGTGACGTGTTTCACGCCGCTCACCCGGCTGGCGATATCGGCCGCCGCTTTCCCTTCACGGTCGGTGACCAGACCCAGCAGGAACACTTCGCCGTTTTCCGTTGTCACTTTCACGTTTGAGGATTTCACCTGGTCCGAGCCCAGCAGCTGGGAGCGTACTTTGGTGGTGATCCAGGTATCAGACGACGCGGTACCCAAGCTGATTGGCTGCCCCTGACGGATTTCATTGAAGACTTCCGTGGTGCCCTCAACGCCCATTGCGATCTGTTTTGCGCGGCTGGAGAGTTCGGTATTCGGCGACTGGCCCGTCAGCAACACTTTGCCCTGATAGGCCGTGACGTTGATACGCGCTTCTTTCTTGATTTGTTCGTCTTTCGACAGCGCACTGTTGACGCGCAGCTCCAGCGTACCGTCATCGACCTGTGTCCCTACGGAACGCGGGTCGGTTGCCGCTTTAGTACCAACCGCGGCGGTACCCACGACAGCCGCAGCGATACATCCCTGAAGCAGTAATGCAGACATAAGGACTGCGAGGGTCGATAAAGCCTTCATAAGAACTCCTTAATCATCCTGGTGAGGGAAAAGCGTGTTATCGATCAAATCGCATAAGCAGTTCACCGTAAGCATATGCATCTCCTGAATGCGCGCGCTACGGTGAGAGGGAATGCGGATTTCCACATCCTGCGGCCCAAGCAAACCCGCCAGCTCACCACCGTCATAGCCTGTTAAGGCAACGATAGTCATGTCGCGGGTGACGGCGGCTTCAACGGCTTTGACAATGTCCCGGCTGTTGCCGCGCGTGGAGATTGCCAGCAGAACATCTCCGGCATGACCCAGGGCTCGCACCTGCTTTGCGTAAATCTCATCATGCAGACGATCGTTAGCAATCGCTGTTAAGACCACATTATCGGTATTAAGTGCAATGGCGGGTAAACTCGGTCGTTCTGTTTCAAAACGATTGATCATGCTGGCAGCAAAATGCTGTGCGTTGGCGGCTGAAGTGCCATTGCCACAACAGAGGATTTTGTTGCCGTTGAGCAGGGATTGCACCAGCGTCATGGCGGCACGAGAGATAGCGTCCGGAAGGGCTTCCGCCGCTGCAATCTGAGTCTGGATGCTTTCAGTGAAGCACACTTTAATTCTTTCGAGCACGTTATCCCTTTTAAATCTTAATTATGCGTCTTCGCCAAAAGCGTTTTTCAGCCATTCGATCGCATTGCCGGTGAAGGCTACCACATCGAACCGGCAATCCACAGTATCAAAACTCCCATTATGGCGGGCAAGCCACAAGTGGGCAGTCTGTAATAATTTATGTTGTTTGGCGAACGTCACGCTGGCGGCAGCGCCGCCAAAACGGGAAGACTGTCGGTAGCGAACTTCTACAAACACGATGACCTCACCGTCTTTCATGATGAGGTCGATTTCGCCGCCACGTCCGCGAACGTTAGCGGCGATAAAGTGCAGTCCTTTGCCTTCAAGCCAGCGACGCGCTTTTAATTCCCACGCGTCACCGGTCTCTTTACGGCTTAACTGGCCGGGACGATTTGCCCCTGCTGGTATTTGAGCCATGATAACTTCCTGTTAATCACACAATCCTGAGTGGCCGTCAGATCGCCGGTATTGCCGTTAAGCTCAAAGCCCGGCACCTGACGCATCTGGGTAAAGTGGTTCGCCAGCGCCCAGGCATCGACACCCATGGCATACAGACGTGCCAGAGAGTAGTCGTTGCGGACGGTGCTCAGCGCCTGCTGCATCAGTGCCGGGTTGCTGCCTGCGAGCATGGGAATCTCGCTGTACTGCAGGCCGTCCATCTCCAGACGGAAATCCGGGCCGGCGGTACCTTGCGCGCTGCGTGAACTGGCGTACAGCGTTGCGCCGCTCTGGCTACCGTTACGCATTGCAATCATCGGTTTGATGAAGGCGATTTCCTGCGGGGTGGCAACGATATACGCTGCATCCACTTTACCGCCACCGCTGATCTGCGCGTCGGTAGGTGGCGCAGGGATCGACAGACCGCCAATGGTCACACTCTGCTGCTGCGGCAGGCTTGCGCTGACCGGGCTGCCGTTGAGGGCAATGCCCGCTCCGCCATTGACGCCCGCGCGCAGTTCAGACGCGGAGCCGAATTTCTGCTGCAGCACAATGCCGCCGCCCAACTTCTGCCACTCATCGGCAAAAGCATTAGCAACGCGATCCCCCAGCGTACTGCGTGGGATGAGCAACAGCGGAGCCTGTTTACCCTGCTCGTGAATATGACGCGCCGCATCGCGGGCTTCATCTTCCGGCGACAGCGCGAAGTAGCAAATATTGGCACGGTTCTGAACCTGCTCTGGCTGGTTGAGTGCCAGCACGTTCAGCGTGGTATTGCTCTTCATCAACTCTTCGACATTGTTTTTCAGCAGCGGGCCGACAACGATGCTCGCACCATCCTGTTGAACCTGCGCCAGTACCTGGTCAAGCGGCTTCGAACTGGTGTCGTAGATTTTCAGCTCAGCACCCGGGTTCGCGCTGGTGGTGGCCACCGGCGGTGTTTGCGCGACAGGTTGTGCCGTTTGTTCTGCGGGCTGTGCAGGCTGAACGTTCTGCGGTTGAGGTTGTTCAGACGCGGCGTCAGTCGCCGGAGCTGCTTGAGTTTCAGCCGGCGCTGGCGTTGCCGTCGTAGGGGCCGTTACCGGGTTCTGCATCGTTCCCTGTGCCGGCGTCTGCGCGGTGGTCAGGTCACTGGTTTCAGCGGCGGAAGGGCTGACCACGTCGTTCACGTTTGCCGCCTGTGCTGCCTGGGTCGGTACTGCGCTGCCCGTCACTGGCGTCGTGCCGTTTTTCGCGGCTTCAAAACCCTGCTGAATAGTGCGACCGAATACCGCCGCCTGACCGTTTAAGGGCAGAAGGAGTGCAATCTTGCTGGTCGAGGCCGGCTTAAAGTTCTGCACGTTTACCAGCTGCGTCGGCAGCATTTTCGCGCCCGGATTCTGCGGGTAGCGGGTCTGCCAGTCAGTGATACCGGCTTTCAGCATCTTCGGATCGTTGCGGTTGTTAAACCACATCTGCTGCAGATCCAGCCAGCCCTGCAGGACGTTTTCATCTGCATTGATCACCAGTGCACGCGCCTGCTCCTGCGTCATAGAGGCCAGCGCCTGCCACGTGGCATCGATATTTTTCTGCTTATCAGCCCCGCCGAGCAGAGGCTCCTGGGCGATCAGCGCACGGAGCAGCGTCAGGGAAGGGCGGCCCTGTTCAGCGGTAATGCCCGCCTGCCAGAAGCGAGCCTGCTGATTTTTGTCCAGCGCGCTCACGTCGATATCCCCGAGGATCTTTTTCGCGGCATCGTAATCTTTCAGCGCGACTTTCAGCTCGGCAGAGAGCAGGCTCTGCTCACGACGCTGAACATCATTCAGATCTTTTGGCAACTGGTTGAACAATTCGGCAGCCTGCTGGGTTTTCCCCTCTTTCAGCAGTGCACGAATGGCGAGTAATTGCCAGTTGGTCTTGGTATCATTTGAACTCTGCGACATTTGTTGCAGATAAAAGCCAGAGTCAGCCTGAGCAGAACCCTGCAAATGGGCGGTGCTCTGGTCGGGTGCCTGGGTGCCACAGCCTGCAAAGATCAGGGCTGCCAGCAGGAGCGGCACGCTGCGCGTGGCTTTTTTTCGAAGAAACGTTAACGGTACCATACTGTATCCAGTGATTTTTTTTACGCAATGCTCAATATTAAATCGGCAATACGGACGAAACAATGAAACAACACGAAACGGCAGATAATTCTCAAGGCCAGCTCTATATTGTACCTACTCCTATCGGGAATTTATCTGATATTACCCAACGTGCGCTTACCGTATTGCAGGCTGTTGATTTAATTGCCGCTGAAGATACCCGACACACAGGCTTACTGCTCCAGCACTTCGCCATTAGCGCGCGTTTGTTCGCGTTACACGATCACAATGAGCAACAAAAAGCCGAAACGCTGGTGGCGAAGCTGAAAGAAGGGCAGAACATTGCCCTGGTCTCCGATGCGGGTACGCCGCTGATTAACGATCCCGGCTACCATCTGGTGCGTACCTGCCGTGAAGCCGGGATCCGCGTGGTGCCGCTGCCTGGCCCATGTGCGGCTATCGCGGCGCTGAGCGCTGCGGGTCTGCCTTCCGACCGCTTCTGCTATGAAGGTTTCCTGCCTGCCAAATCCAAAGGCCGACGCGACGTGTTAAAAGCGCTGGAAGCTGAACCGCGCACCCTGATTTTCTACGAATCTACGCATCGCCTGCTGGAAAGCCTGGAAGATATGGTGACCGTCTGGGGGGAAGCCCGCTACGTGGTGCTGGCACGCGAGCTGACCAAAACCTGGGAAACTATTCACGGCGCACCGGTAGGAGAACTGCTGGCGTGGGTGAAGGAAGACGAAAACCGCCGCAAGGGCGAGATGGTGCTGATTGTCGAAGGACATAAGGCGCAGGAGGACGCATTACCTGCCGATGCGCTTCGTACACTTGCGCTGCTGCAGGCTGAACTGCCGCTCAAGAAAGCGGCTGCGCTGGCGGCAGAGATCCACGGCGTGAAGAAAAACGCACTGTATAAGTATGCGCTGGAGCAGCAGGGGTAATATATCGGCCCGGCAATCACGCCGGGCCAGTTTATTTTACTTCGCAGGAATGGCCTCGTACACCAGCGTTTCCAGCGGCTGCAGCGTAATCACCACGGCCTTTTGATACTCTCCTGGTACGCTTGTGTTACTGCCGTACACGGCGTTCAGACTGAACTGCGCCATGCCCCCTGTCGGGATTTCAAAGTCTTTTGCCAAATCCAGATAATAGGTTTGCGGCTTATCTGACGGGTTTCGCAAGCCCAGAATGGCTTTGTCTTTGCTCCAGGAGGCCCAGCCGTAAACCTCAAGCGCCGTCGGGTCGCCACCGATCCAATGCGTATCCACCAGCACGCTGGCGTTATTTCGCGCCCATTTTGCTGCCTGCGCCAGGGTGTCCCATTTCGCCTTATTCAGCATTGATGGCGTGATATATAACTCCTGCAGTTGCGTCCCTGTGGCGAAGTAGCTCCAGACCTGATCGGCAAAATCGCTGTCCGTTTGCACCTTCTCCAGTCCGTAATAGGCATTTTCCGCGCTAACTATCCCGTGGTACATCAGCGAGTTCAGCGGGAACAGTGGGCCTTTACGCACAATAGAGCGGTATGTTTCAGCATCGCGGTAGGTCATCCACTGCTGTACCGGCGTGCCGGGGCCGTAAAGGTTGATGTCATCTCCCTGACGCCAGATGGAGTCGGCATAGAACAGCCAGGACGGGCTGGCGTCGGTACCGGTTGTCAAGTTGATAAACAGATTGGGGTTTGCGCTGCGCATGTTATGCAGCAGGGCGATAGACGCATCAAAATCGGACGCGAACTGGCTGCCAGTAATATGCGAGTTGGCGTTGCCCATCCCGTCGAGCTTAAACGAGGTGATATGTTCGTTTTTAATCAGCTTGATGATCTGCTCATTGAAGTTTTTGAAGTAGCGCGGGCCCGAGAGAGCCAGCTTCCCGTCTACCGTTTCGAAGCCGTACTCTTTGGCGTGGGAGACGCGAATATCGCGCGGCTTATTATAACCTCCCCACGGTGAGAGCCACAGCCCGACGGAACTGTGCAGACTGTCCGCTTTTTCCCTGACCTTACCAAAGCCGTGGCTGAAGGCCGGGCCAAACAGCCAGCGTCCGGTACGATCGTCCCAGCCATCGTCCAGCAGGAATGCATCCAGCGCCACGCCGCGTCCGGTGATAAATTCTTTATTCCACTCATCCATCCGCCCCAGCACATCCTGTTCGGTGTAGGGGTTAAAGAAGCCGATATCCATCCAGCTGTTATAGTGCAGATAGGGTTTGTACGCCCGTGGACGCACGGCGTCGATAAACTGGTTTACGCTACGGCGCAGCTGGCTGGTTTCCGGGAACGTACCAAAGTAGGTGGTAAAGCTGACCGGCGCGTCAGGCTGAACCGGCGTTTTCAGCTCCACGTTCAGATTGGTCGTCGCTTCATAGGCATACGTATTAACGATTGGCTTATCCGGCAGGATAAAGAACGAATCAGCAATAATGGGCGAGCTGTTGATGGCGCCATCAACGTACGGTGCCTGAGACTGCTTTTTCGTCGGGAAGAAGGTGATTTTCGCCACCTCTCGCGGCTGGCCGACGGCCGCAATGGTGTAATCAATACTGGCGTATTTTCCCTTCACCAGATTCAGCTTCACCGTCACGTTAAAATCCGGACGGGTGAAATCAATGACAATCGCGTTGTCCTGTTTTTCTACATGCTTAATTGTAAAATCTGCGGTGTGAATTTTGGTCTCATCCGGCAGGGTCAGAAAGAACAGCTCCTGCGGCGTAAGCGGATGGTTAGCCGTTTTGTCTTTCACTACTACCGTTGAACTGGCGTCATCAAACGAGAGGGCAATGGAGTCATTATCGAGCGCATATTGCGCTGCCGCCGCGCCATGAGAAACACACAAGGCAAGCATCGAGAGTGTGAGCACTTTTTTCATCAGGGTAAGATCCTTATTAGTAATGCTTCAGCATTCGGGTGATGGACTGCTCCAGCCAGTAGCGCTGGGTGCCGAAATTAATGCGCAGGTAGTGTTCGCCGTTTTGGACATAGTGGCTGCCATCTTCGAGGACGACGCCAGCCTGATGGGCGAAATGTCGGGTCAATTCAGTGGCGCTACGTTCATCTGCGCTGACGTCAACCCAGGCCAGATACGATGATTCCGGGTTTATCATTTTCCAGGCCGGGAAGTGGGTCTGGATGGCCTCTGCCAGATAGCCAGCGTTACGGCGCAGATAGCCGTTCAGCGCGTCGAGCCACGGCAAACCATGCTGGTAGGCAAGAATAATTCCCCATATCCCGAATATATTGGGTGAGGTGATGGCATTCTTCTCAAGCTGGTGGCGAAAGCGCTGGCGCAGGGTGGCATCCGGAATGATGGCGTAGGAGGTTTTCAGCCCGCCAAGGTTGAACGCTTTATTCGGGGAGGTCAGCAGGATCAGATTGTCCTGCGCCGCGCAGCCGGATGCCAGACAGCTGACGAAATGACCGTCCAGAATATGTTCGGCGTGGACCTCATCAACCATCAGAAGGGTGCCGTAGCGTTGACAGAGGTCTGACACCTGGCGTATCTCATCGGCGTGCCAGATCCTGCCGGAAGGGTTATGCGGCGAGCAGAAGAACCACAGTTTTGGACGGTACGTTCTGAGCTGTTCTTCCACCAGATTAAAATCAAGCTGGTAGCGATTTTCCCTCACGCACAGTGGGTTTGCCAGTATTGCTACCCCCTGACGCTGGGCGGCCATGGCAAACGGATCGTACACCGGTGTGTTCATCATCACCGTGTCGCCAGGTTTACAAAACGCCTGAACCGTATAATGCAGCGTGGAGACAGTACCGTACGTCAGCGTGATCCACGATTCATCGACGTCAACATGATGTCGTTCGCGCTGGAAGGCGATAACCGCATCGTAAAATTCGTCAAAGCACCAGGTGTAGCCGAAGGTGCCATGCTCCACGATGCGCTGGAAACCTTCTGTCACGGCAGGTGGGGAGGTGAAATCCATATCGGCAATCCACAGCGGGATAAAACCTTCAGGCACATCACCAAAGCGCGAGCGGACAAAGGCGTGATCCCATTTTCGACACCGGTCGCTTTTACGCTCAATGATTTCGTCAAAATTAAACACCACAACCCCCTGTTAAATTAAGGCTTCAATGCCGGTTTTTACGCTTTGCACCTGCGGGCCGATGATCACCTGGACGCTGTGCGCATCCAGCACCACAACCGACAATGCACCGGCCTCTTTTAACGCCTGCTGGTCGATCAGACTCATGTCTTTCACCACCAGACGCAGCCGGGTAATGCAATTATCAAGCGACTCGATGTTCTCTTTACCGCCGAGCGCACGCAGGATAAGCCCATGATCGTATTTCGATTTTCCGCGTGCCCGGGTATTGGCCTCGACGGCCTGCTGTGCACCCTGGGTGTCCACTTCACGGCCCGGCGTTTTAATATCGTGTTTGAGGATGTACCAGCGGAAGACGAAGAAGTAGAGGGCAAACCAGGCAATGCCTACCGGGAATACCAGATACCATTTGGTCGACATCCCTTGCATGACCCCGAAAATAAGCAGATCCAGAATGCCGCCGTCGGTGTTGCCGATGGTCACCCCCAGCAGAGCCATGACCATCAGGGCCAGGCCCGACATCACAATATGGAAGGCGTAAAGGGCAGGAGCGATAAACAGGAACAGGAATTCAATAGGCTCGGAGATCCCGGTGACGACGGAGACCAGCACGCCGGAGAGCAGCAGGCCTTTAATCACCGGGCGGTTTTCCGGGCGGGCCGTGCGATAGATGGCGTATGCCACCGCCGGTAAGCCGAAGATAAAGGTCGGCATAAAGCCCTGCGACAGGAACGCGGTAACGTGCGGGCTGAACGGCAGACCCGCTTTCAGTTCGGCGTAGAAAATGTTCAGCGCCCCGGCGACTTCATGACCATTGACCATTTCAATACCGCCCGCGGGCGTGAAGCGCACCATCGCCAGCAAAATATGGTGCAGGCCAAAGGGTTTGAGCAGTAGTACCCCCACGCCGTAGAGGAACGGGCCGAACACGCTGGTGCTCTGGATAATATGGCCAATCCCGGTAATGCCCAGCGCAACGTATTCCCACAGCAGGGGAATAAACAGCCCCACCAGTGAGAGGGTGAGGGCGGTGATAATCGGCACAAAACGAATGCCGCTAAAGAAGGCGAACGCGTCGTGTAAAACGGTGTCCTGAAATCGTTCGTGCAGGAAAAAGGTAATGACCCCAACCACGATACCGCCCAGCACACCCATCTCCAGGGTTTGAATGCCCAGTACCATCGATTGCCCGACTTGTCTCATGGAGGCGGCATCGGCAAGCTGGTGGGTCGCAATCAGGTAATAATTGATGCTCATGTTCATCAGCATATAGCCAACAAACCCGGCAAAAGCGCCTACTGCTTTGTTGCGTCTGGCCAGCCCCATTGGGATCGCCATGGCAAACATGAGGGGAAGATAGGTAAAGGCGAAGCCGCCAACCATGGCAATAAAGCCAAAGGTGAGCTGAGTTAATTCGCCGCCCAAAAAGGGGAAACTTTTGAGGGTGGAGGGGCTGGTAACAGAACTACCGATACCTAGCAATAACCCCATAAAGGCCAGAAGGGAGACCGGGAACATAAAGGTCTTTCCCAGGCTCTGAAAAAACTCCCACGCTTTCGATTTAAACGACTTTTCCTGTGTCATGTAGGGACTCCTCGGAATTATTTATCGTAATGGAAGGCGCTGTCTGGCTTAAGGACGCGCCTTCATATTTGCGAGGCTTATAGTTATTTTTGAGTTACTGATGTTCTATGCGATGAGATCAGGCTTCCGCCGGGAGCAGCAATCGGTTCGCCGAGCCGCACACGGTGATTTTGCTTCTGACCACGTCTTTCATGGCATCCATACCAACCCGCATGTAGAAACGTGGATCGTTGCCCTGCGGGTTCTCGGCAAACCAGGCCTTAACGGCGCCAGAGAACGCAATTTTTAGCTCGGTTGCCACGTTCACTTTGCAAACGCCCAACTCTATGGTGCGGCGAACATCGTCATCCGGCACATCACTCGCCCCGTGCAGCACCAGCGGTACGCTCACCACGTCGCGGATTTCAGCCAGCCGTCGGAAGTCGATTTTTGGCCGTTTGGTATAAAGACCGTGAGCGGTTCCGATGGCCACGGCCAGGCTGTCGACGCCGGTCAGCGCAACGAAGCGTTTCGCTTCCTGCGGGTCGGTCAGAAACGCGCTTTCAGCGTCCACGCTCATGTCATCTTCCACGCCGCCCAGGCGGCCCAGTTCGGCTTCAACGCTGCAATCGTTGAGGTGGCAGAAGTCGACCACTGATTTCACCAGCTTTACGTTTTGCTCAAACGGATAGTGGCTGCCGTCGATCATCGCGCTGCGCACACCCGCGTTAACTTTGCGACGAATGTCGTCGAGTGATTCGTGATGATCGAGGTGCAGCGCCAGCGGCATGTCGTAGGTGGTGGAGTACGCGCTGCACAGGGCGTAGATCTCTTCCAGGGCAATGTGCTTAAAGGTGCCCGGCGTGCCCGCGAGGATCACCGGCGATCGCATTTCACTACACACTTCGAGGATCGCCTGGATCGTCTCCGCGTTATGGATGTTGAACGCCGGTACGGCGTAGCCTTTCGCCTGGGCGTCCAGCAGAAGATATTTTGTCGAAATAATACTCATGATCGGATCCTCTCAAGCCTGCCACGGATGAATAACGACGCCCTGCACGACACGGTTAACCGTGCCGCTGGCGGACGGTGTATCCGGGGTATTGCCCACACGAAGTGACTGGGACAGGGCAAAGACCTGGGCGTACATCAGGAAGCAGAAGGCCTGCTCCATATCGATAAACGTGCGGGCAGGGGGCAGCAGGATATGCGGGCCTGCCTCAATGACCGGATCGGTTTCGGCGGCAATGGCCACCACGCGCATGGCCTGACGATCGCGGCGCAGCTCAGCAAGCAGATCCAGATCGTACTGCCGCGTATAGGGGTGGCTGGAGACAAACACCACCACCAGCGTTTCGCGATCCACCAGCGATTTAGGGCCATGACGGAAACCGGTTGGGGAATCGTAGAACGCCGCCAGCTTGCCTGCCGTCAGCTCCAGCACCTTCAGCGCCGATTCACGAGCGGCCCCCTGCAGCCCCCCGCTTCCCAGATAGACGATCCTTTTCCACGGATTGTTGCCAAAGACGCTCTGGCTGAAATCGCCCAGTGACGTGAGGATCGTCTGGCAGCGATCGGCCACATCGCGGAAGGTGTGGCTGTTGATCGTTTCCGGGGCGAAGACTGCCAGGCAGCTTGCCATCATGGTGGTAATGCTGCTGGTCATCGCGAACCCGCGATCGTGTGTTTCGGCAGGCATCAGCAGCGCATACGCGTTATCGCTGTTTACCGCGGTCTGATAAAGGCTTCCCGCCTCATTACAGGTGATCGACAGGTGGTAGCACTCCGGCACACACTGGTTTGCCAGTTCAACGGCGGCTACGCTTTCCGGACTATTGCCGGAACGGGCAAACGACACCAGCAGCAGCGGGTGTGCGGCGCTCAGGTAGTCCATCGGATTCGTGACCAGATCGGTCGTCGGTACGGCGGTAATGTTTTTCCCGGTGTGGCTGGCGAGCCAGGGCGAAATGATGTCGCCGATAAAGGCCGAGGTGCCAGCCCCCGTCAACACGATCCGCAACTCGCGCTTGCGCAGCAGCGGCGTCAGGAAGTTATCGATCGACGCGCGCAGGTTATCGATATTGTTGAGTGAGCGGATCCAGCTGGCGGGTTGCTGGCGGATCTCTTCTTCGGTCCATGTGCCGGTGGTGGCGGTAGTGTTGGTTTCTGACATAACTCAGTCCTTAGTCGTGTGAATTCCACATCAGACGCTGGCAAACGTGTCGCTATCTTTCGTTTCGTTTCACTTGTTCACTTAAGCAGTTAAATAAAATCTATAGAAAAGAAATCGAAAGTTCAACGAAAGAAAAGAAATAAAACGAAAAGTGTGATCGGCAAAGAAAAGGCAATGATTAAGGAAAGGAAAAGAAAGACCTTGCGATCGCTTGCCGCAAGGCCCAATAACGGGACAATGAAAGGTCTAAAGGGGGAGAACCAAACCCTGGATCCAGATCTGCTGAAGGTGGAAACCTTCATCCAGCGCAATCATATTGGCACGCTTGCCCGGTTTTAATGAACCGAGCTGGCGATCAATACCCAGCAAGCGGGCAGGGTGCAGCGAGGCCATATGGATCGCATCCGCTGGCGTTATTCCCGCCTGCGCCACCATATTGCGCACGGCGGCATCGAGAGACAGCGTGCTGCCTGCAAGCCCACCGGAAGCGGTGCGTACCACCCCACCGTGCATGTTGACCTCGTCGCCACATAGCCTGTAACGTCCGTCGGGCATCCCTGCGGCCTGCATGGCATCGGTAATCAGAACGATCCGCTCTTTGGCACAGCAGGCGCACAGCCGCAAAGCACCCGGGTGAACGTGATGCCCGTCGGCAATCAGTTCCAGCCATGCCCGCGGGTCCGTCAAGCCTGCACCGACCATACCGGGTTCACGATGATGGAGCCCGGTCATGCCGTTATAACAGTGCACTAACCCATCAGCGCCCGCCTCAAAAGCGTCAAGCGTTTGATCGTACGTCGCGGCGCTGTGACCCAGCATGACCCGTATCCCACGCTGCTTAAGGTGGCGAATGGCCTGCAACGCACCGGGTTTCTCCGGTGCCAGAGCGACAACCCTGAGGGTGTGTTGCGATACTTCAATCAGCGAGTCCAGTTCGCTGACATCCAGCTCACGAAACAGCGCCGGCGGATGTGCCCCTTTGTTCTGTGGCGTAAAGTAGGGACCTTCAAGATAGCTGCCCAGTATCTGCGCGCCAGGCCCCCCGGACATGCAGCGCCGGGCGATGCGTGCGAGCGCCCGGTGGACAGTCTCCAGCGGTGCGGTGACGGTCGTCGGTAAAAAGGCCCCTGTGCCTTCACGCGCTTTATGCATCGCCAGCGTGTCCAGCACCTCTGGGGCATCATCCATCACGTCCACACCCGCGCCACCGTGAACGTGGGTATCGATATACGCCGGGCAAAGCTGGTCGGCATCCCGGGCATGCACGCCAGCTGGGATCGGCTCGATGGCGGTGATAATTCCGCTCTCCATGCGTAGCTGGTGATCCTCCAGCCAGCCCTGCTCGGTCAGCAGACGACGCGCGCGCAGCACCTGACTCATATCCCTTCCTCAGCGGGGGCTTCCTCACGACAGCGCCCCAGCTCATCCATCAGGCTGGTCAGGCCGCGATGCCCGCATTCCAGGGCCTGCAGACGAAAGGCTTCGCTGCTTAACCCGTCGCGCTCCAGTACCATCTCAAGCAACAGTTGCAGGTTTGTACCGGTAATCACTTCGCTGCCGGGTCTTTTCATGGCGAGTGTTGATGCCACCCGGAACGGCGTCCCCCCGAGCAGATCGGTGAGAAACACAATATCGTGCTGCTCGTCCAGTTCACTGACTGCCTGTTCAAGCTGCGCGGTCAGCCGCGCGGTGGTGGAGCTTTCAGGAAAATCGATGGCGATAAACTGCGGCTGCTCGCCGAGGATTTGTTTCATCGCCTGTTCAAGCCCGCTGGCAAACCCGCCGTGACCCGTCAAAATAATGCCTAACATTGCGACCTCTTTGCTTTACAGGAAGTGACAGAACTTACCGACAACCCCCAGCACCACGGTGATACCGATCAGGCGCAGTGGGGTCCAGCCGCGACGAACCAGCCAGAACATGGTCAGGGTATAGACCAGCGGCAGGAAAGCGGGCATCAGTTTGTCGATAACGTCGGCTTGCAGCTTGACCACCGCATCCCCGGCCTTGATTTCAAGCGTGGTGTTGAGACGTACGTAGGTTGCCACCAGCGCGCCAATGACCGTCATCCCCACGATGGAAGCCGCATGGCCGACCTTTTTGGTATTGGCTTTAATCAGCGGGATGGCTGCCACACCCATCCGGTAGGCGTAATGTGCCAGGCCAAAACGCAGGCCAAGATGCACTACGTTAAACAGCACAATAAAGACCACCGCACCCAGTATGGAGCCTTGCAGGGCAAGGCTTGCGCCGATCCCGCCGCAAATTGGCAATAGCGTAAGCCAGAACATGGCATCGCCAATGCCGCCAAGCGGTGCCCCCACGGCAATCTTGGTGCTCTGGATACTGTTGACATCCTGCTTGGAGCGTTCCATCGCCAGGATGATGCCAATGACAAATGTCACCAGAAATGGATGCGTATTGAAGAAGCCCATATGGCCTTTCATGGCGCGGGCCAGATCCCGCTTGTTGGTATGGATCTTTTTCAGCGCGGGCAGCAGGCCATACAGCCAGCCGGAAGCCTGCATACGTTCATAGTTAAACGAGGCCTGCAGCAGCATCGAACGCCAGGCGACACGGTTAATATCCTTTTTCGTCAGCTCGGCACCAATATGTTGATCTTCATAGACGTTTTCATTCACGCCCGTGAGCAGCGTCTCTTCGTGTTCAGAAACGCCAGGCAGCGTAGTTTGATTAGATGCCATCTTCGAATTCCTCTTTCTGGGCTGCAGGTGTCGCCGGTTCAGGCGATTTACGCATCAGGTCAATCAGCGCCATTGCCAGCGCAGCCGCGGCAATCGCCAGCACCGGCAGTTTCAACCAGGCTGCGGCAACAAAGCCGATGATAAAGTAAGGGATATAGACGTTTTTCATCATGATTTTCAGCAATACGGCGAAGCCAATCGCGGGCATGATGCCGCCGGCGACGCCGAGGCCGTCAATCAGACGTTCCGGCAGCACATCAATGGCGGTTTTCGCGTGTTCAGCGCCAAAGTAGATCGGCAGGAAGGCACACAGAAAATAGAAGATACCGAGCGCCAGCAGTGCCAGATAGTTGACCCTTTCGATGCCGTTCGTGTCCGCATTGGCTGCCATGCGGTCACAGCGTGACATCACCCCGGACATGACGGAGAACAGGAAAGTGATCCCCATCTGTACCGCAACCGCAAACGGGACTGCGACCCCAACGGCGACATCCGGCTTCACACCGGTGCTGATCGCGAACGTGGTGCCGACAATCGTGCCGATAATGACGTTTGGCGGTTGCGCGCCGGCCAGCGGAGCCAGCCCCATCCAGACCAGCTCCAGCGTACCGCCCGTTAAAATACCGGTGTGCAGATCGCCCAGAATGAGGCCAACCAGCGGCCCGAGCACCACCGGGCGGTGCATGTGTGTTAACCCGTTAAACATATCCAGGCCCGCGATAAAGGCGAGAATGCCCAGCGCGAATGCCTGCAAGAGACTAATTTCCATTGTGAATCCCTCAGAGCAGTTTAAAGAGATCCAAAGCAGTCTCAGTCGGAACACCCTGAACGAAGCATTCCACTCCGGCGGCTTTCAGGCCGTTAAATGCGGCGATATCGTTCGCATCGACAGAGACCGTTTTGGCAATTTGTTTTTTGCCACTGGCGTAATGCAGGTTTCCTACGTTGATACGGGTGATGGGCACGCCGCCTTCGACCAGCGTCAGAAAATCCGCGGGTGATTTGCAGACCAGCAGAATTTTCTGGCGCTCGGCAGCGCGATGAATGTTGTCGATCACTTTTTGCAGCGACCAGAAACGCACGGCGATCCCTTCTGCGAGCACCATCTCCATCAGGTTTTGTTGAACCGGATCCTCAGCGACTTCATCATTAGCGACCAGCACCAGGTTGGCCCCCGCAAACCCAACCCATTGCACACCTACCTGACCGTGGATCAGGCGTTCATCGATGCGGCATAAGACAATGTTTGGCATAGCGCTTTCCTCTTTTTAATTATGCGTTTTGAGTCGTTACGCCTTCGCAGGCGGCATGGTACTGCTGGAGTATGTCCTGAATGTGGTCGAGGATGAGGTCCCGTGGTGTCGACTTGAGAGCACCCTCGCGAACTTTGCTGTATTGCAACGGCAGGTACTGGCTGATCAGCGGCAGCGGGATCGGTTCGTCTGCCAGGTTGCGTACCAGTCGCGCAAAGGCTTCGTCGATCTGGCTGTCCGGCCAGTAATAGCGCACCCGATCGGAGTAGCTATACCCGCGTGCCAGGCGTCGCGCATTGCCATCACCGTGATAATGGCTTTGCCAGTATTCGGGGCGATCGAGCATCACGTTTTCCAGGACATGACGCAGGCCCGAACAGGCTTTTGCAGGCAGCAACTCTTCTTCAATGGCGGCCAGCGAGAACAACGCTTCACGCAGGGCAAAGGTCAGTGCCGGGCCAACTTTGAGGATGGCGAAGTGATCTTTCACCAGCTGGCGCAGCGCCTGCGGTGTCTGGTAGTCGGTAGAGTGCGCTTCAAATATCAGCGTGTCGTAAGCTTCAACCATATGACTCAGGGCGACGGCGTTTTGCGGTTGATAGTCACACACGTGTGCGTGGTCAAACTCAACGCCAGGCTGAACCACCAGGCCAATAATGCGTGGCCAGATGTCGCTTAACCCTTCTTTCTCGAACGCGTGGCGGTGAGCTTCAAGGGTGGCACGCGCGGCTTCTGGGGTCGTGACGGCAAGCTCGGTGAGCGTTTCATGCGCGCCGCCCGGAACCGGCACTTCCGTACCGATGACATAGACCAGGTCAGCGACATCAGCGTGCGCCAGGCTGGTTTTCTCCGCAATTTTCGCCAGGCGCGCCGCGCGCTCGGCAACGATGGCGTCGGTTAAAGGTACTGGATCGTCTTCGCAGGACATGCTGCAGTCGAGGTGGATCTTTTTAAACCCGGCAGCGACATAGCTTCTGATTAGATCTTCGGCATTCGCCATCGCCTGCCGGGCAGGCAGGTTTTGCCAGCGGTTTGGCCCTAAATGATCGCCGCCGAGGATCAGTTGCGATGTCGGGAAACCAAGGGATTCCGCCAGCTTACAGACGAACCCGTGAAAATCGGCGGGTGTCATACCGGTGTAACCGCCAAATTGATCCACCTGATTAGAGGTGGCTTCAATCAGCAGCGGCGTGTGATGCAGTTGGGCGTAACGAATTGCGGCTTCAAGTACCAGTGGATGTGCGGAACAAACGGCATAAATCCCGTTCGCATTCCCCCGTTTATGTTGTTCCACCATTTCTGTCAGATGTTTCACTTTCCTCTCCATTTCGGATGGTGATGGTTTTCATCTTTCGTTTTGTTTCATTTAATCCTGCATCATGGTGGTATAAAAATAAAACGAAAGATAATGGTTTTCCGATCTGTTTCACAAAAGAAACATAATGAAAGGTTTCAGCGACGAGAGAGTGCGCTGACTGGAAGCAGGCAGGGCTTGCATTCCCATAAAAGAAAGGCGTTAATAGACAAAACGAAATGAAACGAAAGACCATTTATTAAGGAGCTCGCATGAGCAGCACCGATTCATCCGCGGAGAAGCGCGTCACCGGCACCAGTGAAAGGCGAGAGCAGATCATTCAGCGGTTGCGGGCACAGGGAAGCGTGCAGGTTAACGATCTTTCTCATTTATATGGCGTTTCCACGGTGACGATCCGTAACGACCTGGCGTTTCTTGAGAAGCAGGGCATTGCCGTTCGTGCTTATGGCGGAGCGCTGATTTGTGAAGGCAATGCGCCTGGCACTGAACCCTCCGTGGAGGACAAAAGTTCGCTCAATACTGCAGTTAAGCGCAGTATCGCGCAGGCGGCCGCCGCGCTGGTGAAGCCGGGTCATCGCATTATTCTGGATTCCGGAACCACGACGTTTGAAATCGCCCGTATGCTGCGTCAGCACACGGATGTGATTGCCATGACCAACGGAATGAACGTGGCGAATGCATTACTGGAAGCGGAAGGGGTGGAGCTGCTGATGACCGGTGGGCACTTGCGCCGCCAGTCGCAATCCTTTTACGGCGACCAGGCAGAGCAGTCCTTACAGAATTACCATTTTGATCTGCTTTTTCTGGGGGTCGATGCCATCGACCTCGATCGCGGCGTCAGTACCCACAATGAAGATGAAGCCCGACTGAACCGACGGATGTGCGAGGTGGCAGAGCGTATTATCGTGGTCACTGACTCCAGCAAATTCAACCGTTCGAGCCTGCATAAAATCATCGATACCCAGAGAATCGACATGATTATCGTCGATGAAGGGATTCCGCCTGAGAGCCTGGAAGGGCTGCGTAAGAGTGGGATAGATGTGGTGTTGGTGAAGGGATAAGTTGCCCCCTCTCTTCGGGAGAGGGGGAGAACGGTCACGTCACCGGTGCCGGGTTAAACACCGCCAGCTGGTTATGTAATCCCCATTGATCGGAGAATGTCTTCTTACGGCCGCTTGCCACGTCCAGAATGAAGTGGAACAGCTTCCAGCCGACATCCTCGATACTCTCTTCGCCAGTGGCAATGGTGCCCGCGTTGATGTCCATTAGGTCATACCAGCGGTTTGCCAGCTCGGTACGGGTGGCCATTTTAATCACCGGTACCGCCATCAGCCCGTACGGCGTGCCGCGCCCGGTGGTAAAGACCTGTACCGTAATGCCGGATGCCACCTGCTGTGTGCCACAGACGAAGTCGCTGGCAGGGGTCGCGGCGTAAATCAGGCCGCGTCTGGTGGGGCGCTGGCCCGGGGAGAGCACTTCAACTATGGCGCTCTGGCCGGATTTGGCAATCGAGCCGAGGGCTTTTTCCACCACGTTCGCCAGACCGCCTTTTTTATTGCCCGGAGAGGGGTTGGCGCTGCGATCGGTTTGTCCCATGTCGAGATAGTTATCGTACCAGGCCATCTCCTCAAGCAGGCGTTTGCCCACCTCTTCATTGATGGCGCGTGGGGTGAGCAAATGGATGGCATCACGCACTTCGGTCACTTCGGAGAACATCACCGTGGCGCCACAGCGGACAAACAGATCCGAAGCATAGCCCACCGCCGGGTTCGCCGTGACGCCTGAAAACGCATCGCTGCCGCCGCACTGAGTGCCTATCACCAGTTCTGACGCCGGGCAGGTCTCGCGCTGGCGCTGGTTCAGTTTTTCCAGATGGCGCTCCGCCACCTGAAGGATATCGTCAACCATTGAACGGAATCCGACGTGATGCGCATCCTGTAAACGAACAATGCTGGCCTCGTCGACCGGAATGGCATTCACATCTTCGGTGCCCTGCAACAGACGCTCTGGCTGCAGCTTTTCGCAACCCAGACCAATGACCATCACTTCGCCACCGAAATTCGGGTTCAGGGCGATATTATGGATGGTACGAATCGGTACCACGGCCGCCGGAGCATTGATGGCCACGCCGCAGCCGTACAGATGGTTCAGACCTACCACGCCGTCGACATTCGGGTATTTCGGTAGCAGGTCGCGCTCAATGATTTTCACCACGTAATCCACCACGCCTGCCACACAGTGCACGCTGGTGGAGATACCGAGCAGATTCTTGGTGCCTACGCTGCCGTCCGCATTCCTGTACCCTTCGAATGTGTACCCTTCCAGCGGGGGCAGTGGCTCAGGAACCCGGGTGGCCAGGGGGAGCGTGTTCAGCGGCGGCGCTTCGGGTAGCTCAACCAGCGACTCCTCGATCCAGCTCCCCTGAGGAATAGCGCGAACCGCATACCCGATAACTTCGCCATACCGCACGATTTCACCATGGGCCGGGATATCCACCAGGGCGACTTTATGCCCCTGCGGAATATGTTCAGTCAGCTCCAGCCCATCCGGGAAACGGGTGCCCGCTTTTAGACCGTTGTCGTTAACAATTATCGCCACATTATCCGTGTCGTGAACTTTGATATAGAACGCCGTCGGCGACGCTTGTCGAATTTCAATGTCGGCCATTGTTCAATATTCTCCAGCAAAATGTCTGATAGTAAATGCAGCCAGGGGATGTTTATTTTCTTATCGCAGAAATAAAGACGCGGCTTGAGTCAATAAAGAATGTCAGGAGACGAGATATCATAATGTGATCCCGATCGCTCCTTAAAACCGGCGCAGATGCCACCCGGCCAGCAATGCCTGATTCTGTGCATCAGCGCCCATCGCGTTGTGCATATGCTCAAAATATTATCAAAACACGACGCAATGCTTGAGCATTAAAACAATGTGCTGCCATGACGTGAGGATTATACTGAATGACGATTTTATAACGCCTAAATTAAGTCAGGAAATAAATATAACGCTGACGCTGCGTCTGAAAATATAAATATGAACCTGAATAAGACTGCGGAATTAAAAAGGTAAACGCGATGAATAATGATATCTTCCCGAATAAGTTTAAAGCGGCCCTCGCGGCGCACCAGATCCAGATTGGCTGCTGGTCCGCGCTGGCAAGCCCCATCAGCACCGAAGTACTGGGCCTGGCCGGTTTCGACTGGCTGGTGCTGGACGGCGAACATGCGCCGAACGATATCAGCACCTTTATTCCGCAGTTAATGGCGCTCAAAGGGAGCCATAGCGCGCCGGTGGTTCGCGTCCCGACCAACGAGCCGGTAATCATCAAACGTCTGCTGGATATTGGGTTTTACAACTTCCTGATCCCGTTTGTGGAAACGGAAGAGCAGGCGGTGCAGGCCGTGGCGTCAACACGTTATCCGCCGGAAGGGATCCGCGGGGTCTCCGTTTCCCATCGTGCCAACATGTTTGGCACCGTCCCGGACTACTTCACACAGTCCAACAGCAACATCACCATCCTGGTACAGATTGAGAGCCAGCAGGGGGTCGATAACGTCGACGCTATCGCTGCCACCGACGGTGTGGATGGCATCTTCGTTGGCCCAAGCGATCTTGCTGCGGCATTCGGCCATCTGGGCAATGCGGGTCATCCGGAGGTGCAGCGCGCTATTCAGCACATCTTTGCCCGTGCCAACGCGCACGGCAAACCGTGCGGCATTCTGGCGCCGGTTGAGGCTGATGCCCGTCGCTATCTGGAGTGGGGAGCGACCTTCGTTGCCGTCGGTAGCGACCTCGGCGTATTCCGCTCGGCCACGCAGAAGTTAGCGGACGCCTTTAAAAAATAACCATCATTGAGGAAACGAATTATGACGCTGAAAGTGGGTTTTATTGGCCTTGGGATCATGGGTAAACCCATGAGTAAAAACCTCATCAAAGCAGGTTACTCCCTGGTGGTTGCAGACCATAATCCGCAAGCCGTGGCCGAGGTGATTGCCGCAGGCGCAGAAACCGCAGCAAACGCCAAAGCGATTGCTGAGCAGTGCGATGTCATTATCACCATGCTGCCAAACTCCCCGCATGTGAAAGAGGTGGCCCTGGGGGAGAACGGCATCATTGACGGTGCCAAACCCGGCCTGGTGGTGATTGACATGAGTTCTATCGCGCCGCTGGCAAGCCGTGAAATCAGTGAGGCGCTAAACGCGAAGGGCGTCGATATGCTGGATGCTCCGGTCAGCGGCGGAGAGCCCAAAGCCATCGACGGCACCCTGTCGGTGATGGTTGGCGGCGACAAAGCTGTTTTCGACAAATACTACGACCTGATGAAAGCCATGGCGGGATCCGTGGTGCATACCGGCGATATCGGGGCGGGTAACGTCACCAAGCTGGCAAACCAGGTGATTGTGGCGCTGAACATTGCTGCAATGTCGGAGGCGCTGACGCTGGCCACCAAAGCGGGCGTTAACCCTGATCTGGTGTATCAGGCGATCCGTGGCGGCCTGGCGGGCAGCACCGTGCTGGATGCCAAAGCGCCCATGGTGATGGATCGTAACTTCAAGCCCGGTTTTAGAATCGACCTGCACATTAAAGATCTGGCGAATGCCCTGGATACCTCCCACGGCGTGGGCGCGCAGCTGCCGCTGACCGCCGCCGTCATGGAGATGATGCAGGCCCTGCGCGCGGATGGTCTGGGCACTGCCGACCACAGCGCGATTGCGTGCTACTACGAAAAACTGGCGAAGGTGGAAGTCTCTCGCTAATAAAAACGGACGCGGGAACGCGTCCGCTATTTTTGCCGAGTGCGGTAACAGGCGACAACTATGAAAATCGTAATCGCGCCAGATTCCTGGAAAGAAAGCCTTTCTGCCTCCGGGGTTGCTCAGGCGATTGAAAAAGGATTTCGGGAAATTTTCCCCGATGCACTTTATGTTTCGGTGCCGGTTGCTGACGGCGGGGAAGGTACGGTTGACGCGATGATCGCCGCCACCCAGGGCACAGAACAGTATGCCAGGGTCACGGGCCCGTTGGGTGAACAGGTTAACGCCCGCTGGGGTATGTCCGGCGATGGCAGCACGGCATTTATTGAGATGGCCGCCGCCAGCGGTCTGGCACTGGTCCCGGCCACCCAACGTAACCCGCTCGTCACCACGTCCCGGGGTACCGGGGAGCTTATTCTCAGCGCGCTGGATAAAGGTGCCCGACATATCATTATCGGCATTGGCGGCAGTGCCACCAACGACGGCGGCGCCGGAATGATGCAGGCGCTGGGGGCCACGCTCTGCGACGCCAACGGCACTGAAATGGGTTATGGCGGCGGCAGCCTGATGGCGCTCAACAGCGTCGATCTCTCCGGCCTCGACGCCAGGCTAAAAGATTGCACAATCCACGTCGCGTGCGACGTCACGAATCCGCTGGTTGGCGAGAGAGGCGCTTCCCGTATCTTTGGCCCGCAAAAAGGGGCGACAGAGGAGATGATCCTCACTCTCGACGCTAACCTCAGCCACTATGCCGATGTGATAAAAAAATCTCTGCGAATTGACGTGAAACAGGTTCCCGGTGCGGGTGCCGCGGGGGGCATGGGGGCGGCCCTGATGGCCTTCCTCGGCGCGGAACTGAAGAGCGGTATTGAGATTGTCACCCAGGCACTTAACCTCGAAGAACATATTCACGACTGCACGCTGGTACTGACGGGCGAAGGGCGCATTGACAGCCAGAGCATTCAGGGCAAAGTGCCCGTCGGTATCGCCCGTATCGCCAAAAAATACCATAAGCCGGTGATCGGCATTGCCGGCAGTCTGACCCGGGATGTGGGGGTCGTGCATCAGTATGGCATCGACGCGGTATTCAGCGTGCTGAGCCGCGTCGAGTCGCTGGAAGAGGCTTACCGTGGGGCGTTTGACAATATTTACCGCGCCTCGCGCAATATCGCCGCCACTTTGCAGATAGGGATGCACACCCAAAGGTGACAGCGGGGCACAAACCCTCTATACTGCGCGCCGAAGCTGACCAGACAGTCGCCGCTTCGTCGTCGTCCCCTTTCGGGGGGAGACGGGCGGAGGGGAGGAAAGTCCGGGCTCCATAGGGCAGGGTGCCAGGTAACGCCTGGGGGGGAAACCCACGACCAGTGCAACAGAGAGCAAACCGCCGATGGCCCGCGCAAGCGGGATCAGGTAAGGGTGAAAGGGTGCGGTAAGAGCGCACCGCGCGGCTGGCAACAGTCCGTGGCACGGTAAACTCCACCCGGAGCAAGGCCAAATAGGGGTTCACATGGTACGGCCCGTACTGAACCCGGGTAGGCTGCTTGAGCCAGTGAGCGATTGCTGGCCTAGATGAATGACTGTCCACGACAGAACCCGGCTTATCGGTCAGCTTCAACTTTTTACAAAACCCCGCTTCGGCGGGGTTTTTGCTATCTGCGCTAAACGAGATGAATGACTGTCCACTCCGCTTTCTATGAAAGAACGCGGCTTATCGGCCAGCTTCAACTTTTTACACAACCCCGCTTCGGCGGGGTTTTTGCTATCTGCGCTAAACGAGATGAATGACCGTCCACTCCGCTTTCTATGAAAGAACGCGGCTTATCGGTCAGCTTCAACTTTTTACACAACCCTGCTTCGGCGGGTTTTTTGCTGTCTGCGCTAAATGAGATGAATGACTGTCCACTCCGCTTTCTATGAAAGAACGCGGCTTATCGGCCTTGCAAATTGCAAGCAAGTGCCACCCGATGCATCGCTCACACGACATCAATTATCATATTTGCGACATTAAGCACATTTCACTGCTTTTACCCCTTTAGTCTCTTTTTCGCATCTGTTGGCGATCGTAATCACAAAATTTCGCGCTAAATAATCCTGATTCTGCAGTATTGTTAATTTGTTATGAATGTTGCTTTTATGATCGTGAATGTTTTCTTATTTGATATATGTATATTGAATTCAAAAACATTTAGCTCATGAATGTGTGATGCATTCCACTGTTTCCCGAAAGTCAGCAAAATCACCCCAGACAAATTTGATAAATTGAAAGAATGTTTTAAAAGAATTACGGTTATTTATTAATCTTTAATTGCCTGAAAGATAGTCTTTATCGATTTTTTTAACGCCGAAAAATTTACCTGTGTTATCGCCATAAAATAAATTTATTACTGCTCTTTTTGTTGATCAATATCAGCGTTATGGCGTATTTATTTTAATATAAGTTATTGATAATAAAATGTTTTAATGGATTATCGTTATGCTGATTAAGGGTGTGAAAAAGCAAATTGTGAGTAACAGCACATACCCCCGTCAGCCATATTGAGTAGAATCCACCCCGTCATAGGGAAATAAGCGCAGAATATTATGAACACTATTATTCTACCGAAAACACAGCACCTCGTGGTATTTCAGGAAGTCATTAAAAGTGGCTCCATTGGTTCTGCTGCAAGACAACTGGGCCTGACGCAACCTGCCGTCAGCAAAATTATCAGCGATATCGAATCTTACTTTGGCGTTGAAGTCATGGTGCGCAAAAACACCGGCGTTAAACTGACTGCGGCAGGCCAGGTATTACTCTCGTATTCTGAGTCGATCACCCGTGAGATGAAAAACATGGTGAGCGAGATTAACAGCCTCAGTTTCAGTACCGTCATGGATGTCTCCTTTGGTTACCCGTCGCTCATTGGCTTCACCTTCCTGTCCGAAATGATCAAAAAATTCAAGGAAGTGTTCCCGAAAGCGCGCGTCTCGATGTACGAAGCTCAGCTGTCCTCTTTCCTGCCGGCCATTCGCGACGGTCGGCTGGATTTTGCCATCGGCACCTTAAGTGATGAAATGCTGCTGCAGGATCTTCATGTCGAGCCGCTGTTTGAGTCTGAGTTTGTCCTGGTAGCCAACAAATCACGAACGTGCACCGGCTCGACTACACTGGCATCACTCACGGATGAACAGTGGGTGATGCCGCAAACCGATATGGGCTACTACAAAGAACTTCTGACCACTCTGCAAGACAATCACATCAGCATTGAAAACATCGTCCAGACCGATTCCGTCGTGACCATTTATAACCTTGTCCTGAATGCCGATTACCTGACGGTTATTCCCCGCGATATGATTGCGCCATTCGGTTCCGACCAGTTTATTGTACTGCCGGTGGAAGATGAATTACCCATAGCGCGTTATGCCGCCGTGTGGTCAAAAAATTACAGAATTAAGAAATCGGCGTCAGTATTAGTCGAACTGGCAAAACAATACGCGTCACTGACCAGTGAAAGACGACGATGATTAAATAACCCTCTGATAACGCGTTAACCTGTTTAAAAACACCCAGAGCTTATTTTATCCGTGCTCTGATACCCTGACTTTGCCTGAAGAAAATGAATTATTATAACGAGGATATTATGCATATTACCTACGATCTCCCGGTGACCATTGAAGATATTCAGGACGCCAGAAAACGACTGGCAGGCAAAATATATAAAACCGGCATGCCGCGCTCAAATTATCTCAGCGAACGCTGTAAAGGTGAGATATTCCTGAAGTTTGAAAATATGCAGCGTACTGGCTCCTTCAAGATCCGCGGTGCGTTTAATAAATTAAGTTCGCTGACCGAAGCTGAAAAACGTAAAGGCGTGGTCGCCTGTTCTGCAGGCAACCACGCGCAGGGCGTGTCGCTCTCCTGTGCAATGCTCGGTATCGACGGCAAAGTGGTCATGCCGATGGGCGCGCCGAAATCTAAAGTCGCCGCCACCCGTGACTACTCGGCTGAAGTGGTGCTGCACGGCGAAAACTTCAACGACACCATCGCCAAAGTCAGCGAAATCGTGGAGCTGGAAGGACGCATTTTTATCCCACCGTATGACGATCCGAAAGTGATTGCCGGCCAGGGCACCATTGGTCTGGAAATTCTCGAAGATTTGTATGATGTGGATAACGTGATTGTACCCATCGGCGGTGGCGGTTTAATTGCCGGGATTGCAACGGCCATTAAATCCATTAACCCGACCATTAATATTATCGGCGTGCAGTCTGAAAACGTACATGGAATGGCCGCATCGTATCAGGCAGGGGAAATCATTAACCACCGCGTTATCGGTACATTAGCCGACGGATGTGATGTGTCTCGCCCGGGTAAATTAACCTTCGAGATTGTTCGTGAATTAGTCGATGACATTGTGCTGGTCAGCGAAGACGATATTCGTAACAGCATGATTGCCCTCATTCAGCGAAATAAAGTGGTTACAGAAGGTGCTGGCGCACTGGCCTGTGCGGCGTTATTAAGCGGCAAGCTTGATCACTATATTCAGGGTCGTAAAACCGTCTGCATTATTTCCGGCGGCAATATCGATCTCTCCCGCGTATCCCAAATTACCGGCTTCGTTGACGCATAAAGGATGACCTATGAGCAACACAGAAAGCATTATCGTTGGCCAGACAAAAACGTCCTCCTGGCGTAAGTCTGATACCACCTGGACGCTTGGCCTGTTTGGAACCGCCATTGGCGCAGGTGTGCTGTTCTTCCCGATTCGCGCAGGCTTCGGCGGCTTGATTCCTATCCTGCTGATGCTGGTTCTCGCTTTCCCGATTGCGTTTTATTGCCACCGGGCGCTGGCGCGCCTGTGTCTGTCCGGCAGTAACGTGTCTGGCAACATCACCGAAACGGTGGAAGAGCATTTTGGTAAGACCGGTGGGGTGGTGATCACGTTCCTCTACTTCTTCGCCATTTGCCCGCTGCTGTGGATTTACGGCGTCACCATTACGAACACCTTTATGACCTTCTGGGAAAACCAGCTCCAGCTGCCCGCGCTTAACCGCGGCGTGGTGGCGCTGTTCCTGCTGCTGCTGATGGCCTTTGTTATCTGGTTTGGTAAAGACCTGATGGTGAAGGTGATGAGCTTCCTGGTGTTCCCGTTTATCGCCAGCCTGGTGCTGATTTCCCTGTCGCTGATCCCTTACTGGAACTCGTCGGTGATTGACCAGGTCAATCTGAGCGATATTGCGTTTACCGGGCATGACGGCATTCTGGTGACGGTCTGGCTGGGGATCTCCATCATGGTCTTCTCCTTCAACTTCTCGCCCATCGTCTCCTCGTTTGTGGTCTCGAAACGTGAAGAGTACGAACCCGAGTTCGGTAAAGCGTTTACCGAGCAGAAATGTTCCAAAATCATCGGTCGCGCCAGCTTGCTGATGGTTGCGGTGGTGATGTTCTTCGCCTTTAGCTGCCTGTTCACGCTCTCGCCGCAGAACATGGCCGATGCCAAAGCGCAGAATATTCCCGTGCTCTCTTACCTGGCGAACCACTTTGCGACCATGTCAGGCACTAAATCAACGTTTGCCACGGTGCTGGAATACGGTGCCTCCATCATTGCTCTGGTCGCTATCTTCAAATCCTTCTTCGGCCACTATCTGGGCACGCTGGAAGGGCTGAACGGCCTGATCCTGAAGTTCGGTTATAAGGGCGATAAGAAGAAAGTCTCCGTAGGCAAACTGAACACCATCAGCATGGTATTCATCATGGGGTCGACCTGGGTCGTTGCCTATGCCAACCCGAACATTCTCGACCTTATCGAAGCCATGGGGGCGCCAATCATTGCCTCTCTGCTGTGCCTGTTGCCGATGTATGCCATTCGTAAAGCGCCGGCAATGGCGAAATATAAGGGCAGACCCGAGAACATCTTCGTCACGGTTGTGGGCCTGCTGACCATCCTGAACATCGTCTACAAACTGTTCTAAACCCTGGCTCAGGAAGAGCGGAGTAACACCATGATTGAGTTTCCGGTTGTATTGGTTATTAACTGCGGATCGTCCTCTGTTAAGTTTTCAGTACTCGATGCCAGCAGCTGTGATGCCCTGATGACGGGCATTGCAGACGGGATTAACACTGAAAAAGCCTTTATTTCCGTGAACGGGGGTGAGCCAGCCAGACTGGCTCACCATGACTACGAAGGGGCGCTGGCAGCCATCGCCCTGGAGCTGGAGAAGCGTGACCTGATGAGCAGCGTGGTCCTGATTGGCCATCGTATTGCGCACGGCGGCGACCTCTTCAGCGAGTCGACCCTTATCACGGAACAGGTTATTGAGCAGATCCGTCAGGTTTCCTCGCTGGCACCGCTGCATAACTACGCCAACTTAAGCGGCGTCGAGGCAGCCGAACGCCTGTTTCCGGGCATACAGCAGGTGGCGGTGTTTGACACCAGCTTCCACCAGACGCTGGCCCCGCAGGCCTATCTGTACGGGCTGCCGTACCGCTATTTTGAAGAGCTTGGCGTGCGGCGCTATGGCTTCCACGGTACGTCCCACCGCTACGTTGCCGGGCAGGCGCATGCCTTGCTCGGGATTTCGCCTGAGGACAGCGGGCTGGTGATTGCCCATCTCGGCAACGGGGCATCCATCTGCGCGGTACGCAATGGTGAGAGCGTGGATACCTCCATGGGCATGACGCCGCTGGAAGGGCTGATCATGGGGACCCGCTGTGGCGACGTTGATTTCGGCGCCATGGCCTGGATAGCCCAACAGACCGGACAGTCATTTGAGGATCTGGAACGCGTCGTCAATAAAGAGTCCGGCCTGCTGGGGATCTCGGGAATATCCTCCGATCTGCGAGCCCTCGAAAAGGCCTGGCATGAGGGACATCAGCGGGCACAGCTGGCGATCCAGACCTTTGTTCACCGTATCGCACGGCATATTGCCGGGCACGCGGCGTCGTTACACCGCCTGGACGGTGTGGTGTTCACCGGCGGGATTGGTGAGAACTCCAGACTGATCCGCACGCTGGTGGCGGAACATCTGGCCGTCTTTGGCATCACCCTCGATGAAGCCAAAAACGCCCTGCCGGGTAGCGCAGGTGAGCGCGTGATCACCACCGATTCGTCCCGCGTGGCCTGCGCGGTGATCCCAACCAACGAAGAAAAAATGATCGCGCTGGATGCCCTCCGTCTTGGGAAGGTCACTCCGGCTGCGGCTTATGCCTGACAGAGCGAGAAATTCATGAAAGTAGCAATCGATACGCGCGTTGCCCCTTACAGCGACGCATGGGCCGGGTTTCGCGGTGAAGAATGGAAAGACACCGTCAACGTGCGCGATTTTATTCAGCATAACTATACCCCTTATGAAGGCGACGAAACTTTCCTCGCGCAGGCGACGCCAGCAACGACGGCGCTCTGGGAGAAGGTAATGGTGGGCATTCGGCAGGAGAATGCCACCCATGCGCCGGTGGATTTTGACACCAACATTGCCACTACCATCACGGCCCACGGACCGGGCTATATTGACCAGCAGCTGGAGACGATCGTCGGCCTGCAAACCGATAAGCCGCTCAAACGCGCGCTGCATCCGTACGGCGGGATCAATATGATCCGCAGTTCATTCGAAGCCTATGGCCGCGAGATGGATCCGCAGTTCGAATATCTTTTTACCGAACTGCGCAAAACCCATAATCAGGGTGTCTTTGACGTTTACTCCCCCGAGATGATGCGCTGTCGTAAATCAGGCGTGCTGACCGGGCTACCGGACGGCTACGGACGCGGGCGCATCATCGGCGATTACCGCCGCGTGGCGCTGTACGGCATCCGCTATCTGGTGCACGAGCGTGAGCGCCAGTTCGCGGATCTGCAGGGCAAACTCGAACGGGGTGAAGATCTGGAGGCGACGATCCGCCTGCGTGAAGAGCTGGCGGAACACAAACGCGCACTGCTGCAGATCCAGCAGATGGCAGCGAACTATGGCTTCGATATTTCTCGCCCGGCGATGAATGCGCAGGAAGCGGTACAGTGGGTTTACTTTGCCTACCTGGCCGCAGTGAAATCCCAGAACGGCGGGGCGATGTCGCTGGGTCGCACGGCCTCGTTCCTGGATATTTATATCGAACGCGATATGCAGGCGGGTCGCCTGAGTGAGATCCAGGCGCAGGAACTGATCGATCATTTCATCATGAAGATCCGCATGGTGCGCTTCCTGCGTACTCCGGAGTTCGACACGCTCTTCTCCGGCGATCCTGTCTGGGCCACCGAAGTGATTGGCGGAATGGGGCTGGATGGTCGCACGCTGGTCACCAAAAACAGCTTCCGTTACCTGCATACCCTGCACACGATGGGACCTGCACCGGAGCCAAACCTGACGATCCTGTGGTCCGAACAACTGCCCGTCGCATTCAAGAAGTACGCTGCACAGATGTCGATCGACACCTCGTCGCTGCAGTATGAGAACGACGACCTGATGCGCGTGGATTTCAACAGCGACGACTACGCCATTGCCTGCTGCGTCAGCCCGATGGTGATCGGCAAGCAAATGCAGTTCTTTGGCGCCCGTGCTAACCTGGCGAAAACGCTGCTGTATGCGATCAACGGCGGGGTGGATGAGAAGCTGAAGATCCAGGTCGGGCCGCAAACCGCGCCGCTGCTGGATGAGGTGCTGGATTACGACACCGTGATGGCGAGCCTGGATCACTTTATGGACTGGCTGGCGGTACAGTACATTAGCGCGCTGAATCTCATTCATTACATGCACGATAAGTACAGCTACGAAGCCTCGCTGATGGCGCTGCACGACCGGGACGTTTACCGCACCATGGCTTGCGGTATCGCCGGGTTGTCGGTGGCGGCGGACTCGCTGTCCGCCATCAAATACGCCACGGTAAAACCCGTACGCGACCATACCGGCCTGGCGGTCGATTTTGTGATTGAAGGGGACTACCCGCAGTACGGTAACAATGATGACCGCGTGGACAGCATTGCCTGTGACCTGGTGGAACGCTTTATGAAGAAAATTCAGGCGCTGCCGACCTACCGCAACGCGGTGCCGACCCAGTCGATCCTGACCATTACGTCGAATGTGGTCTACGGCCAGAAAACCGGCAATACGCCGGACGGACGCCGCGGCGGTACGCCATTCGCACCGGGCGCGAACCCGATGCACGGACGAGACAGGAAAGGGGCGGTGGCCTCGTTAACCTCCGTCGCTAAGCTGCCGTTCACCTATGCGAAAGACGGGATCTCTTACACCTTCTCCATCGTGCCTCAGGCGCTGGGCAAGGATGAGAGAGTGCGCAAAACCAACCTTGTCGGGCTGCTGGACGGGTATTTCCACCACGAAGCGGCCATTGAGGGGGGACAGCACCTCAACGTTAACGTCATGAACCGGGAGATGCTGATGGAGGCGATTGAGCACCCGGAGAACTATCCCAACCTGACCATTCGTGTCTCAGGGTATGCGGTGCGCTTTAATGCGCTGACGCGCGAGCAGCAGCAGGACGTGATCTCAAGGACGTTTACCCAGGCACTGTGATCGTCGTCTGAAACAGGCCCCCTTTGGTTAAGGGGGCTTTTTTGTCCGCGGAACATACAAAAATGTTTATATAATTACTCACACATCTTCATCCGCTTCTGAAAAACAATGCGCCTACTTTTCCCCTGAAACAGTATGTAAGGACAGTAAGATGATGAAAATGACCCGTATCACCCTGGTTGCTGCCTCGCTGGTGGCGTGCAGTTTTGCCGCACAGGCCGCTGACGTTGAAGCTGCCCCCTCTCCGGCGCAGGATCCGCTGGTGCAACACCTCAAGCTGAGCAACGATCAGATTAAGAAGATCGACGCGCTGCACCAGACGCTGGAACAAAATGTCAGCAAGATCCCGATGACCGGCGTGAAAGACGGGGCGCTGATCGAGATGTTCCAGACCGGGAAATGGGATGAAAGCACGGTGAAAAACCAGCTTGCCGCGTTCAGTAAAATTGAAGAGCAGACCCGCTATTACCGCGTCAAATACTACTTTGATGTCAGCCAGGTTCTGACAGCGGAGCAGCGTAAACAGGTGAAAACCGATATGGCGAACGCGCTGGCTAACTGATGACACACCCGCGCATGTCGCGGGTTTTTTATTTCTTGATCGGCATCACTTTTAGAAAAACCCATCGATTATTCATCATATAAGAGTATTTATTTCTCTCGCTTGCGAAAAGCCTTATAAATATTGTGACTTTTTTCTCCCGCTCTCCACGTATGATTTGTCCATTCCAATAACACACACCTGCAGCAGTCTGGCTCATTATCGCTGGTGGTCAGAATCCCATAAAAACAACTGGTTACCCTACAAAATAAGCGAGTGCCTTATGGATACGGCAACAAACAGCAGTGTGATTGTGAACGATTCACCCGCGGCAAAGCGGGCAGGGATGAGTGAAAGCGAGTGGCAGGAGGCCATTAAATTCGACAGCACCGATACGGGCTGGGTCATCATGAGTATCGGAATGGCCATCGGCGCGGGGATTGTTTTTCTCCCGGTACAGGTGGGGCTGATGGGACTGTGGGTGTTTCTGCTTTCGTCAGTGATTGGCTATCCGGCCATGTACCTGTTTCAGCGGCTGTTTATTAACACGCTGGCAGAATCGCCGGAGTGCAAAGATTATCCGAGCGTCATCAGCGGTTACCTCGGTAAGAACTGGGGCATCTTATTGGGTGCACTCTATTTCGTGATGCTGGTTATCTGGATGTTCGTCTACTCCACCGCCATCACCAACGACAGCGCCTCCTATTTACACACCTTCGGCGTGACGGAGGGGCTGCTCTCTGAAAATCCGTACTACGGTCTGTTCCTGATCTGCATCCTGGTGGCGATCTCCTCCCGTGGCGAGAAATTGCTGTTTAAAGTCTCCAGCCTGATGGTGCTGACGAAGTTATTTGTGGTGGCGGCGCTCGGGTTGTCGATGATTGGCCTCTGGCATTTAGCCAACGTGGGCATGCTGCCACCCGTGGGGCTACTCATTAAAAACGCGATTATCACGTTGCCGTTTACCTTAACGTCGATTCTGTTTATTCAGACATTAAGCCCGATGGTGATCTCCTATCGTTCACGCGAAAAATCGGTTGAAGTGGCGCGCCATAAAGCGCTGCGGGCGATGAACATCGCCTTCGCGATCCTCTTCGTGACGGTCTTTTTCTACGCGGTCTCGTTCACCCTGGCAATGGGGCATGATGAGGCGGTCAAAGCCTACGAACAGAATATTTCCGCACTGGCAATTGCCGCGCAGTTTATCAGTGGCGACGGTGCCGGCTGGGTCAAAATTGTCAGCGTTATCCTGAATATTTTTGCCGTCATGACCGCGTTCTTCGGCGTGTACCTGGGCTTTCGTGAAGCGACGCAGGGCATTGTAATGAACATTCTGCGCCGCAAAATGCCGGCAGAGAAAATCAACGAAAACACCGTACAGCGCGGCATCATGCTGTTTGCCATTCTGCTGGCATGGAGCGCGATTGTGTTAAACGCGCCGGTACTGAGCTTCACCTCTATTTGCAGCCCCATCTTCGGCATGGTGGGGTGTTTGATTCCGGCGTGGCTGGTCTACAAAGTGCCGGCGCTGCACAAATATAAAGGCGTGTCGCTGGTGATCATTATCATCACCGGTCTGCTGCTGTGTGTTTCTCCTTTCCTCGCGTTTTCTTAAGGGCAAACAAGGTCGTAACGATGTCAGAGCAAATTCAATCTTTATGGAATCAATTTATTCGGGCGGTGCAGGAGGAAGTTAAACCTGCACTGGGGTGTACCGAGCCGATCTCTCTGGCGCTGGCTTGTGCGATGGCCGCGGAGCTTCTGCCGGGTGACGTCACACAGATTGAGGCGTGGGTTTCACCGAATCTGATGAAAAATGGCCTTGGCGTGACGGTACCTGGCACCGGGATGGTCGGGTTGCCGATTGCGGCGGCACTGGGGGCCATTGGCGGCAACGCGCACGCCGGGCTGGAGGTACTGAAGGATGCCACTGCCGATGCGCTGGTGCGTGCCAAAGCGCTGCTGGACGCCGGACAGGTGCAGGTCAAGCTGCAGGAGCCGTGCGATGACATCCTCTACTCCCGCGCCTGCGTTCACGCCGGACAGGCCTCGGCGATGGTGACCATCGCCGGTGGGCATACGCGGGTGGTGGAGATTGTCTGTCAGGGCGAAACCCGCTTTACGCTTGATTCTCAACCCGATGAGAGGAATGACGACCCGCTGGCGGTACTTTCAAACGCCACGCTATCGCAGATCCTTGAGTTTGTGGAGCAGGTGCCGTTTGACGCGATCCGCTTTATCCTGGCTGCCGGACAATTAAATGATGCGCTCTCCCGTGAAGGTTTAAGCGGAAAATGGGGGCTGCACATTGGCGCGACGCTCAATAAGCAGCGCGCTCGCGGATGGATAGCGCAGGACCTGGGCTCGGATATTGTCATTCGCACCAGCGCGGCCTCGGACGCCCGAATGGGCGGGGCGACGCTGCCAGCAATGAGCAATTCCGGATCGGGCAACCAGGGGATCACGGCCACCATGCCGGTTGTGGTGGTGGCGGAACATGTCCAGGCGGATGATGAACGCCTTGCCCGGGCGCTGATGCTTTCACACCTTTCGGCTATTTATATCCACGCCCAGCTTCCGCGCCTGTCGGCGCTGTGTGCGGCTACCACGGCGGCGATGGGGGCGGCGGCAGGCATGGCCTGGCTGATGGGCGGAAGCTATCAGACGCTCTCAATGGCAATCAGCAGCATGATTGGCGATGTCAGCGGGATGATCTGCGATGGCGCGTCCAACAGCTGCGCCATGAAGGTCTCAACCAGCGTCGGCAGTGCCTGGAAAGCGGTGATGATGGCGCTGGATGATTCGGCTGTAACGGGCAATGAAGGGATTGTGGCGCACGATGTGGAGCAGTCGATCGCGAACCTGTGTTCGCTGGCGTGCCGCGCCATGCAGGCGACGGACCGGCAGATTATTGAGATTATGGCACGTAAAGTGTAACGGTTTCCTCTCTCCCCGCCGGGGAGAGAGGATTATCGGGTGTTAAACCGGTAAATCAATTAACAGCGCGCGCAGCGGCGAATCAGCAACCAGCGTGATATTCGCTTCGTCGCGAATAAACGCCCCGTCACCGCAGGTGAGCGCTTCTTTCTCTTCCGTATGCGTCACCGCATGCACCGTACCGTGAATCGATTGCAGATAGGCGCGCGGACCATGAAGCTGGAAGCTCGCCTGTTCCCCTTTCTTCAGTTCGATATGGTGCAACCACACCTGCTGGCGCAACTGCAGGCTGCCTTGACTGCCGTCCGGGGAGGCTATCAGCTGCTGCCTGTCGCCCGTCAAATCTAACTTCTGTACCAGCGGGTTTTCCCGCTCAGGGCAGGCATCCAGCCACAGCTGCATACGGGTCAGCGTTTTATCTTTGCTGAGGTTATGCTCGCTGTAACTGATGCCCGGCTGCGTGGAGATTAATAATGCTTCGCCGGCCTTCGCCTGGACATGATTGCCCTCGCTGTCGCGGTATTCTGCTTCGCCTTCCAGGATCAGGTTCAGGATATCGACTTTCGGGTACGTACGCGGCTGGAAGGACGCGCCTGGGGCGAGCACTTCCTGATTCAATACGCGCAATGAAGCGTAACCGAGCAGTTTAGGGTCAAAGTAGTGTCCAAAGGAAAAGGTGTAGCGGGCCTGCAGCCAACCGAAATCGGCTTGTCCGCACTGTTTAGCTGTTCTTGTCGTAATCATAAACTTGACCTCTCTTTACACTAAACAATGGTAAAGGTATGGACGCTTCATTGTTAGCCAGATATTCTGCCCGGTATGTTCAAATTTCCTGAATGAGAACGAGATGGCTAAAGAGAGAGCATTGACGCTTGAGGCGCTTCGCGTCATGGACGCAATTGATCGGCGTGGCAGTTTTGCCGCGGCGGCAGATGAACTGGGGCGCGTTCCGTCTGCGCTCAGCTATACCATGCAGAAGCTGGAGGAAGAGCTGGACGTGGTGCTCTTTGACCGCTCCGGTCATCGAACAAAATTCACTAACGTCGGACGGATGCTGCTGGAGCGTGGTCGCGTCCTGCTGGAAGCGGCGGACAAGCTGACGACGGACGCCGAAGCGCTGGCGCGCGGCTGGGAAACCCATCTGACGCTGGTGACGGAAGCGCTGGTGCCCACCGAGGCGCTGTTCCCGCTGGTGAACCGGCTGGCCGACAAAGCAAACACCCAGTTATCGATCATCACCGAGGTGCTGGCCGGGGCCTGGGAGCGACTGGAGACGGGCAGGGCGGATATCGTCATTGCCCCGGATATGCACTTCCGTTCCTCATCTGAAATCAACTCCCGCAAGCTCTACAGCGTGATGAACGTCTATGTCGCCGCACCGGATCACCCGATTCACCAGGAGCCGGAGCCGCTCTCGGAAGTGACGCGGGTGAAATACCGCGGGGTTGCGGTCGCAGATACCGCGCGCGAGCGTCCGGTGTTAACGGTGCAGTTGCTGGATAAACAACCGCGTCTGACCGTCACGTCGCTTGAAGACAAACGTCAGGCGTTGCTGGCAGGCCTGGGCGTGGCAACGATGCCGTATCCGTTTGTCGAAAAAGATATTGCAGAAGGGCGGCTACGCGTGGTCAGCCCGGAGTACACCAGCGAAGTGGACATCATTATGGCGTGGCGGCGCGACAGCATGGGTGAGGCCAAATCGTGGTGCCTGCGCGAAATACCCAAGCTCTTTGCCCATCACAACAAATAAAAAATCGAGCCCGGTACGCGAAACGCCACCGGGCTTTGTTTTATGCGTTGAGTTTTGGATCGGGCCCGAAGCGGTTTTCGCCCGGTGTGCCGGCCTGACAGTTGAAGACCAGAATGACCAGCCAGCCCACAATCGGGATCAGCAGCAGCAGTAACCACCAGGCTGAACGATCGGTATCGTGTAGCCGTCGGAACAGTACGGCCCATGAGGGAAGCAGGACCAGCAGGCCGTAAATCGTGGTGAGAACACCTTCACCGCCGGCTCGTTCCCAGCCGAGAATTTTATCGATAATACCCAGCACCATGATGAGGATGAAGTTCACCAGAACGAACATCCAGTACTCTTTACGGCGAGCGCGGCCACCAAATCCAATGTAGTTGCGCAGTACTTTTAAATACCAGTCCATTTTCCTTGCCTCATTAGTCAGTCAATCACTTGTTTTTTAAGCGATCGAGGTAAGGATAGATGGAGATTGTGAATTAAAAAAGGGCATCAATTGATGCCCTTGATATTTATCCGAAACGCACGTCGCGACCATGCGGTTCATCCAGGTCCTGCCACGGACCCACAGAGATAATACCCGTCGGGTTGATGGTCTTATGGCTGCGGAAATAGTGGGTGCGGATATGGTTGAAATCGACCGTTTCAGCAATGCCCGGCATCTGATAAATATCGCGCAGGAAACCGTACAGGTTCAGGTAATCGCTGATGCGGTGTTTATCACACTTGAAGTGGGTGACATACACAGGATCAAAGCGAACCAGCGTTGTCCACAGACGAATGTCTGCTTCCGTCAGGCGGTCGCCCGTCAGGTAGCGATGCTGGCCGAGGATCTGCTCAAGACGCTCCAGCGATTCAAATACTTTTCCCACCGCGTCGTCATACGCTTCCTGGCTGGTGGCAAAGCCGGCCTTGTAGACACCGTTATTCACGTTGTCGTAAATCCAGCTGTTCAGCTCATCAATCTTATCGCGCAGCTCAACCGGATAGTAATCCCCGGCGCGGGCCCCGTGGGCATCAAACGCGGTGTTGAACATGCGGATGATCTCTGCGGACTCATTGCTGACAATGGTCTGGTTTTTCTTGTCCCACAGCACGGGTACGGTCACGCGTCCGGTGTAGTGCGGATCGGCGCGCAGATAGAGCTGATAGAGAAAATCGTGGTGGTAGAGGTCATCACCGGTGGCGGCCGGGAAATCACTGTCAAACGTCCAGCCGTTTTCCAGCATCAGGGGGTTGACCACCGAAACCGGAATTAAGGATTCGAGTCCTTTCAGCTTGCGCACAATCAGCGTGCGGTGCGCCCACGGGCAGGCCAGAGAAACATAGAGATGATAACGGTCTTTCTCAGCCGTAAAGCCGCCTTCGCCGCTTGGGCCTGGTGCGCCATCGGCGGTTAGCCAGTTACGGAAGGCCGAAACAGAGCGCTTGAAGCGTCCCCCGGTGGATTTGGTGTCATACCAGACATCCTGCCAGACGCCGTCTACGAGTTGTCCCATTTTTTACTCCTCCGTCAATAAGCAAAAGCGAGGAGATATCTCCTCGCTTTGTGTTCATTCAGTATAGCGTGCTTACCACTTCTTATTCAGAACGCGGTCGATGCTGTATGCGCCTGGGCCAGTGATGGCCAGCAGCAGGAAGCCACCCGCGATGGTCAGGTTTTTCATGAACATCAGAGAGTTCACGCCTTCCGCAAAGTTGCTGTGGAAGATGAACGCCGTCAGCAGGGTGAAGCCTGCGGTAAACAGTGCCGTGGTGCGGGTCAGGAAGCCGAACAGTACCGCCAGGCCGCCGCCGAACTCAAGGAGAATAGTCAGTGGCAGCAGGAACCCTGGAACACCCATGGCTTCCATGTATTGCTGCGTGCCCGCATAACCGGTGATTTTGCCCCAGCCTGCGGTGATAAACAGAACCGGCATCAGAATACGCGCTACCAGAACACCAACATCTTCTAATTTTTTCATTTTACTCTCCAGGAAACCACATCAGCGGCTGAACTTTATTTGTGTGCAAATTCGGGTAGATACCGCGTCTTTGCTGTCGATGGAGAGGAGTGTAAACGGGGCAGATGGGAATTGTTAGCAAGGAAAACTGTCAATCTTCTTCAAAGATATTGAGTAACGGGGAAGGGGGAAAGTGTGCCGGGTAAGCGAAACGCTACCCGGCATAAGAACTAACGCAGCTGTTGTTGACGAATCGTTGCTTTCACCAGACGCCAGGCGCTCCAGGCACCAAAGCCGCGGCGGGCCCAGCGGATCAGCATATTTGGATGACGAACCGTCCAGATAGCCATCACGCTGCTTCCGACCAGCGCCCATGAACGCAGGCTCAGGAAGGTATTCCAGCCCCGGTCAAAACGACGCGTCGCGTCAACCCAGTCGCGACGACTGGCAGACAAATCCAGCCGTTGCTGCTGGATCTGACTGAGCAGGAATGCTTTTCGCTTCTGACGTTCGGCTTTATCGCTCACGGCTTGTCATCCTCCAGCAGGGCGCGATCGTTGGCCAGTTCCTGGCGCGTATGGCGCAGGAAAGTGGATTTGCGTGCTTTACGCATCGTCCATATGCCGCCAATCAGTGCCGCAACCAGCAGAACAACGGTGGTGGCAATCATCGCGTTGAGTCGATATTGCGGGTCAATGGCCCAGATGATTAACACCATCAGGCTCATCAGACCAAACGCGGCGAAGAGCATGGTAAGCCCGAGCATCAGCAGCATCTGGAAAAGGTTCGCTTTCTCCTCTTCCAGTTCAACCACTGCCAGCCGGACGCGCGTTTCGGCAATCCCGACCAGCGTCGTCAGAATACGCTGGCCGATGCCGAGGACGTTATTAGCAGGCCCTTGTGCGTGACGAGGATCTTCCATATTAACGACGCGTCAGGAGGACACCCAGTACCACACCTACCGCGGCACCAATCCCTACACCCGTCCACGGATTATCGCGAACATATTCGTCCGCGCGAGCTGCCGCTTCGCGGGTCTGTTTCGCCAGTGCATCACCGGTTTCACCCAGGCGATAACGGCTCTCTTTCAGCGCCTGCTCAGCTTTGCTGCGCAGTTTGCTGACCTCTTCTTTTGACTTATCTGCAGAGGAGTTCAGCACCTCTTCCAGGGTATCGGCCAGGGATTTCAGTTCAGCGCGCAGATTTTCAGACGTCGTATCTTTTGACATGATTCTCTCCTGTTGAGATTTCCGTTAACTCAATAATCGCGAGCTTCCAGCGCTTTCAGGTCGTCCTGCGCTTCTTTCAACTTCTTCTCGCGCTTAGCAATTTTTTCCGCATCCCCTTTCTCTTTCGCTTCCTGCAGGTCGTGACGGCGCTCGGCTATCTCGTCCTTCTGTTCAGCGATTTTTTTCTGGTGATCGGCACGTAGCTTGCTGTCAGAACAGTTCGCTTTCACTTCGCTCAGCGCTTTTTTGAGACCCTCAACACGATGCTGATTGTTATGCTTTTCGGCATAACTGATCTCACGCTGAATATCCTGTTCTTTCTCCTGACAGAGAGAGTTGGCGAAGGACGCTGTGCTTAAAGAAAAAAGGGCCAGAGCCAGAGTAATGCGGAATTTCATTATCGAAACCTTCCATTGTGTTGCGGCGTGAGCCGCTATCCAGAGTCAAGCGGAGTACATACATGGGGTGCTCCGCGTACTTAAGCATAGTAAGTAAACGGGGGATTCACCAAAGTGAGTGAAAAGATTCGGAATCCTGGTAATTATCCAAATCTATGCGACGAATCGCGAATCAGTGACAGCCAGGCTGCAGGCTGGTTGTCATCTTCCTGCTGGGCAATGATATAACCGTGCGGCAGCGTACGGTCGAGCACCACTTTCGCGGCGGCACTCTGCGCACGGGAATCAAACTTAATCAGTAAAACATCGTCCTGCGGGGTGATGCTCTTAAAGCGGATGCCGTTGGCATCAAGATGATGCCACACCGAAAAACCGTCAGGCACGCTGACACCCTGACTCACCGGGCGAATGGCCAGCGTCGATTCCTGATGCGAAAGCGTCGTCCAGGCCAGGAACATGAGGCTGAGCAAGCCCAGGGCAATCATGGCCACGGCAAAACGGCGCACGGCAAGCGGTGAGATAACCATCGTTAACCTCTGGCCCCGTATTTCTTCTTCCACAGCACCACCAGCGAACCGACCAGACCAAAGACCAGCAGAACCACCGGTAACAGCATCAGGCAGGACATGAGCTGATCTTCATATTTCATGAAGACCGGCGTTTTGCCCAGCGCATAGCCCAGCGTGGTCAGGATCAGAACCCACAGCAGGCCGCTCATCCAGTTGAAGAACTGGAAACGGGTGCTGCTTAATCCGGAAAGACCCGCAATGGTAGGCAGCAGGGTGCGTACAAAGGCGATAAAGCGGCCGATCAGGAGCGCGGAAAGCCCGTGCTTATGGAAAAGATGGTGCGCCCGCTGGTGATAATGCGCAGGAAGGTGGGAGAGCCAGTTCTGCACCAGACGCGTATTGCCCAGCCATCGTCCCTGGATATAGCTCACCCAGCAGCCAAGGCTGGCGGCGATGGTCAGTAATAAAATGGTTTGCGGAAAGGCCATTGCCCCTTTGGCACACAGCACGCCGACGAGCACCAGTAAGCTGTCGCCAGGTAAAAAGGCGGCAGGCAGTAAACCGTTCTCAAGGAACAGAATCATAAATAAGACGAAGTAGAGCATGCCAATCATGGAAGGGTTGGCCAGCGTTTCAAAATCCTGCGCCCAGAGGGCATGCAGTAGTTGGGTCAAAAGTTCCATTCAGTGTTCCTGGAAATCGGTTAACGTCACGCCTGTTATCCGGGACAAACAGCACGGCGACATTGTTGTGATTTCATTATGGTCGCTCGCGGACACATTGAGGTGTGGCCAACACTGTTCCCTGTTAATTGGCTGGTTAGCAAGCACTAACTTACAAAATAACGAATTGAATCCAATTGTAACAAAGCCCAAGGTTCTGCGTCACAGAATTTGCAGGGGTGTGATGATTTTGGCGTAAGCCATGGAGGGGAGCGAGGGGATTTACAAAGGCTGACACTATATATGTTTTGCTTACCCACCTCTGCCAGAAGGCGCAGCGAAGCGCCTGCCAGCGAAAAGGTAAACTATTTTGCCGCACTGGCTGCCGTATCTAGATGAACGACAGGATTATCGGCAAAAAGATAGCGGTCAGCGTTAAATTCGAAGTCATCGCTGGTTTCATTGAACAGCATCTGCTTGGTGTTTTCCAGGTGCTGCCACATGGCCAGTTTTGCCGCATGGGGATCTTTGCGAATCAGCGCTTTAAGGATCTGATCGTGATCGTCGCACCAGTTATCCACGGTGCGGGAATCGATGTGATCGTGCAGTTTTTTCCAGTACGGGTTGTGAACGCGCTGAGTCCACATTTTTTCCACGATTGCCGCCAGCGCCGTGTTTTGCGTTGCCAGCGCGACCTGAACGTGGAACTGCAGGTCCCACTCTGAATCACGGAAACATTTTTCCTTGCGCGCGTTTTCCTGGATTTCCATCAGCTTCATGATGTCCTGCTTGGTCACCTGGGTCGCTGCAAATTCCGCAATATTGCTTTCGATAAGCTGGCGCGCCTGGAGCAGTTCAAACGGACCGTAGCTGGCGAATTCGAGACTTTCGTCGGCGACCGGGGAGTGTTTCGGCTGATTAGAAATCACGTGAATGCCGGAGCCTTTGCGAACTTCAACGTAGCCTTCCACTTCCAGCATGATAATCGCTTCACGCACCACGGTGCGGCTTACGCTTTTTTCATCAGCGATAAAGCGCTCAGCGGGGAGTTTATCACCGACAAGGTAGACACCTTGCTCGATGCGATCTTTCAGCTCGGCAGCAAGTTGTTGATATAAACGACGTGGTTCGGTGATTTCCATATGCGCTCCAGGCAGGGTACGGCGGATTATTTGTTATACCACTTTTGCGTGCCAGTCTCCAGATTTTGCCATGAAAAAAGCCGCCCGGAGGCGGCTTCTGTGACATCAGGAGGGGCGCTAACTTTGCGTTGCCGGTCCCCCCAGGGACTCTTTTAGCACCTCTTCTGCCGACTTACTTTTCAGCACCGTCCAGATAACCACTGCACCCATCAGGTCGAAGATAGCCAGTACGGCAAACAGCGGGCTGAAGCCGATGGTGTCCGCCAGTGCACCGACCACCAGAGCAAACAGGGTGCTCGCCGTCCAGGCAGCCATACCGGTCAGGCCGTTAGCGGTGGCCACTTCGTTACGCCCGAAGACGTCAGAAGAGAGTGTAATCAGCGCACCGGACAGTGACTGGTGAGCAAAACCACCGACGCACAGCAGGGCGATTGCCACATACGGGCTGGTGAAGAGGCCGATCATGCCCGGGCCAATCATCAGCACTGCGCCCATCGTCACGACCATTTTACGGGAAACGATCAGGTTCACGCCAAACCAGCGCTGGAACAGCGGTGGCAGATAACCGCCCACGATACAGCCCAGATCGGCAAACAGCATTGGCATCCACGCGAACATCGCAATCTCTTTCAGGTTAAAGCCGTAGACCTTAAACATGAACAGCGGGATCCAGGCGTTGAAGGTCCCCCAGGCGGGTTCGGCGAGGAAGCGCGGCAGGGCGATCCCCCAGAACTGACGGGTACCCAGAATCTGCCAGACCGTCATTTTTTTGCCGTTGTTGGTCTGATGCTGAGCTTCCTGACCCCCAATGATGTATTCGCGTTCGTCTTCAGACAGTTTTTTCTGATCGCGCGGGTGTTTATAGAAAATCAGCCACGCCATGGCCCACGCAAAGCTCAGTACACCAGAGATAATGAACGCCATCTGCCAGCTGTGCATCACGATAGCCCACACCACCAGCGGTGGTGCAATCATCGCACCGATGGAAGAACCGACGTTGAAATAGCCGACGGCAATAGAACGCTCTTTCGCCGGGAACCACTCAGAGCTGGCTTTCAGCCCGGCCGGGATCATTGCCGCTTCCGCCGCACCTACCGCACCACGTGCCAGCGCCAGACCGCCCCAGCTGCCTGCCAGCGCCGTGGCGCCGCAGAAAATAGCCCAGGCGATGGCGAAGAAGGCGTAGCCGATTTTGGTCCCGAGAATATCCAGAACATAGCCTGCAACAGGCTGCATGATGGTGTAAGCCGCGGAATAAGCAGCAATGATGTAGGAATATTGCTGAGTGGAGATATGCAGCTCTTCCATCAACGTCGGGGCTGCGGCTGCCACGGTGTTACGTGTCAGGTAGCCCAGCACGGTGCCTAACGTCACCAGTGCGATCATATACCAACGTAACCCTTTAATTTTACGCATCTAAAACCTCATCGTTATGTTAATTCCGTGCCTTGCACGGCAACCTCTCGACCGTGTCCGGGAGCGGTTGTGTAACGGGAGGGGCTTAACCGGGAGATGTCCCGGAACGGCCCGAACCTTGCCATAAGTAAGCGTGCATAAGTCGGTATCCGTACCGTTAAAACCGATGTTTTCACACCGGGAATGCATTCCGTCGGCTTAGTGTTTGCGACGGCGAAAAGATAACTTGTCATACAACTTTAAAAGGTGAGTGACATCACAAATGCATGATTATTTGTAGGGACATTATGTGTTACGGATAAAGCCAGTTCTGGCGCGGCCTGGCGAAGGGTTTACCTCATTTGAGGTAATTAATTTGTCTGCGTTTATTGATCTAACTCACAAAAAAATGTTCTGTCTCTGGAAATTGGTGTGATAACTTTGCAGCATCTGAGCATAAGCTTTCTGACGCTCTCGTTAAGAGGAAGACGATAATGACACCGTTTATGACCGAAGATTTTCTGTTAGATACCGAATTTGCTCGCCGCCTGTACCACGACTACGCCAAAGACCAGCCAATTTTCGACTACCACTGCCATTTACCGCCGCAGCAGGTTGCCGAAAATTACCGTTTCAAAAACCTGTATGACATCTGGCTGAAAGGTGACCACTACAAATGGCGTGCGATGCGCACCAACGGCGTGGCGGAGCGCCTGTGTACCGGTGATGCAAGCGACCGCGAGAAGTTTGACGCCTGGGCGGCGACCGTTCCGCACACCATCGGCAACCCGTTATATCACTGGACGCACCTTGAGCTGCGCCGTCCGTTCGGCATCACCGGAAAGCTGCTCTCCCCGGCTACCGCCGATGAAATCTGGGATCGGTGCAATGAATTACTGGCACAGGATACCTTCTCCGCCCGCGGTATCATGAAGCAGATGAACGTGAAGATGGTGGGGACCACTGACGATCCGATTGACTCCCTGGAACATCACGCGGTGGTCGCCCGCGATACCTCGTTTGATATTAAAGTGCTGCCAAGCTGGCGTCCGGATAAAGCCTTTAATATCGAACAGGCGACGTTCAATGATTACATGGCGAAGCTGGCGGAAGTGTCTGACACCGACATTCGTCGTTTTGCAGACCTGCAGAGCGCGCTGACCAAACGTCTGGACCACTTCGCGGCACATGGCTGTAAAGTCTCTGACCACGCGCTGGATGTGGTGATGTTTGCGGAATCAAATGAAGCTGAGCTTGATAGCATTCTGGCACGTCGCCTGTCCGGTGAATCCCTGAGCGAGCACGAAGTGGCACAGTTCAAAACGGCGGTGCTGGTCTTCCTCGGTGCGGAATATGCTCGTCGCGGTTGGGTGCAGCAATACCACATTGGTGCCCTGCGCAATAACAACCAGCGTCAGTTTAAACTGCTGGGCGCGGACGTGGGCTTCGACTCCATCAACGATCGCCCGCTTGCGGAAGAGCTCTCTAAGCTGCTGAGCAAACAAAACGAGCAAAATCTGCTGCCAAAAACCATCCTCTACTGCCTGAACCCGCGCGATAACGAAGTGCTGGGTACCATGATCGGTAACTTCCAGGGTGAAGGTATGCCAGGCAAGATGCAGTTCGGTTCCGGCTGGTGGTTCAATGACCAGAAAGACGGGATGGAGCGTCAAATGACGCAGCTGGCGCAGCTGGGTCTGTTAAGCCGCTTTGTGGGCATGCTGACCGACAGCCGTAGCTTCCTTTCTTACACGCGCCACGAATATTTCCGCCGCATTCTGTGCCAGATGATTGGCCGCTGGGTAACCGCGGGTGAGGCCCCTGCCGATATTCAGCTGCTGGGCGAAATGGTGAGAAACATCTGCTTTAACAATGCGCGCGACTACTTCGCCATTGAACTGAACTAAGGCCGTTTGAGGTTGATATGCAATACATCAAAATCCATTCGCTGGATAACGTTGCCGTCGCGCTGGCGGATCTGGCCGAAGGTGAAGTTGTCACCGTTGATAACCAGACGGTAACCCTGCGTCAGGCGGTGACTCGCGGGCATAAGTTTGCCGTGAAGCCGATCGCCCAAGGAGACAACGTTGTTAAATACGGTCTCCCGATTGGTCATGCGCTGGCAGATATTGCGCCGGGTGAGCATATTCATTCCCACAACACCCGCACCAATCTGAGCGATCTGGACGAGTACAGCTATCAACCTGATTTAGCGGCGGAAGAAGCGCAGGCGGCGGATCGCGAGGTACAGATCTACCGCCGGGCGAACGGTGAGGTGGGGATCCGCAACGAGCTGTGGATCCTTCCCACCGTCGGCTGCGTGAATGGGATCGCGCGTCAAATCCAGACGCGTTTCCTGAAAGAGACCCACGACGCCGAAGGTACGGACGGTGTGCACCTGTTCAGCCACACCTACGGCTGTTCTCAGCTTGGCGACGACCACATCAACACCCGCACCATGCTGCAAAACATGGTCCGCCACCCGAACGCGGGCGCGGTGCTGGTGATTGGCCTGGGCTGCGAGAACAATCAGGTGGATGCGTTTCGCGACACGCTGGGTGAGTTTGACCCCGAGCGCGTGCACTTTATGGTGTGTCAGCACCAGGATGATGAAGTGGAAGCGGGCATTGAGCACCTTCACCAGCTGTATGAGGTGATGCGTCACGACAGGCGTGAGCCGGGCAAGCTGAGTGAGCTGAAGTTTGGCCTGGAGTGCGGCGGGTCTGATGGCCTGTCCGGGATCACCGCGAACCCGATGCTGGGCCGCTTTTCAGACTATGTGATCGCCAACGGCGGTACGACGGTGCTGACAGAAGTGCCGGAAATGTTCGGCGCTGAACGTATTCTGATGAGCCACTGTCGCGACGAAGAGACGTTTGAGAAGACCGTCACGATGGTGAACGACTTCAAACAGTACTTTATCGCCCACAACCAGCCGATTTATGAAAACCCGTCTCCGGGTAACAAAGCGGGCGGGATCACCACGCTTGAAGAGAAGTCTCTCGGTTGCACGCAAAAAGCGGGTGCCAGCCCGGTGGTTGATGTCCTGCGCTACGGTGAACGTCTGAAAACGCACGGTCTGAATTTGCTCAGCGCACCGGGTAACGATGCGGTTGCGACCAGCGCGCTGGCCGGCGCCGGCTGCCACATGGTGCTGTTCAGCACCGGGCGCGGGACACCGTACGGTGGCTTTGTGCCGACGGTCAAAATCGCGACCAACAGCGAGCTGGCAGCGAAGAAAAAACACTGGATCGACTTTGATGCAGGCCAGTTAATCCACGGCAAAGGGATGCCGCAGTTACTGACGGAATTCGTGGATACCATTGTAGAGTTTGCCAACGGCAGACAGACCTGTAACGAGAAGAATGACTTCCGCGAACTGGCGATCTTCAAGAGTGGCGTGACGCTGTAAGTGTGGTGCGGGTGATGCCCTCAACCCTGTGGAGAGGGTCAAACACTAAAACGGCAACCTTCGGTTGCCGTTTTGCTTTACGTTTGTCACCGGGCTTTTGTTTACCCGCGTAACGCGTTCTTCGCTAAACGCGCGTCTTCCGCCTGGCATGCCGCTGCGGTGAACAGCACGTCCGTTGAGGAGTTCAGCGCGGTTTCGCAGGAGTCCTGCAATACACCGATGATAAAGCCGACGGCCACTACCTGCATGGCAATCTCATTCGGGATACCGAACATATTGCACGCCAGTGGGATCAGCAGCAGCGAACCACCCGCCACACCCGATGCACCACACGCACACAGCGACGCCACCACGCTTAGCAACAGCGCCGTGGGCAGATCGACCGGAATGCCCAGCGTATGCACAGCCGCCAGCGTCAGCACGGTAATGGTAATTGCCGCACCCGCCATATTCACGGTCGCACCCAGCGGGATGGAAACCGAGTAGGTGTCGCGATCCAGATTCAGCTTCTCCGCCAGCGCCATGTTAACCGGAATGTTTGCCGCAGAGCTGCGGGTGAAGAATGCATACACACCGCTCTCGCGCAGGCAGGTTAACACCAGCGGATACGGGTTACGGCGGATCTGCCAGAACACCAGCAGCGGGTTAATCACCAGCGCAACCAGCAGCATGCAACCAATCAGTACCACCAGCAACTGCGCATAGCCCAACAGTGCGCCAAAGCCGGTGGTCGCCAGCGTGGAAGAGACCAGACCGAAGATGCCGATTGGCGCAAAGCGAATCACAATTTTGACCATAAAGGTCACGGCGTTCGACACGTCGTTGACCAGGTTTTTCGTTGTTTCGTTGCCGTGACGCAGGGCAAAACCAAGACCGATCGCCCAGACCAGGATGCCGATGTAGTTAGCGTTCATCAGTGCCGTAATCGGGTTAGAGACCATGCTCATCAGCAGGCCGCGCAGCACTTCCACAATACCGGATGGCGGGGTGATATCACCCGCAGCGCTGGTCAGGTGCAGCGAGGACGGGAACAGGAAGCTGAAAACGACGGCTGTTAAGGCTGCAGAAAAGGTGCCCAGCAGATACAGGAACAAGATAGGGCGAATGTTGGTTTTTTGTCCGTGTTGATGATTGGCAATTGACGCCATGACCAGCATCAGCACCAGCACCGGTGCCACGGCTTTCAGTGCGCCAACGAAAAGGGTGCCAAGCAGCCCCGTCGCTTCCGCAGCCGGTTTTGACACCATTGCCAGCAGAATCCCCAGTACCAGCCCTACCAGAATTTGTTTAACGAGACTGCCTTGCGCCAGGCGCGCAAAGAGACCAGTTGATTGTGTGCTCATAAAAATTCCTAAGTGAAATTGCGTTCCATCCTTTATGTGCTCTAAGTCACATTTATGTCCGGATGTAAGAAAATGTTTGCCTGGTTGAGTATAGGGAAACCGGATGCGGAGGGAAGCGTAAAATGCTGCATTTTACGTGTTGCGTCATAGTTTTTAACTATTCATTTACAAAAGTGTGCTGGCCCTCTCTCTGGGGGGAAGAGGGCCAGCGTAAAGGCAGCAGGAAGGACCGTAATTACTCCACCTGTTGCTTCTTATCGTGCTGACGATTAACCCAGGTATTGATAAGCAACGTCACGATCAGAATGCCAAACACCACACCGAGCGAGATAGCGATAGGGATGTGGTAGAAATCGACAATCAGCATCTTGATACCGATAAACACCAGGATCACCGACAGACCATATTTCAGCATTGAGAAGCGCTCAGCCGCGCCTGCCAGCAGGAAGTACATGGCACGCAGACCGAGGATGGCGAACAGGTTAGATGTCAGCACAATGAACGGGTCAGTGGTGACCGCGAAGATAGCCGGAATGCTGTCTACCGCGAAAATCACATCGCTCAGCTCAACCAGAATCAGCACCAGCAGCAGCGGCGTGGCAAAAAGCAGGCCATTCTTACGCACGAAGAAGTGCTCGCTCTCGATCTTGTCGGTCATGCGCAGATGACCACGGATCCACTTCACCAGCGGACGGTCGCCAATAGCGGAGCCATCTTCTTTTGCCAGCGCCATTTTGATCCCGGTGAACAGCAGGAATGCGCCGAAGACATACAGCAGCCATTCGAACTGCGTAATCAGCCAGCTTCCGGCGAAGATCATAATCGTACGCAGGATAATCGCACCCAGCACGCCGTACACCAGCACGCGACGCTGCAGGGCCGCAGGCACGGCAAAGTAGCTGAACAGCATCAGCCAGACGAAGACGTTATCGACCGCCAGGGCTTTTTCAATCAGATAGCCGGTGAGGAACGCGAGCGCCTGAGGATCGGCAACCGCGCGGCCTTCCGTTGAGGCCAGGTACCACCAGAAGGCAGCACAGAAGAGCAGGGAGAGGGTGACCCACACCAGTGACCAGGCCGCAGCCTGTTTCATGGTCATGCCATGTGCGCCGCGACGCCCCTGCAAAAAGAGGTCGATCGCCAGCATGATGAGCACGACAACCGCGAATCCGCCCCACAACATGGGAGTGCCGACAGAATGCATACTATTTTCCTTACACATAAAAAACAAAAACGGCCATGGTCAGAAGACGATAGCCGTTAGCTTTTTATGCATAGACCTCGCCTTCCGGCAAGGTCTCACTTACAACCAAAAAGACGGGCTTTTTGATTGCCCGGCGACCGGATGCGGTTTTGCACGCATCGTAATGACGATCCACCGGCAAGGAAGTTACTCCCCTTTGCAGGTAACAAAATATGTCAGACCAGTGATTTCGTCAATGGTCTGCACCGTTTCATTACACAGCTTTACGCGATAGCTTCTGCGCCCACGCCATCTGCAGGGAAGACCACGCCGGTTTGACGGCGGATCTCGGTTTGCAGTTTCGCCGTGGTGCGGCTGACCGCCAGCCCAGGGTGATTCACTTCGTTGTCTTCCACCAGACGGGCGAAGACCTCTGCCTCATAGAGCATAGTGTTAATATGCTGAGGCTGCGTCAGCTCCTGCGCTTTGCCGCCGCGTGGGACAATGCTCAGCTTCTGACACTCGGAAATCTTCTCGATAACCAGTGAGCCCGCTTCGCCCTGAATTTCGCTGGGCAGAACGGAATCGCTCACCTTGGAGTGCTGCAGCGTAACGCTGAAATCACCGTAATCCAGCACCACGATGCCGTGCGCATCCACACCGCTTTCCAGCAGGCTGGCCGTGGCGGTGACGCCGTGCGGCTCGCCCCACAGCGCCACGGCAGAGGCCAGACAGTAAAAACCGATGTCCATAATCGAGCCATTAGAGAAGGCCGGGTTAAAGGTGTTCGGGTTTTCACCGTCCAGATAACGCTGATAGCGCGACGAGTACTGGCAGTAATTAATAAACGCTTTACGCACTTTGCCAATCTTCGGCAGAGACTGCTGTAACAGCAGGAAGTTTGGCAGGCTGGCGGTTTTGAACGCTTCGAACAGCACCACCTGATTGTCGCGGGCAAGCTGAATCGCGGCTTCCACTTCCTGAATGTTCGAGGCCAGCGGCTTCTCGCAAATCACATGTTTTTTATGGCTGAGAAACAGCGACGTTTGCGGAAAGTGCAGGGAGTTTGGGCTGGCGATGTAGACCGCGTCAATGGCGTCACTTTGCGCCATCTCATCGAGCGACGTGAACAGATGTTCAACCAGATAGTCGTTCGCGAAACTCTGCGCCTGCTCCAGGCTGCGGGAATAGACTGCGGTGAGCTTAAATTTGCCGGTTTCATGGGCGGCGTCGACGAACTGGCGGGTGATCCAGTTCGTGCCAATAACTGCGAAACGTATCATAAACGTTTACGTACTCCGTAGCAGGGAACCTTTAGCCACTGTAGCACGTGATTATTGCAAAACCAGTGCGCTACTGCGCATTACTCTTTAACGATAAATGCGTAAGCCATAAACGGGTATCGAACTCCAGCTGGTGGTACTGCGGCTCCATATGGCAGCACAGGGAGTAGAAGGCCTTGTCGTGCTCTTTTTCCTTCAGGTGTGCCAGCTCATGCACCACGATCATCCGCAAGAACGCTTCCGGCGCGTGACGAAACACGGTGGCAACGCGGATCTCCGCTTTCGCTTTGAGCTTGCCGCCCTGAACACGGGAAACGGCAGTGTGCAGGCCGAGCGCGTTTTTCAGCACATGGATCTTGTTGTCGTACATCACCTTATTGATGGGGGGCGCGCTCTTCAGATAGGTGTTTTTCAGATCCTGGGTATACTGCCAGAGCGCCTTATCGGTCGCGAAGTCATGCGTACCCGGATAGCGTTTTTCCAGCACCGCGCCCAGCTTTTGCTCGGCAATTAAGCTGCGAACCTGAGAAAGTAAGTTCTCCGGGTAGCCCTGGAGATAAGTTAGTTGGTTCATCAACGCCCCAATTTGACAATAAAACGGGTATACTCACGCACCCTTTTCAGGGATAACGCCGAAATTTTACCATTCAGGAGGGCCGATGAGCCACTTAGACAACGGTTTCCGTTCACTCAACCTTAAACGTTTCCCGGAAACGGACGACGTTAACCCGCTTCAGGCGTGGGAAGCGGCGGATGAATATCTGCTGCAACAGTTGGATGACACTGAAATCAGCGGCCCGGTTTTGATCCTGAATGACGCATTTGGCGCGCTGGGCTGTGCTCTGGCAGAACACACGCCTTACAGCATCGGTGATTCCTACTTGAGCGAGCTGGCGACGCGGGAAAACCTGCGCCACAACGACATCGACGAATCCAGCGTTAAGTTCCTCGACAGCACCGCGGACTACCCGCAGGCGCCGGGCGTGGTGCTGATCAAAGTGCCAAAAACAATGGCGCTGCTGGAACAACAATTGCGCGCACTGCGCAACGTCGTAACCCCACAAACGCGTATTATCGCGGGGGCCAAGGCGCGTGATATCCATACCTCAACGCTGGAACTGTTCGAGAAAGTGCTCGGCCCAACCACCACGACGCTGGCCTGGAAAAAAGCGCGTCTCATTAACTGTACTTTCAGTGCCCCGGAACTGGCCGACGCGCCAGAAACCCTGAGCTGGACGCTGGAAGGCACTGACTGGACAATCCACAACCACGCGAACGTATTCTCCCGCACCGGCCTTGATATCGGGGCGCGTTTCTTTATTGAAAATCTGCCGGATAACCTGGAAGGCGAAATCGTCGATCTGGGCTGTGGTAACGGTGTGATTGGCCTGACGCTGCTGGCGAAGAACCCTGAAGCGAGCGTTGTATTTAGTGATGAGTCGCCGATGGCGGTGGCCTCCAGTCGTCTGAACGTTGAAACCAACATGCCGGACGCGCTGGATCGCTGCGAGTTTATGATTAATAACGCGCTGTCGGGCGTTGAGCCGTTCCGCTTTAATGCCGTGTTCTGTAATCCCCCGTTCCACCAGAAACACGCCCTGACGGATAACGTCGCCTGGGAGATGTTCCACCATGCACGCCGCTGCCTGAAAATTAACGGCGAGCTGTATATCGTGGCGAACCGTCACCTGGACTACTTCCACAAGCTGAAGAAGATCTTCGGTAACTGCACCACGGTTGCCACCAACAACAAGTTCGTGGTGCTGAAATCCGTCAAGCTGGGTCGCCGCCGCTAACACGGGGCGCTGAGTTTACACCGGCCTGCCTCGCGTGCAGGCCCGGTGAGCGTTGCGTCACTCAGAGACTCAATGCCAGCGTTGTGCCCTGCGCAATGGCGCGTCGCGCATCCAGCTCCATCGCCACGTCGCATCCGCCGATCTGGTGTACCGTTTTTCCCGCCTCACGCAGCGGATCCACCAGATCGCGCTTCGGCTCCTGACCCGCACACAAAATCACATGATCCACCTGCAGCAGCTGCGGCTCACCGCCGATCAGCACGTGCAGCCCCGCGTCATCGATCTTCTGATAGCTCACCGACGGTATCATCTTCACCCCGCGAGAGAGCAGGGTTGCGCGATGGATCCAGCCCGTGGTTTTGCCCAGGCCTTCACCGGGTTTGCTGGCTTTACGCTGCAGCATGACGATCTGACGCGGGCTTTTCGGCAGCTGGGGTCCTTCCGGTCGCAAGCCGCCGGACTGGTTAAGGCTGGTGTCGATACCCCATTCCACGCAGAAGTCGGCAATGTTCTGGCTGGTGGGTTCGCCGGGCTGACTTAAGTACATCGCGGTATCGAACCCGATCCCGCCGCAGCCGATGATCGCCACTTTTGCCCCCACCGGCGCTTTGTCACGCAAAACGTCCAGATAGCTCAGGACTTTCGGATGATCGATGCCCTCGATTGCAGGCCTGCGTGGTGCGATCCCGCTCGCCAGGATCACCTCATCGTAATCCATTACATCCGCCGGGTTTACAAACTGGTTGAGGCGCAGATCCACGCCCGTCAGGTCGATCATTCGGCGGTAATAGCGCAGGGTTTCGTAAAATTCTTCTTTGCCCGGGATCTGTTTGGCGATATTGAACTGCCCGCCGATCTCAGCGGCGGCATCGAACAACGTCACGCTGTGGCCGCGTGAGGCAGCATTCACCGCAAACGCCAGACCCGCCGGGCCGGCACCGACCACGGCCAGGCGTTTTTTATGCACCGCCGGGAAAATCGGCATTTTGGTTTCGTGGCAGGCGCGGGGGTTGACCAGACACGAAGTGACCTTGCCAACAAAAATCTGATCCAGACAGGCCTGATTACAGCCGATGCAGGTGTTAATCTCATCTGCACGCCCGCTCTGCGCTTTGGAAAGCAGCTCGGCATCTGCAAGGAACGGACGCGCCATGGAGACCATGTCGGCATCACCGGCGGCGATCACATTTTCCGCCACTTGCGGGTCGTTAATGCGGTTAGTGGTCACCAGCGGGACAGACACTTTCCCTTTCAGCTTGCGCGTGACCCAACTGAACGCCGCGCGTGGCACCGGCGTGGCGATGGTCGGAATACGCGCCTCGTGCCAGCCGATACCGGTATTGATGATGGTCGCGCCGGCGGCTTCAATCGCCTGCGCCAGCTGCACGGTTTCGTCGAACGTCCCGCCGCCTTCCACCAGGTCGAGCATCGACAGGCGGTAGATAATAATAAAATCCGCCCCGGCACGTTCACGCACGGCACGCACCACTTCCACTGCAAAGCGCATGCGGCGCGCGTAATCGCCACCCCACTCATCGTCGCGCTGGTTTGTGCGGGCCGCGAGGAATTCGTTGATCAGGTAGCCTTCCGAGCCCATCACCTCAACACCGTCATAGCCCGCTTCACGCGCCAGTGCCGCACAGCGGGCGAAGTCGTCAATCAGCGTCAGGATCTCATCGTGGCTGAGGGCATGGGGCGTAAAGCGGTTAATCGGGGCCTGAATGGCCGACGGTGCGACCAGATTCGGTTGATAGCTGTAACGCCCGGTGTGCAGGATCTGCAGGGCAATTTTCCCGCCCTCCCGGTGAACGGCGTCAGTGACCACGCGATGATGCGGCAGCTGGCTGGCGTCGTTCAGCACCGCACCGCCTTCCATCCCCACGCCAGAAGGCGCAGGGGCCACCCCGCCGGTAACAATCAGCGCCACCCCGTGACGTGCACGCTCGGCATAGAAGGCCGCCAGACGTTCGGCCCCGTCCGGATGTTCTTCAAGCCCGGTATGCATTGAGCCCATCAGCACGCGGTTTTTAAGGGTGGTGAACCCCAGATCGAGGGGGGCAAATAACGACGGGTAGTGGCTCATAGTCTCTTCCAGTGTAAAATTATTGTTATGTGGTCGGATGAGTTACTAATTTAGCCAGCGATGAGTAAAAGGGAAAAGGGGAATGCGGCGATTGTGATGGGATTCAAATATTGGTGTGGCCTGACCCCCTCTCCCCGAGGGAGAGGGGGCGTTATAGCTCTCAGGGAGAGGGGGCTCGCACTAAACCCGGTGCCTGCCACATCGATGTCGTCAGTCCGCTGTCCACCAGCCCAAGCTGGTCGGCATAAACGGCCTGCCACTTCTGCATCATACCGTCATACAGCTCCCGGTGCGCCGGGTTCGGCGTGAACTCGCGGCTCCATTTCACCAGCCGTTCGCCTGTCGCCGCCATATCCGAAAACAGCCCGGCTCCCGTTCCGGCAGCAATCGCACAGCCCAGCGCTGTCGCCTCTTTCACTTGCGGGACGCGCACCGGCAGACCGGTCACGTCGCTTAAAATCTGGCTCCACAACGCGCCTTTCGAGCCACCGCCTGCAAACACCAGACCGTCGAACGTTACCCCTGAGAACCGTGAGATCTGCGTCAGGTTACACGCCGAGACAATCGCCGCGTTCTCTTCCAGCGCACGGAACAGCGTGGCTTTGTTGCATTTTTCCGGGTCGATGGAGAGGTTAATAAACGACGGCGCGGCGTGATACCACTGCTTGAAGTGCATAGCATCTGAGAAGATCGGCATCACACCGTGTGAACCGGCAGGCACGCGGCTGGCCATCTCCTCAAGCAGGGAGTAAGTGTCCATTCCCATCCGCTCCGCGATGAGTTTCTCTTCCGCGCAGAAGGCGTCACGGAACCAGCGCATGGTCAGGCCGGTAAAGAAGCTGATCGACTCCGCCTGCGCCATGCCGGGGATCACATGCGGATTCACGCGGATGTTCATCTCCGGGTCGGTGCGTACCTGCGGCAGGTTGACCACCTGCTGCCAGAAGGTACCGCCCAGCACGGCCGTTTGCCCGGCCCGCACGACGCCTAACCCAAGACAGCCAAGCTGCACGTCGCCACCGCCCATCACCACCGGCGTGCCTTCGCGCAGGCCGCTCTGCTGTGCGGCATCTTTGGTGATCGCACCGAGCACGGTGCCGGTCTCCTTCACCGGAGAGAGGATATCGGCACGCAGCCCGGCCATGTCGAGCAGCGCCGGACGCCAGTCACGGGAGAAGAGATCCAGCATACCGGTAGTCCCGGCATTGGACGGGTCAACGGCCAGCTCGCCGGACAGTTTTGCCGCCAGCCAGTCGCTTATCATGGTGATCGTGGCGGCTTTGCGGTAGATGTCCGGACGATGGTGCGCCAGCCACAGCAGGCGCGGCATGGCGCTCAGGGCCAGGGTCTGGCCGGAGACGTCATACACTTCGGACTCAAAACGGTAGTCGTGGATCTCTTTGAGTTCGGCTACCTCGCGGCTGGCGCGGGCATCGACGTTGGCGCACGCCCAGATGGCGTGGCCATTGCGGTCATACAGCACGATCCCCTCGCGCATTGAGCAGCAGGCCACGGACTGGATATCCGCTGCGCTCAGGCGGGCGCGCTCCAGCGCCTGATGAATACACTGGCAGGTGAGTCGCCAGTTAATGTCGAGATCAAACTCCATCGAGCCCGGCACATTCTCCACGCTCAGGTGTTTCCACTCGGCCTGGCCAACGGCAACCTGGTTGCCCTGCAAATCGAAAATTACGGCGCGAACGCTGCCTGTCCCTGCATCTAACGCTAAAAGGTAACTCATGAGCATGCCTCGTGTCAGGCGCAGGACAGGCTCTTAGCTCGCCAGAGCCAGCACCGCGCGGGCTGTCGTCTCCTCCGTCACCAGGCCATTAATACGGCGGCCTTTGAGTGCGGCATAAATCGCATCGGCTTTCTCTTCACCTCCGGCCACGCCAACGATGGTGGGCAACTGCGCCAGTTCATCGAGCGTGACGCCCAGTAATTCCCGGTGGATCTCCAGCTCGTGCACGCATTCCCCTTCGGCGTTCAGGAAATAGCCGAGGATATCGCCCACCGCCCCTTTACGGGCGTACATCAGCTGTTCACCTTCGCTGATATAGCCGGAGCGCAATATGGTGGCGTCCCGGCGCTGGTTCACCGAACCAATGCCTACCACCGCCACATCGGCCGCGGCGGCGGCGAGGATCACGTCCCGCACGCTGGATTCGCGTTTTAGGATCCCGGCCACTTCGGCGGAGGAAACGCGAAGCGGGGCGGGGATCATGCTGACGCTGCAGGCGGCATCAAGCTGACCGATGCCCGTCATATACGGCCCAACTCCGCCGGAGAGCGTCACCAGGCGGATCTGCTGCGAGCTGATAAAACCGCTTAAGTGCTGCAGGCTGCTCATGGTGGTTTCACCAAATCCCACCGCCAGCAGCTGGCCGGGTTCCAGCACGCCCATCAGCGATTGCGCCGCGCCAATGCCCAGCCGGACATTCATGGGCGGGGTATTCAGGGCCGGCAACACGCGAACCAGCTTGAGCCCGAAGCGCTGCTGCAGCTCGGTTTCCAGCGCCAGACACCCCTCATAGCGGGAGTTGATCTGCACGCGGATCACCCCGGACTGGCGTCCTTTCTCCAGCAGACGCGAGATCTTCAGGCGCGGCAGTCCGAGCCGCTCGCCGATGTCATTCTGGGTTAATCCGTCGTGGTAGTAGCACCAGGCGACGCGGGCAACCAGCTCTTCTTCCGCCAGTGCCAGCCCGGCAAAACGACCTTCTTCCGCAGTGCGTTTATCGCTCATAATTGAACTCTTATAAAAATTTAGATCATATGTTCGTGATCGCGCAGAAAGAAAGTGTGAACCACGCGACAAAACAGATCTTTTAGATTGATTTGTGTCTGTGTGGATCTTAATCGATAAATTTGTGATCCCTGCACGGTTCTAAATATAGTTCACCGTCTACGCTTTTGAACATTATTAAATCTAAAAATCATTTGTTCAATAGCGGAGCGATAATGACGCCACTTATCGAAGCACGTGATATCAGCAAGCAGTTCTCCGGCGTACCGGTCCTGAAAGGTATTCATTTCACGCTGCTTGCGGGTCAGGTGCATGCGCTGATGGGCGGTAACGGCGCGGGAAAATCAACGCTGATGAAAATCATCGCCGGGGTGGAAACGCCGGACAGCGGTGAACTTTCGATTGACGGCCACGCGTTTGCGCGGCTTTCGCCCGCGCAGGCCCACAGGCTGGGGATTTATCTGGTGCCGCAGGAACCCCTGCTTTTCCCCAACCTGACGGTGCGGGAAAACATCCTTTTCCGCCTGCCGCGTGAGGCCGGTATGGGGGAACGGCTGGCGGAGAAACTCCAGCAGCTGCAGTGTCAGCTCACTCTTGATGCCACCGCCAGCACCCTGGAAGTGGCGGATCAACAGATGGTGGAGATCCTGCGCGGCCTGATGCGTAACGCGAAGATCCTGATCCTTGATGAACCCACGGCGTCGCTCACCCCGGGGGAAACCGAACGGCTGTTCCGCCAGATCCGCGCGTTGCAGGCGCTGGGCGTCGGCATTGTTTTTATCTCGCACAAATTACCGGAGATCCGCCAGCTGGCGAGCCACGTCTCGGTAATGCGCGACGGCGCGATCGTGCTCAGCGGTGAAACTGCACAGTTTGACGATAACGCCCTGATTGCCGCCATGACGCCGGTGAGCCGCGAAAAAGGATTAAGTGATGCGCAAAAACTGTGGCTGGCGCTGCCGGGCAATCGCCGCACGCAGCCGCAGGATTTCCCGGTGTTGCGGGTGGAAGAGCTTACCGGTGAGGGGTTTATCGATCTCAGCATGGAAATCTATGCCGGGGAAATAGTTGGCCTCGCCGGGCTGGTCGGCTCCGGGCGCACCGAATTTGCGGAAACGCTGTATGGGCTGCGCCCGGTGCGCGGTGGGCGAGTCTGGCTGGAAAATCAGGAAATAACCGGCGAACCCGTGGCGGCACGGCTGGAGAAAGGGCTGGTCTACCTGCCAGAAGACCGACAGGTTTCCGGCTTGTTCCTGGATGCGCCGATTCGCTGGAACACCGTGGCACTGAATGAGCCCTCGGTCTGGCAGCAGCGCAAACGGGAGTCGGCGGTGGTGGAGCGCTATCACCGGGCGCTGGGGATCAAGCTTAACCATGCGGATCAAACCGTGCGCACGCTCTCCGGCGGCAACCAGCAGAAGGTGTTGCTGGCGCGCTGTCTGGAGGCGAACCCGCTGCTGTTGATCGTCGATGAACCGACACGCGGAGTGGATGTGTCGGCGCGGGCCGATATCTATCAGCTCATCAAAAGCGTGGCGGCGCAGAACGTGGCGGTGCTGATGATCTCAAGCGATCTGGATGAGTTCCCCGGGCTTGCCGATCGCGTGCTGGTGATGCACCAGGGCGTGCTCAGCGGCGAGCTGTCCCGGCACGCGGTCAGTCTCGACAGAATGATGGCGCTGGCATTCGGAGGGCAGTCATGAAGACCTTACTGAAAAATCGCGAACTGAGCGCGTTCATCGCCATTCTGGCGTTGTTCGCGGTGCTGGTGGGGCTCAATCCGGCCTATTTCAGCCTGCAAACGCTGGGGATGATCTTCGCCAGTTCGCAAATCCTGATCCTGCTGGCGCTCGGCGCCGCGCTGGTGATGTTGACCCGCAATATTGATGTTTCCGTCGGCTCTACCGTCGGGCTGTCTGCCATTGCCGTGGGGGTGGCTCTGAACAGCGGCTACACCCTGCCGGTATCGATCCTCTTTGCGCTGTCGATTGGCGCACTGGCGGGAGCATTTAACGGTTTTCTGGTGGTGGGGCTGCGTATTCCGGCAATCGTGGCCACCCTCGGCACGCTGGGCCTCTATCGCGGGGCGATGCTGCTGTGGACGGGAGGAAAGTGGATTGAAGGGCTACCGCCGAGCCTGAAATCGCTCTCTGAACCTGCCGCTATGGGTATTTCACCGCTCGGAATGGGCGTGGTGTTTTTAGCCGCGGTCGGCGCATGGACGTTGTCGCGCACCGCCTTCGGACGCGATTTCTACGCCGTGGGCGACAACCTTGCCGCCGCACGCCAGCTGGGCGTGGCGGTGAACCGGACGCGAATGATCGCTTTTACGCTGAACGGCATGCTGGCCGCGTGTGCGGGGATTGTCTTCGCTTCGCAGATTGGCTTTGTACCTAACCAGACCGGCAGCGGGCTGGAGATGAAAGCCATTGCCGCCTGCGTACTCGGGGGGATCTCTCTGCTGGGCGGTACCGGGACGCTTATTGGCGCCTTACTGGGGGCTTTTTTCCTGACTCAAATCGACACCGTGCTGGTGCTGTTCAGGCTGCCCGCGTGGTGGAATGACTTTATCGCCGGGCTGGTGCTGCTCGGTGTGCTGGTGCTCGACGGGCGTTTGCGCCAGGCGCTGGCCCGGCATCAGCGGGCACTCAAGTACAGCCGCTTCCAGCCCGGTAACAAAGGGGGGAAGCATGTCACCCCGTTTACGAAACACAAAAAAGAGGTGGCGTAAATGAAGCTTAACTGGGAAAGCGCGCTGCTGATATTACTGGTGCTGGAAATTCTGCTCTTTGGGGCCATCAATCCGCGCATGCTCGATATCAACATGCTGCTGTTCAGCACCAGTGATTTTATCTGCATTGGCATTGTGGCGCTGCCGCTCACCCTGGTGATCATCAGCGGCGGCATTGATATTTCTCTCGGTTCGACCATCGGCCTGTGTGCCATCGCGCTGGGGGTGATGATGCAGGCGGGCTGGCCGATGGCGCTGGCCATACCGTTGACGCTGCTGCTCGGCCTGCTGTGCGGTCTGGTCAACGCTGCGCTGATCCACTACACCGGCATCAGCCCACTGGTTATCACCCTTGGCACGCTCTATCTCTACGGCGGTGGCGCACTGTTGCTCTCCGGCATGGCGGGGGCGACCGGTTACGAAGGCATCGGTGGCTTCCCGGACAGCTTTACCGCGTTCGCTAATCTCACGTTCCTGGGGTTGCCAATCCCGCTGGTGCTGTTCGCCGTGATTACCGTCTTCTTCTGGCTGATTACCCATCGCGGACGCTTTGGCCGCCATCTGTTTTTGATTGGGCAAAACCCGCGCGCGGCGCGCTATGCGGCGCTCTCGGTCAACGGGATGCCCTACGCCCTGTATGGCCTGGTGGGCGTCGCTTCGGCCATTGCTGCGCTGGTGATGGTCTCCTATTTCGGTTCGGCGCGTTCGGATTTGGGACGCGATTTACTGATGCCTGCACTGACCGCAGCGGTCCTCGGCGGCGCCAATATCTATGGCGGTTCGGGGTCGGTAATCGGTACGGCCCTGGCGGCGTTGCTGGTGGGGTATCTGCAGCAGGGTTTACAGATGGTCGGCATCCCCAACCAGGTGTCGAGCGCGCTGTCAGGGGCGCTGTTGGTTGTGGTGGTGATGGGACGTTCACTGAGTTTGCACCGTGAATGGGTGCGCTCTCTCCTCACAAAACATACCCGGAGCGTAAGATGAAAACAAAACTGATAGTCCTGGCGATGGCACTCAGCTTCGCATCGGCACAGGCCGCGGACCGCATCGCCTTTATCCCCAAGCTGGTGGGCGTAGGCTTCTTTACCAGCGGCGGCAATGGCGCGAAAGAGGCGGGTAAAGATCTCGGCGTGGACGTCACCTACGACGGCCCGACCGAGCCCAGCGTCTCAGGCCAGGTGCAGCTTATCAATAACTTCGTTAACCAGGGCTATAACGCCATTATCGTTTCGGCGGTGTCGCCGGATGGCCTCTGCCCGGCGCTGAAGCGTGCGATGCAGCGTGGCGTCAAAGTACTGACCTGGGACTCCGACACCAAACCGGAATGCCGCAGCATCTACATCAACCAGGGCACCCCGGCGCAGCTCGGCGGCCTGCTGGTCGACATGGCCGGTAAACAGGTCACCAAACCGAATGCCAAAGTGGCGTTCTTTTACTCCAGCCCGACCGTTACCGACCAGAACCAGTGGGTGAAAGAGGCGAAGGCCAAAATCGAGAAAGATCATCCGCAGTGGCAGGTCGTGACCACGCAGTTTGGCTATAACGATGCCACCAAATCGCTACAAACCGCCGAGGGGATCTTAAAAGCGTATCCGGATCTGGATGCGATCATCGCCCCGGATGCCAACGCCCTGCCGGCGGCGGCGCAGGCGGCGGAAAACCTGAAGCGAGAAGGGGTGGCGATTGTCGGCTTCAGCACGCCTAACGTGATGCGTCCGTACGTAGAACGCGGCACGGTGAAAGCCTTCGGCCTGTGGGATGTGGTGCAACAGGGCAAAATTGCGGTCAATGTCGCCGATCGGTTGTTGAAAAAAGGCGATCTTAACGTTGGCGACAGCGTGGACGTGAAAGATATCGGTACGCTGAAGGTCGAGCCGAACAGCGTGCAGGGCTACCAGTATGAAGCGAAGGGCAATGGCATTGTGCTGCTGCCGGAGCGGGTGGTGTTTACCAAAGAGAACATCAACAAATACGATTTCTGACGGGGGAGCAAATGGCTGATTTAGACGACATCAAAGACGGCAAAGATTTTGGCATCGGCACACCGCAGCAGAACGTGCCGTTTACCCTGAAGGGGTGCGGCTCGCTGGACTGGGGAATGCAGTCCAGGCTGGCGCGCATCTTCAACCCAAAAAGCAACCGCACGGTGATGCTGGCCTTTGACCACGGCTATTTCCAGGGACCGACGACCGGCCTTGAGCGTATCGATCTCTCTATCGCCCCACTGTTTGGGGAAACCGACGTGCTGATGTGCACCCGCGGTATTTTGCGCAGCCAGGTGCCTGTCGCCACCAATAAACCCGTCGTGTTGCGCGCCTCCGGCGGCAATTCGATTTTAGGGGAACTTTCCAACGAGTGCGTGGCGGTGGCGATGGAAGATGCGCTGCGCCTGAACGTCTGCGCGGTGGCGGCGCAGGTGTACATCGGCAGTGAGTTTGAACATCAGTCGATCAACAACATCATCAAACTGGTGGATGCCGGTGCGCGCTATGGCATGCCGACCCTGGCGGTAACGGGCGTTGGCAAAGAGATGGCACGCGACGCGCGGTATTTCTCGCTTGCCAGCCGTATCGCGGCCGAGATGGGGGCGCAGTTCGTCAAAACCTATTATGTCGACGAAGGGTTTGAAAAAGTAACCGCCAGCTGCCCGGTGCCGATCGTGATTGCTGGAGGCAAAAAGCTGCCGGAGCACGATGCGCTGGAGATGTGCTGGCGGGCGATTGACCAGGGGGCGTCCGGTGTGGACATGGGCCGCAATATCTTCCAGTCCAGCGCCCCGCTGGCCATGCTGAAAGCGGTGAAAAAAGTGGTACATGAGAACATGAGCGCGCGGGACGCGTTCCAGTTCTGGCAGGAAGAGAAACAGGGAGAAGCAAAATGAACGTGACATTAGTGGAAATCAACATCAAACCCGAGCGGGTCGATGAGTTTCTGGAGGTGTTTCGTGCTAACCACGAAGGGGCGATTCAGGAGCCGGGCAATCTGCGCTTTGATGTTTTACAGGATCCGCGCGTGAAAACCCGGTTCTTTATCTACGAGGCCTACAAGGATGAAGAGGCGGTGCTGGCGCACAAGAAAACCCCGCACTATCTGGCCTGCGTGGATAAGCTTGAGGACCTGATGTCAGAGCCGCGCAAAAAACGCAGTTTTGTCGGGTTGTTGCCGGCGTAACAGACCGCCGGGTAGCGCTTACGCTAGCCCGGCGATGCTCAGGCGAGGGCCAGTTCCGCCAGGATCGCCGCCAGCGTTTCGCGCGGTTTCCCGCTCAGCGACGCAAGCGGGAACGGCAGTGCAGGCGCGGCCACTTTCCCTGACATTTCTGCTGCTGCGGCCATCACCCGCAAACTGCCGTACTGGCGGAACAGCGCCCACAGCGGTGCCAGCCGGTCAGAGGCTGCGGTGTCTTTGGCTCGTGCAATCGCCAGTGCCGTCTGCGGATAGAGCCCTGCGATAACCGAATACCAGACATCGAACCCGGCCTGCAGGGCTGACGCCGCCCGCCAGTCGCCACTGATGCCCAGGGTGACGCTTTCAGGAAGACGGGCGCGCATGTGGGCGATATCGTCCGGTATGCGCCCGAGCTTGACGGATTTGACGTTCGGTAGCGCCGCCACGGCATACAGCAAATCGTCGTTAAACTCGAACCCGGTGGTGGCCGGGTTGTCGTAAATGCACAGCGGAACAGAGATCCGGTGGGTCACCGTCTCATACAAGGTAAACACTTCCTCTGCCGTCAGGCGCTGGTACGACACGGGGGCCAGTAACACCCCGCGGGCGCCGGCGCTTTGCGCCTCATCCGCCAGACGGAGAATATCGTCGAGGCGAAGCGCGCCAATACTTACGCTCACCGGAATGTTGTCGGCATGCGCCACGGCGCAACGGGTGATATGCGTGCGCTCTTCAGGCATCAGATACGCGTAACTGCCCGTCGAACCGAGGATCCCCAGCGAATCGACACCGGCATCCACCAGCGGGCGCAGCAACTGCACAAACGCCTGCTCATCAAATTTCCCCTCTCGCAATGGCGTCAGAGGGAATGCGCTTAACCCGTGAAACATCCGCTTATCCTTTTAGAGTTCAATCAGTTGAAGGTGAGCAGTGGAGCCCGGCATCAGTCGCTGCAGGTTGCTGACTAACTCATCGCCAGCCTCCTGCAACGCCGATAACGGCATCGACGGCAGACTTTCGAGAATAAACCACATGTGTTGCGCCTGGCTATCGAGACGTGTACGCACGCCCTGGCGCCAGTTCCAGCGACGGCAGGTGACGCCAATATCATCGCGCCAGATAACTTCGCCCGCATCCGGGTATTCGATAACCGACTGGCCCTCTTTCAGGGTATCAAACGGTTCATTACCTTCGGCAAGCGTCAGACGCGGTGCGCCTGCATAAGCGGCAAGGTTCTCACCCCCGACGGGAATGGCGTAACGAATGCTGATGGCATTGTAAATATCAACCACTGGATCGAGCGGGGGCAGTGCGCCCTCTTTCAGCACTCGCTTACGCAGGGCCGATGCCGAGCAGGGCGTGCGTTTCGGTTTCGCACCAAACGCTCTGAACACGTCATCCCAGGTGCTGAGGTGCGCTTCCGCCCAGGCGACATCATCAGTGAGGACCTGCTGGCAGGCCTGTGCCAGCGCGGCAGAGGCCACGTCCGGCTGGGTTATCGGGGCGGCTTCAACCAGAATGCTCAGCGCCCGAAAGCCGGGGGCAATCCCGGTAAGACGCGGGTCTATTGACGGCGTAACGAGAGACATAAATAATCCTGTATTGACTGTTTTATACTATGGTAGTGACCAATGACTGATAAAGTCAATATAATGACCGATTCGGGTGCCGATATCGCCCAGGTAAGCCTGGCCGTCGCCACCCGCATTCGCAACTGGCGCAAAGAGAAAAAACTGTCGCTGGATGAGCTTTCACGCCGCGCCAGCGTCAGCAAAGGCATGCTGGTGGAGATTGAAAAAGGGGCGGCGAATCCCAGCATTGCCATTCTCTGCAAGCTGGCTGCCGCGCTGGGCGTTTCGGTGGCGGATATCGTTAACGTCTCCAGCGAGCCGCGGGTGCACGTCATAGAAGAAGCGGCGATCCCGGTTCTGTGGCAGGGCCCACAGGGCGGATATGCCCGGCTGCTCGCGGGCACGTCTGGCCCGGATATGATTGAACTCTGGCAGTGGGTGATGCATCCGGGGGAGCGTTTTACCTCGCCGGGGCATCCGGCGGGAACGTTTGAGCTGCTGCATGTCACTGAGGGAGGATTAACCCTGACGGTGGAAGAGACGGTGACGCAGGTGGCGGCAGGCGCTTCGGCGGTGGCGAAAACGGAAGCGGCACACGGCTACGCGAATGAGGGCGAAAATGTGTTGCGGTTTACCATGACGGTGGCGGAGTTTCACCGCTAAAAACGCCCCCTCCGTCAGGAGGGGGAGGGGATATCACGCTTCTTCCACGCTTACCCGCAGGGCTGCCAGCGCTTTACGCGCCGCTTTCAGCACCTGCTCACACTGTTCAACCGTCAGCGTCAGCGGCGGTTCAATGCGAATGGTCTTCGAGTTGTTGAGCGTTCCGGCGACCAGGACCCGCTGGCGGAACATCTCGCTCGCGAAGCTGTAGCCGATTTCGTTGTCGACAAACTCAATGGCCATCAGCAACCCTTTACCCCGCGCATCCTGCACCAGATCCGGATATTCCCGGCCCAGCTGGCGGAAACCGTCCAGCAGCATATCGCCTTTCTGTTCCGCCTGTGCAGGCAGGTTTTGATCCAGCAGCACGTTGATGGTCGCCAGCGCGGCCGCGCAGGCCAGCGGGTTACCGCCAAACGTAGTGGTGTGCAGGAACGGGTTGTCGAACAGCACCGAGAAGACCTCTTCGGTCGCCACCGTCGCGCCAATCGGCATCACGCCGCCGCCCAGCGCTTTTGCCAGACAGAGAATGTCCGGCTGGACGTTCTCATGCTCGCAGGCAAACATCTTGCCCGTACGCCCCATCCCGGTTTGGACTTCGTCGAGGATCAGCAGTGCGCCAAACTCATCGCACAACTGACGCACGGCAGGCAGATAGCCCTGCGGGGGCAGGATCACGCCGCCCTCACCCTGAATAGGCTCCAGGATCACCGCTGCCACGTCGTCGCCGGTTTTACGGCATTCGCTCAGCATGGTGCGCATAGCGCTAATGTCACCAAACGGCACGTGGCGGAAGCCCGGCAGCAGCGGCATAAACGGTTTGCGGAAGGTGGATTTGGCGGTAGCCGACAGTGCGCCCAGGGATTTTCCGTGGAACGCGCCGCTGGTGGCGATAAACGTGAATTTGCCGCGCGGCGACTGGTACGCTTTGGCGAGTTTAATCGCCGCTTCGACCGATTCCGTGCCGCTGTTGCTAAAGAAGCTGTACTTCAGTTTGCCGGGCGTTAAGGCCGCGAGCGTTTTCGCGAGCATAGCGCGAAGCGGATCGAGCAGTTCCTGGCTATGGAGAGGTTGTTTCGCAAGTTGATTCTGTACGGCGGAAACCACAACTGGATTACGGTGCCCCACGTTGAAAATTCCAAAACCACCCAGGCAATCTATAAACTCCTGTCCCTGGGTGTCGACAAGCGTATTAAGACTTCCCGCTTGCCACTCTACGGCTCCGTAATCCCCGCCGGCGGTAACAGATTTGCGATACTCCAAAAACCCTGGATTGACATGCTCTTTAAAGTAATCGATGACCTCTCGGTTAAGTTGTTTCATCTCCTCATGATCAAGCGTTCGCTTCTCAATGAGATTCAGTGCGTGCGCGGTACAGGCAAGAGCCGAGGCGCTGGAAGGTAACCTGTTCAAAATGTGCTCCCGGGGATCGCGTATCACATGATACTGGATTAAGTATTGCAGGGATTACGCCACTTCAGATGCCTTAACGAAAATCAGGATAAACACCAGGTTAACATTATGTTGCGCAAAATTTAATCATGCCGATATAACCGATACGGGATTTAGCGGTACGGCGGAAAAGGCCTGGGGAGGTGCGATTAAAAGGCCATTGCACTTATAGAGTGCAGACGCTGCGACTTAAGTGGGCGTTAACGCGTCATGCTCTGTAGGTAATTTCTCTGCGAAAGTATTTGAAATCAATGAATTATAAAATCTCACAAAAAGTGCGGTTTAAGTGAAATCTGCGATCTCTATCAACTTTAACAACTAAAGATAAATTCTTTACCGCCGAAAAAACATTAATCCACAAAATTAACATTCAAATAACCTGCAAGGGATGCTCACGATGTCCGCTCCAACCTTTGTCACCCAGAATGAATATCCTCTGGACGATGACACCACCTTAATGTCGACCACCGATATCCACAGTTACCTGACCCACGCCAACGACACCTTTGTGCAGGTGAGTGGCTATCAGCTTGATGAGCTGATGGGCCAGCCGCACAATCTGGTGCGCCACCCCGATATGCCAAAAGCGGCGTTTGCCGATATGTGGTACACCCTGCAAAAGGGCGAGCCGTGGAGCGGCATTGTCAAAAACCGACGTAAAAATGGCGACCACTACTGGGTGCGCGCCAACGCGGTGCCGATGGTGCGTCACGGGCAGGTGACGGGCTATATGTCGATTCGCACCAAAGCCACGGCAGAAGAGATTGCTGGCGTGGAGCCGCTCTATCAGGCTCTGAATGACGGGCGCTGCAAGAAACGTATTCATAAAGGACTGGTGGTAAGGAAAGGCTGGCTGGGGAAACTTCCGGCAATGCCGCTGCGCTGGCGCGTGCGCAGCGTGATGGCGGGGCTGTTTGCGGTGCTGGCTGCCACGCTGGTGGCTACCTCAGCGGGTGCGTACCCGCTGGCTGCCGCCGCGGTAGTCATGTTGCTGGGCACGCTGCTGTTCGAGCAGCAGATTGTTCGTCCGATCGAAAACGTGGCGCGTCAGGCGCTGAAAGTCGCCACCGGCGAGCGCAACAGCGTGCAGCACCTGAACCGCAGCGACGAGCTGGGGTTGACCCTGCGTGCGGTAGGGCAACTGGGGCTGATGTGCCGCTGGTTGATTAACGATGTGTCAAGCCAGGTGGTGAGCGTGCGTGATGGCAGCGACAGGCTGGCAAAGGGGAATGAAGATCTGAACGATCGGACGCGTCAGACCGTGGCCAATGTGCAGCAGACCGTGGCGACAATGAACCAGATGGCCGCCTCCGTGCAGAGTAATTCAGAAACCGCCGCCGAAGTGGACAAGCTGTCAGTGGCCGCCAGCAGCGCGGCGACCAAAGGCGGAAACGCGATGCAGACGGTGGTGAAAACCATGGATGACATCGCGGATAGCACGCAGCGGATTGGCTCGATTACCTCCCTTATTAACGACATCGCGTTTCAGACCAATATTCTGGCGCTGAATGCGGCGGTGGAGGCGGCAAGAGCCGGTGAGCAGGGGAAAGGTTTTGCGGTTGTCGCCGGCGAAGTGCGCCATCTCGCCAGCCGTAGCGCCAGTGCAGCCAACGATATTCGCAAGCTGATTGATGCCAGCGCCAGCAAGGTGCAGTCCGGCTCTGATCAGGTTCATGCCGCCGGTCGTACAATGGATGATATCGTCGAGCAGGTGAAAAACGTGACGCAGCTTATCGCGCAGATCAGCCACTCCACCTCTGAACAGGCTACCGGCTTGTCAGAGCTCACCCGTGCGGTGGCCGAGCTGGACAGCATCACGCAGAAAAATGCCGATCTGGTTGAGGAAAGTGCCCACATATCCGCAATGGTGAAGCATCGCGCCGGGCGTCTTAAGGATGCGGTAACCGTGCTCCATTGAGCCAGTAAGGTTCCAGAAAGCCGTTTATTTCATCAGGAATAAGCGGCTTTATTTTTTCTGAATGTAATTATTAATGTCTTTTATTGTTAACTTTATATTAAGTAACTAAAGAAAGCACATCAGATATTTACCCCAGCCTAAGTCCGTTTTCCCCGATGCTATTTTGAAAATGCCTCATCTAAGGGTGAGGTAACGATCAATTTACGGATATTAATAGCCTACACCTATCCATTGCCGCGATTATGAAATAAAAAAACGATCAAAGTCATAAAGTTAGCGGTTTCGTTACCGATAACGGTGATCGTCTGAGAAATAATCATATCGATGGAGAAAATATGTTCTTACATGACGTAAAGATCGGCACGAAATTATTTCTGGCGTTTGGATTCTTTATTGTCCTGATGGTGGTCAGTGCGAGTTTATCCTTGCTAAGCCTGAACCGGGCGAACAACGGAATGCAATCCATCATTACCCGTGATTATCCGACCACGGTAAAAGCGAACCAGTTAATCGACAACTTCCAGGAATTTATTGGCACTCAGCAGCTGATGTTACTGGATGAACAGGGAACGTATACAGCGCAGTCACAGCAGCGTCTTAAAGCGATCAGCGAACAGATTACGGTGATCCTCGGCGAGCTAAATACTGCGCTGCAGGATCCTGATTCACAGCGGGTTCTTGCTGAGATACGTGGCGTGCGTCAGCAGTATCTGGACTCGCGTTATCGCATTTTGCAGGCGGTGCAGAATAACGATAGGGCGGGCGCTATTCAGGAGATGATGACCAACACCCTGAAGCTACAGCAGGCCTATAAAGCCAACGTGCAGGCGCTGATCGCGATTCAGAACCAGGAAATGCAAAGCGCAGGAGTGCAGGTCGAGGGCGATTTCAAATCGAACCGCCTGCTGCTGATCCTGATCACGCTCTTTAGCGTCGCGACCGGCAGCCTGATTGGCTGGTTTATCGTGCGCTCAATCACGCGTCCGCTGGGCCAGGCGGTGGATTTTGCAAAAGCCATTGCCGAAGGCGATCTGACCGGCAGCATCACGCCGCACGGTAAAGACGAAACCGGCCTGCTGCTGCATGCGCTGATGGAGATGAAAACGCGTCTGCTGGACATTGTGCAGCAGGTCCAGACCGGTTCGGAGAATATCTCGAGTGCCGCCGCGCAGATTGTCGCGGGGAACCAGGATCTTGCCGCGCGCACCGAAGAGCAGGCCAGCTCTGTTGAACAGACCGCTGCCTCGATGGAGCAGATCACGGCGACGGTAAAAAACACCGCCTCACACACCGGAGAAGCAACTCACCTCTCGGCGGACGCCGCCATGGTGGTCAAAAACAACGGCGAGATGATGAAGCAGGTCACCAGCAAAATGCGCCTGATTAACGAGACCTCTAACCGGATGTCCGACATCATCGACCTGATCGATGCCATCGCTTTCCAGACCAACATTCTGGCGCTGAACGCGGCGGTGGAAGCGGCACGTGCGGGCGAGCACGGTCGTGGTTTTGCGGTGGTGGCGGGCGAAGTGCGTCAGCTTGCGCAGAAGAGTGCATCATCTGCCAGTGAAATTCGTCAGCTGATCGAAAGTTCTACCAGCCAGACGCAGGACGGGATGAACCTGGTCGAGAAAGCGAGCGAGTTGATTAACGGTATGGTCGGCAACGTGGAAGAGATGGATGTCATTCTGCGTGAGATCCGCCAGGCCAGCCATGAGCAGACGGAAGGGATCTCGCAGATTAACAGCGCGATTGGTCTGATTGATGCCACCACGCAGCAGAACTCCGCCCTGGTGGAGGAGTCTGTCGCGGCAGCAGCGTCCCTGAACGAACAGGCGATGCACCTGAAAGACCTTGTCCGCGTCTTCCGCGTGAGCGATCGCGTACTGGCTTAATCCAGCTGGGAGATCTCCAGCGCTGCGCGGTCGATCACGCCGATGATCTGCTTAAGCTGCGCATCGCTGAGTTCGCCCTGGTTCACCTTCAGGTCTAACACCGCTTTGAAGTTATCCAGAGCCCGCTTCATTTGCGGGTTTTTTCTCAGCTGGAAGCCGACGGAGCGCGCTTTAATACGCGCCTGAATTTGCGCCAGCTGCTCCTGATTTTCATCCAGCCACTGCTGGCCGGCCACGGTAATCGCAATTCTCTTGCGGCCATTCTCTTCTTCGGTGATGGTGATATAGGTCTGATCCTGAAGGTAATCGAGGGTCGGGTAGATAACGCCAGGGCTTGGGGTGTAATTCCCCTGCGTCATGTTCTCGATCGCCTTGATCAACTCGTAGCCATGGCTCGCGTTGTGGGTCAGGATATCCAGTATCACCAGACGCAGATCGCCGTGACCAAAAAAGCGTGGTCGGCGTCCGCCGCCGTCGTGTTCGTTTCGCATACTCATTCCTTCAATTGATATATCTAAACTATATCTTAGATATATTCAGATGCAATCTAAAAGATCTTGCATTCTTGCTGATTAGCAATCATTATCATTTAAAATTAATTTAGATATATCGTATTCACCTGAGAAGGGTCTCACCATGAAATCCACCCGTTACCCACAACGTGTTCGTAATGATCTCCGTTTTCGCAAGCTGGACGTGCTTCGCGTTGAGCGTGTCAGCGCAGGTTTCCAGCGCATTGTTTTAGGCGGCGAGGCGCTGGAGGGCTTTAGCTCTCGCGGTTTCGACGACCACACAAAAGTGTTTTTCCCGGCCCCGGGGGCGACCTTTGTACCACCGGTTGTTACCGATGAAGGTATCGACTGGGGCGACGGTGTGCGTCCGCAGGCGCGAGACTATACACCTCTGTACGATGCCGAACGGCATGAGCTGGTGCTCGATTTCTTCATACACGATGGCGGCGTTGCCAGCCACTGGGCGACAGAGGCAAAAGTGGGTGACACGCTCACGATTGGCGGCCCGCGCGGTTCGCTGGTTGTGCCGGAAGATTATGCCTGGCAACTGTATGTGTGCGATGAATCTGGCATGCCCGCGCTGCGTCGTCGCCTGGAAAGCATCGCAACACTGCCGGTTCGCCCGGACATTCATGCGGTGGTGACGGTCGGTGATGCGTCGTATCAGGACTATCTGGCCCATCTGAGCGCGTTCAACATCACCTGGGTTGTCGGCCACAGCGAACAGACGGTGGCCGAGCGTCTGGCGGCGTTGACGGTGCCTGCGGAAGATTATTTTATCTGGCTGACCGGGGAAGGGAAGGTGGTGAAAAACCTGAGCCGTCAGTTTGAAACCGACGCAATCGACCAGCAGCTGGTGCGTGCCAGTGCATACTGGCACGCTAAATAATCAGGCTGCGGACTCCAGCTGCGCTTCGCTCACCTGATGTTCGAGCGAGGCGCGAACGTCGTGCAGCGCCTTCTCCTGCTGGGCAAAGTAGGCTTCCATATTGCTCAGCGACGAGACCAGCAGCCAGGACTCCTCTTTCTCCAGCTCCGCCAGCTCGTTCACTAACGTGTCAATCTGCTCGCGAACCTGCGCCATTTTTTTGCGGATACGTTCCAGATCGTTCAGCCTGTCGCTGGCCATCAGCGGCTCAAAGCCCTGCTGCAGACGTGCCACCAGCGAACGAATGGCTTTAACGTCACCACGCTGTTTGGCCTGGTTGAGTTGCACCATCATCGCGTTGGCTTCTTCTTTCAGATCGTCAGCGACCAGGTCCGGATGGCAGAGCTTGCTCGCCTGACGCCAGAGACGCTTCAGTTCGTTCTGATCTTCCTCGGAGAGGTTCTTGCCTTTACGCAGACGCATTTCGGCATCGTGATGCTGCTCGCGGTATTTCTCGTACTCTTCATTGGCCTCGTCGCGCGCCTGACGTGCAGGCTCTTCTTCGCGCGTTAAGCCACTCTCCAGCTCCAGCGCTTCGGCCAGCAGGTTAGCAATCAGATTGCTTTGCTGCTGCAGTTGCTTACGCGCCTCGGCGGCCTGTACGGAATCCGCAGGCAAATCGCGCCAGCGCTGGGTCAGCATCGCCAGCACCTCCATCGCCTGCGCCATATAGCGCTGGCAGCGACGGTAGTCTTCCTCACGTCGACGCGCCTCCGCCTGCTGACGTCGCAGGTTCAGCTCCGCCAGCGTTTTACGCAGGGCGAGGATCTGCTGCATCAGCGGTCCGAGGCGGGAGAAATAGAGATCGTTGAATTCATCGAGCTGTTGCACGCGGGCATTGCGACGGTCAATCAAATCCCTGAGGCGCTCTTCCAGCGCTTTTAGCTCCATCTTGCTGGCCGCCACCTGCGGGTCACGCCATTGCGTCATGGCGCGCTGGCCCTGTAGCCAGGCAGCGATCGCCGCCATGGCCACGGTATAGTTTTTCTGCTCAAGCGCCGCGACGATTGCCTGTAGCTCATCGTCAAACGCTTCATTTTTCAGCCGTGTCAGCTGGCTCTGGATGATGTCGTCGTCTTCCAGTTCAATCGCATTTTTTATGATTTCTAGCCGTTTGATCGGTGTGCTCATGATGCCTTTCGCTTTGGCGCTTAAGTATTTGAGTTAAGGTTAATTGTTGTAAACGCTACAGGAAATAATACACACGGATGATGATCGGCGCGATGGGGGATTTCTTTAGTTTTTAGGGTTTGTGAAGAAGAGTGGCACGAACAGGAAGCCGAAAGGCTGGCGGGGGGAGCTTTGGCCCCGGTTCTTGTTCTGCCAGTCCTGAAGGAATACCTAAGGCTGAATGCCCTGCATAGCGAAATCGAATGATGCCATACGTACCATATGTACCATACGACCCGCCATCAGTTCACCTCGCTGTAGATGCCCACCACACGGCCCACTGTTTTTATCTCATCGATACCGCATTCAAAGGGGACTTTGCCGCCCGCGACGTGGAGTTTTTTCCCCGGCAGCAGGGTTAAATCACGAAGACTGATAGTGCCTTCAATCTCAACCAGCCATAGCCCGTCGGTTAATGACGCCCCTTTTTCAACAAAGTGGAGCTTTGCCTCAGACCGGACTGCGATACCGCGAGTGAGCGGTTTGCTAAAGAGATGTGAATCGATACTCAAAGTGGAATTTTCTTCCAGCTGACCATCACTGAGAGTGAATGTTACAACAGCAACGGGATCGCCAGGCGCAGGGTTACCTTCAAACTGGGCACCCTGTCCGGTCATCAACCAGCGCAGGCTGGCCCCTGTGTCCAGTGCACATTGTACCGCGAAGTCGTAGGAGATGGTGCCGCGCGCGTAGCGGTTCTGAAGGGAACTGGCGGCAATATTGAAGTGCCGGGCCAGCTGGATTTTTTGGGTAAAACCATATACCTGACAGATTCTATCGAGTAACTCTTCATTATTCACTTGAGAATCTAAAATCAAAATATATTCCTTTGGGTATTTACTAATGCTCAATTGGGTATTAGTATCAATGCGAATTCGGGCAATCAGCGGCAGACGTTGGCAAACAGAGGCTAATGATTGCAGACATTATCAAAATGGGAATCATGCAACATGGCTTCTGAAATCGCAATCATCAAAGTGCCAGCCCTGTCGTTAGGCTGGCGCAGTTCGCTGCGCTGGAAAGCGGCGTAACGCGTAGGCCAATCCCGTTTTCAACCCGTTACGGGTGAGTAATTCACACAGTGTGAATCAACGCGAGGGACGTTATGGCAATAGAAGCGACACGTGCAACGGTCCCACTCAAGGTGGGGGCACGTCTTTCCGGGCTTAATCACGTGGCCGAACTGCGTGCCAGGTACTGGGGCGATAACGAGAAAGCGCTGGCGCGGTTTTTGGCCGAGATGCGTGATAAGCGCGATCCCAGTTTTGAGGAGAATAACAGGGCGCTGGCGGCCATCTTTTTCCTGGCTAAATTACCCGCCGCCCGTCACGAATGCGGTATCAACGAGCTGACGACTGAGGAGAAAAGAGCGCTTATCGGAGCCATGAATCATTTCCGTGCAGTCGTGAGTTTATTTCCTGAACGGCTGACCATGCCGCTTTAATCCACCCCAAAACGTAATGGCGTAAACCCGCCGGGCATTTTATTGCCTGAATTAAGGAGAATGAGTGATGCGAAATAGCGAAAACCGCACTTTTCTGAACGGGCGCGAGGAACTCCAGCGCCTGCTGGTGCAGGCGAAGATGGAGGAGCGCAGGGCGCGCGCACTCGCCGTCTCCCTGCGTCTGGAGGCATTAGCCAGTCACATCTATAAGACCGGAATGTGTGGCGAAGACGCAGCGGAACTGCTGTGTCACGAGGCTGCCCGTTACGAACGCGAATCCCAGGAGCTGCACTGATGGCCGATTTTATCGATCTGGCGCAGGAGCGTGAGCTTGAAGATCGCGAACGTCATATTAATAGCGCCCGCCAGCGATGCGCATCGCCCTCGCGTTTTACCTGCGAGGAGTGCGACATCCCCATCCCCGAGGCGCGGCGAAAGGCGTTACCTGGAGTGGCCTTATGCGTCACTTGCCAGGAGATAACGGAGCTGAAAAACAAACATTTCCGGGGAGGATAAGTTGGTGATGTCATTTGCTTATCCGTGGAATGAACCCCGATCGGCTATTGCCAGCCCCTACCTGACTCACCCCCAATTACAGCGTCGCGACCGTCTGTTCGCGGCGCTGCAGCAAGCCAGAAAAGCGCTCGCTCTGCAGCCTGACTGCGTGCGTTTTGACGTCTGGCGCACGGTTGATGCTCTTGAACTCCATCAGGGCAGCCTGCGAGCCAATGCCTTTTTGATTCGGTTCTGCAACAGGGTATTACCACGTCTGCAGCAGGTCTCGGCACGGTATGCCTGTTCAGGTGTTGACCGTAACGTCTCCACCGCCGTTTTTGGTGGACACTTCGACACGCCGCTTTCGCAATATCTTGCATCGCGGATGGTTACGCTGATTGCCCGCTTCAACCGTCTCCCGGATATGTCCCGCGCCGATATTGATTTGCTGGCCGCTGACATCGCTGGCTTTATTCGTTCCGAGCTGGCGAATATCAATGACGCTGGCCTCGGCGAATTTCAAACCCTTCATGTCTGGTATCAGCGCGCTGGATTAATCACCCGCCAGTTCAATGTACTGCCTCCTCACTGGGAGCGCGTGTCGAAGATACTCTTTAACAAAGAGGACATTGCGCCAGCGGTGATCCGCATGTTTTCCGAAGACTGGTGGCGTGGACGACTGCGTCGCATGGCGGCCGCCTGGCGTGAGCATGTGCAGATTGCACTCGGAAACGTCAGCAAAAAGAAGTCTGCCTATGCGAGTAAACGCTGCATCACTGACTGGCGTGAACAGAAGCGGCGCACGCGTGAATTTCTTAAAGGTCTGGAACTGGAGGATGAAGAGGGCAACCGTATAAGCCTGATTGCCAGGCACGATGGCTCGGTGGCCAATCCCGCGATACGTCGCTGCGAACTGATGACCCGCATTCGCGGGTTTGAAAATATCTGCCATGAGCTTGGCTATGTGGGCGAGTTCTATACCTTAACCGCGCCGTCGAAATATCACGCCACCCTGAACACCGGCTATCGTAACGGTAAATGGAACGGGGCGAGCCCTGCGGATACACAAAGCTACCTGACAAAACTGTGGGCGCGGATCCGGGCAAAACTCCACCGGCAGGCGATTCGTCTGTTTGGCATCCGCGTTGCTGAACCCCACCATGACGGTACGCCTCACTGGCACATGCTGATGTTCATGCTGCCCGAAAACGTTGAGCGCGTTCGCCGCATTATGGAGGAATACACACAGGAGGAAGACGCTTTTGAACTGCAAAGCGATAACGCCAGAAAAGCTCGCTTTCACGCTGAAGCTATAGACCCGCAAAAGGGCAGTGCCACCGGTTATATCGCTAAATACATCTCCAAGAATATCGACGGCTATGCCCTTGATGGCGAGACAGATCACGAAAGCGGCGAGTTGCTTAAAGTGACTGCATCTGCTGTTTCGGCCTGAGCGGCGCGCTGGCATATCCGTCAGTTTCAGTTTATCGGCGGTGCACCGGTGACCGTCTACCGTGAGCTGCGCCGTTTGACTGATACGCAGGCCGCACACGGTCTGAGCGTAGAATTTGCGGCAGCGCATGACGCCGCGGACGCCGGAGACTGGGCAGGATACGTCAATGCACAGGGAGGACCGTTTGTTCGTCGGGATGCGTTGCAGGTGCGCACGCTGTATGAGCCCCGTGCCGAATACAATCAGTACGGCGAAGAACGAGTCTGTATTCGCGGCGTTTACGACACCGCACTCGGCCCGGGCTCGCCGATTTTGACCCGGCTCACGCAGTGGAAAATTGTGCCGAAGCGTGCCGTTGATTTGGCCGTTGACCTTAACGGCACCGCTGCGCGTTCTTGGAGTTCTGTCAATAACTGTACGGTGAGCGACGTCTCTCAACCCCTCAGCCGGCGTGCGAGACGCGCGTTAGCCGCACGCATAACCCTCCCCAGACCGGTTGCAAAGACTCCCTTTGTCTATGACAAGGATCCGCAGAACGGAGTGGCAGAGAGAGTGATTGATGAGATACGGCTCGCCACCGGAATAACGATCAGCCGGGGGGAAGCCCTGCATCTTATGGCGGGGGGCATTAGCCGTTTTAACGACAAATGGTGCCGGGGATCTGCAGACGGATCGCTATTTCCTGCGGCACCGTCTTATCAGCAAAAGGCCCGGAAAATCCTTGAACGTATAAGGTATTTAACGCATCTGATAAGCAAAGGGATTCGCTAATCTTCATCGATATCATGTACATACCTCGCATGGTTCTGATTTTTTGCTTCACTCTTTTTATGAATACATGCTACTGTATGTTTATACAGTATCTCGTGGTGGAGGTTGTGTGGACAGAGAGTTGAACGAGCAAGTCATGATTGAACGCGTCGAGATGATTGCGCGGCTGACGACAGAAGGAACGTGTCAGGAAAGAGATCGTGAAATTGCCCTGAATTTGATCGCTGAGATTGCGAGAGGAAATTTAATCAGGAACAACGCGTTTACCGTGGTTTTCTCGGCATCACCCGTTCCGGACAGAATCAAAAAAGAGGCCAGCGTGCGGGTGAACATTACCCTGGATAAGGATCAGCTTATTGGTCCGTCCGTCGTGGAGGCGTTTCAGGACGAATTAACCCGCAGGATAAGATCCGTGTTTCCGTCAACGCTGGTTACCGTCAAAAAAGGATCCATGACCGGCGTGGAGTTGCAGGGGATTGAAAGAGAGGCCGATCGCGAAGCGCTGGACAATATCCTCCGGGAAGTCTGGGAAGACGAGAGCTGGCGCTAGGCCCTCTGCCATCTCGCGGGCAGTCTGTTGTGTCCGCGATTGTCCATCCTGCAGTGATAGCAAAAAGGACGCCAGCGCTGGAAACTCAACGGTACCTGGAAATCCGGATGTTGGGAGCGTCTGATGAAAATCTATGCAATGCAGGGGGACACGCTTGATGCCATCTGTGCCCGTTATTATGGGCGCACGGCAGGGGTGGTTGAAACCGTTCTGAACGCCAATTCTGGCCTCGCGGAGTTGGGGGTCATCTTACCTCATGGCACGCCGATAGACATGCCAGAGGTTGATAGCGCACCGACTAAAGAATCAGTGAACCTATGGGACTGAGTCTTGAGAAAATCACCACGTTTATCGCCTACTGGCTGGCCGTAGCGCTGGCCTGGTTCGGGGCGATGTCTCCTGAAAAAGTCGCGCTATACGTGGGAAGCCTCTGCGCCATTTTTACCGCGCTGACGAATTACTGGTTTAAGCGGAAAACCTATCGCTATCTGACCTCTCTTGGACTCGATAAGAAGAGTATTCGTGAACTCAATCATTAAGCGTTGCAGCGCCGCGGGCGTACTGGCCCTGGCGGTGCTGATGCCTGACTTCCGGTTACTGAACACCTCACCGGAGGGGTTGGCGCTCATTGCTGATCTCGAAGGGTGTCGCCTGTCGCCTTATCGTTGCAGTGCGGGCGTATGGACATCAGGCATTGGCCATACGTCAGGCGTCGTGCCGGGACGGGAAATTACAGAGCGTGAGGCGGCAGCGAACCTTGTTGCCGACGTGATGAACGTTGAAAGACGGCTGGCGGTATGCGCACCGGTGGAGATGCCGCCCCGTGTCTATGATGCGCTGGTGAGTTTTGCCTTTAACGTTGGAACAGGGGCTGCCTGCCGTTCCACGCTGGTGTCATTCATTAAGCGTAAACAGTGGCCGCAGGCGTGCAATCAGCTTACCCGCTGGGTGTACGTCAATGGGGTCAAAAATGCCGGACTGGAAAACCGTCGAGCTCGTGAGAAGGCCTGGTGCCTGAAGGGGATGCCATGAAACCTCTTCTGCTGGTACTGGCCGTTCTGCTGGCCATCACGCTGTGGTTTCGTCATGACAACGTGAACCTGTCCTGCTCTCTTGCTAAAGCCAACCAGATCGCCCGCGATCAAAAAAACACAATCAACACGCTGCTTCAGCAGTTATCCGAAGCACAGCGGATTGCCAGGTCGAACGAAGATGCGCAAGTCAGGCTCCGCGAGGATCTTGCTGCCGTAGGCGAGGAGATGGCACGACGCGAAGCGGCTATCGGGAAATGGGTAAATGAAAATGAAGAGTTACGCCGCTGGTATAACGCTCAGCTGCCTGATGCTGTGCGCAGGTTGCACACCCGCGCCGCCTGCGCCTCCGCAGCACATTGTTTACAACGCCTGCCCGAAGGTGAGCGCCTGTCCGATGCCGGGAAGTGAGCCCATCACCAACGGCGATCTCAGTGCTGATATTCGTCGGCTTGAGCATGCCCTTATCGCCTGCGCGCTGCAGGTCGAAACCATAAAAGACTGTCAGGATAAACTCGATGCACAAACTCAACAGCCTGCGTCAGGCATTAATTGACGCCGTTCCCCAACTGAACGATCACCCTGATCATCTGCAGATGTCGGTGGGGAGCGGAAATATTGACGCCCGCCTCGCGTCCTCGCTCTCCTTTGAAAAAAAGTATGAACTGAAAGCGAATATCAGTAGCTTCGCCGGCGACAGCGAGGGGGTCTTCGTCCCGGTACTGGCCTGGCTGCGTGAAAACCAGCCAGATATTTTTACCCTCGATGACGGGCGAAAAAACGGGTTTCTCTTTGGCGTCACTTTCAACGACGATGGTACGGTGAATATCAGCTTTAGCCTGCAGCTCACCGAGCGCATTCTTGTTTCGCAGGAGCAGGGAACGTTGCATGCCACCTATTCCCCGGAGCCGCCGTTGCCAGAGCCCGTCACACGTCCGCTGGAGCTGTATATCAACGGTGAACTGGTCAGTCAGTGGAAAGCGTAAGTTCACCACGCTGATGGCTGTCCAGCCATCAGCGTGAACGATTGTTGTTTCATCCCGCATAAAACTCCGTCTCGTTGCTGCCGATCCCCCTGAAGGGCATTCTCTTCTCATGAATACACTCACTTCCATGCACGGTATCGCTCGCGCGATCCGTAACCTGATTCGTATCGGTGTTGTCACCGATGTTGACCTCAACAGAGGGCTCTGCCGCGTCCAGTCCGGAGGGATGAAAACCACCTGGCTGAACTGGCTGACCTGTCGCGCCGGCCGTTCGCGCGTGTGGTGGGCGCCGTCCGAGGGAGAACAAGTGCTGCTGCTGGCCATCGGCGGTGAGCTTGATACCGCCTTCGTGCTGCCAGGTATCTTTTCCGATGACCACCCGGCGCCGTCAGGTTCCCCTGACGCACTCCACGTCTCGTTCCCTGATGGGGCGGTTATCGAGTACGAGCCCGGGAGCGGAGCACTCACGGCCACAGGCATTAAAACGGCTGACATCACAGCCTCTGAATCACTCACCGCCACCGTACCGGTGGTCCTGGTGAAGTCTGAGACGCGCATCACCCTGGATACACCTGAGGTGGTGTGTACCAACAAGCTAATTACCGCCTCTCTTGAAGTGCAGAAGGGCGGGGTAATGGCCGGCAATATTGAGCATTCCGGCGGTAAATTCACCTCCAATGGGGTGCAGGTGGACAACCATGCTCACGGCAGTGTGCAAAGCGGCGGAAGCTGGACTAAGGGGACGCAATGACGGTGCGCTACAGGGGAATGAACAGTCAGACCGGGCTCAGCATTTCAGAGGCTGAACATATCAGACAAAGCGTGCGGGACATTCTGGTCACGCCGATTGGCTCGCGGGTGATGCGCCGCGAGTACGGTTCACTGCTGGCGGCAATGATCGACAGGCCGCAGAGTCCGGCGCTGCGCCTGCAAATCATGGCCGCATGTTACTCCGCTATCCAGAAATGGGAGCCGCGGATCAGCCTGACGGCTATCACTTTCGAACGTTCGGAGAATGACGGGACGCTGTATGTCGATCTCACCGGCACCCGCCAGACCTCCGGACATTCCTTTTCTATCACTATTTCATTGAGTTAAACGCTATGGCTATTGTTGATCTGAGCCAGCTCGCCGCGCCGGATGTCGTGGAGGAGGTGGATTACGAAACGTTGCTGGCAGAACGAAAGGCCACTTTTGTCTCGCTCTATCCTGAAGAAGAGCAGGAGGCAATTGCACGAACGCTGACGCTTGAGTCAGAACCGATTGTGAAACTGCTGCAGGAGAATGCGTATCGGGAAGTTATCTGGCGCCAGCGCGTTAACGAGGCCGCGCGTGCGGTCATGCTGGCCTACGCCACCGGTAGCGATCTCGACCAGCTTGGAGCTAACGCTAACCTTGCGCGTCTGGTGATAACGCCTGCCGACGACACGACGTTTCCGCCCACGCCGGCAGTGATGGAGTCTGACACCGACTTTCGTTTGCGCATCCAGCAAGCCCCGGAAGGGCTGAGCGTGGCGGGATCGACGGGGGCTTATCAGTTCCATGGCCGCAGCGCGGATGGCCGGGTGGCGGACATCTCTGTCATCAGTCCTCAGCCTGCGAACGTTACCGTCTCCGTGCTGTCTCGGGAGAATAACGGCGTGGCGTCTGAAGAGCTGCTGGCCATTGTGCGCAACGCGCTGAACGATGAGGACGTCAGGCCCGTTGCCGATCGTGTGACCGTTCAGTCCGCCAGCATTGTCGACTACCGCATTGCGGCTTCTCTTTTCCTCTTCCCAGGTCCCGAAAGCGAGCCAGTGCTCAACGCGGCAAGGGCCCGGCTGCAGGCCTATATAACGGCACAGCACCGGCTCGGGCGGGATATTCGTAAGTCCGCCATTTACGCTGCACTGCATGTTGAGGGTGTACAACGCGTCGAACTGACCGCGCCTGCGGCCGATATTGTGCTTGATGAAACCCAGGCCTCATGGTGCAGCCAGTACAGCGTAACCGTTGGGGGAAACGATGAGTAATACCCGATTGTTACCGGTGGGGTCGTCGCCGCTTGAGGTCGCGGCGGCGCGCGCCTGTGCCGACATTGAGAATACCCCCGTCCCGCTTCGTCACCTCTGGAATGCCGACACCTGCCCGGCAAATCTGTTGCCCTGGCTGGCGTGGGCGTTTTCGGTTGACCGCTGGGATGAAAACTGGCCGGAAGCCACCAAGCGCGATGTTATCCGCAATGCATGGTTTATCCATGCACACAAAGGAACGATCGGCGCAGTACGCCGCGTGGTGGAGCCACTTGGCTATCTGATCAACGTGACGGAGTGGTGGCAAACCAACGACCCGGCAGGCACGTTTCGCCTGGACATTGGCGTGCTGGAAACCGGCATCACCGAAGAAATGTATTACGAAATGGAGCGGCTTATTGCTGATGCAAAGCCTGCCAGCCGACATCTTATCGGCCTCAATATCATTCAGGACGTTCCGGGCTATCTCTATACCGGTGCCCTGAGCTATGACGGCGACATCATCACGGTTTACCCCGGATAAGTGAGAGCACAATGACAGTGAAGTATAAAACGGTTATCACCAAAGCCGGCGCCGAAAAACTGGCTGCCGCAACCGTCCCGAACGGGAAGAAAGTGAATTTTACGGCGATGGCGGTGGGTGATGGCGGCGGCACGTTGCCGATGCCGGATGCCAGTCAGACCAGGCTTGTGAATGAAGTCTGGCGTCATGCCTTGAATAAAATCAGTCAGGACAACAAAAAGCGGAACTATGTGATCGCAGAACTCCTCATTCCTCCCGAAACAGGCGGTTTCTGGATGCGAGAAATGGGGCTTTATGATGACACCGGGACGCTAATTGCTGTCGGGAACATGGCTGAAAGTTACAAGCCATTGTTGGATGAAGGCTCAGGTCGCGCGCAGACTGTGAGGATGGTGATCATGGTCAGCGATATCGCCTCGGTCGAGCTCTCAATAGATACTTCTATGGTCATGGCGACGCAGGAGTATGTAGACGAGAAGCTTGAAGAGCATGAACAATCCCGCCGTCATCCGGATGCCACGACCAAGGATAAAGGCTTTACACAACTCAGCAGTTCGACCGACAGTACGTCTGAGGCACTCGCCGCAACACCGAAAGCGGTCAAGGCCGCCTATGATCTTGCAGCCGGGAAATACACGGCTCAGGACGCCACTACAGGACAAAAGGGTATTGTTCAACTCAGTAGCACAATTGATAGTGTATCCGAGTCTCTTGCAGCAACACCTAAGGCTGTGAAAATAGTTGGCGATGACCTCTCAAAACTAAAAAGCAGCCTGGGTACGGCAGCAACCAAAAACATACAGGAAGCTCCAGACGATATTACTCCAGGTCGGGTGCTGGTAAATGGTGGTGCAGTTGCTATCAGAGGAGTGTCTGCGAGAGCCAGCACGGGACTTTCAAATGCCGATGCTCTGCCATCCAATTCAGTTAGCTTTTGTTATTCGAATGCAACAAATTCACCAGGTTATGAGGCAACTATCCTCGATATTGGTGGGCTTAGCGGTTATCGGGTGCAGTATGCTGCATCTTATGGTGATGGTGGTAAACAGCTTAAATTCCGCTCCCTTAATGGCGATAACAATGTCTGGGGGGGCTGGACAAAGGTCATCACTAATCATGGCGGAAGTGTTTCGTACTTGTCAGATGCAACTTATTACCAGACGAATCCCACAGGTTGGTACGGCTCTGGCGCTTTTGCTGATCAGTATCAAAACAATGCTGCACCATTTTTGATGCCAAAAGGATATCAATCTCCTAACGGTACTTCTATTTATCTACCGATAATTAAGGGCTTTTCGGAAACTGTCGGTCATGGTTATGGAACAGCGATAAGTTTTGGCGTTTATCGCACTGGCACCAACGCTTTTGGAGCGGCGATTATCAATTTAACTGGCGATGCCAGGAATAGTGTTAATTTTCTGTTTGATATTAACGGTAATTTTGATGCCCCAGGGCAAGTTACTAGCGGTGGCAATATTGTTGCCGGGCAGGGTTTATTTGAATCAGGCGGAGCGGTACGAGTTTACTCGTCAAATAACCCACCTCCACAACAGGATTTAAGTCCTTATGCAAGGCAAGACTGGACGTTGCAATACTTTGTTCGAGATGTAGCAATGGGGGCAGAAGGGTCATTCATAATTATGCAAAACGGTTGGCAACGGGTTCCGGCTGGATGCGCAATGACTGGATGGAATGCAGAAGGTCAAAACCCCGGCGGGGATACTATTTTTTATCGTCCGATTCAAAAATACATGTCTAATATTGGATGGATTACGGTAGGTCATACAGCATGATTACACTTAAAAATTTCGTTCAATATGAACCAGAATATAAAGAATTTTTGTTTAATGCTATATTTATTCAATCAGAGGAGGGGCTGGACTGGTATTACCATATGTCACGTTTTCAGCCTGATACACTGAAGATTTGCTTTGACAAAAATAATATTATTCGCTCTTTCAGTCATCAGGTTGATCGCCTCTTTCCTCTGGGGATGTCTGTTTCGGAAGTCGAACCAACAGAAGTGCCAGAAGGGCTGAATATACACGGTGACTGGGTGTGGAATGGCACTAAAATTATTCCACGTCAGTTGACAAGGGAGGAATTAATTCAACAGGCGGAAACCAGAAGAAGTGAATTGCTTGCCGAAGCTTCGGATACTATCGCCCCCCTTCAGGACGCTTCAGAACTCGGCATTGCAACAGACGAGGAAGCTGCCACGCTGTTGCTCTGGAAGCACTATCGGGTGATGCTAAACCGGCTGGATCTCAGCACTTCACCAGAAATTGAATGGCCAGAACGCCCTGCCTGACCCCAAACCCTCCATCCGGAGGGTTTTTCGTTTGTTGTGTAATCCTTTCTCCAACCCCAATACGTCGCATCAATCGTGCGCGCCACAGACAATAGCCTCACCACTAAACGAAGGAGTTAAACGGATGGGCGACTATCATCACGGCGTGGAAGTCATCGAAATCAACGATGGCACCCGCACCATTTCCACCGTCTCGACGGCAATCATCGGCATGGTCTGTACGGCCAGCGATGCGGACGACAAGACATTTCCTTTAAACGAGCCTGTGCTCATTACCAACGTGCAAACCGCGATTGCGAAAGCCGGGAAAATGGGGACGTTGTCCGCTTCCCTGCAGGCGATTGCCGATCAGTGTAAACCGGTTGTTGTTGTCGTACGTGTCGCTGAAGGCACCGCTGATACCGCTGAGGAAGCACAGAAAGAGACTATCTCTAATATCATCGGTACAACCGATGAAAACGGTAAATATACCGGTCTGAAAGCGCTCCTTACCGCGAAAACGGTCACTGGCGTTAAGCCACGTATTCTCGGTGTTCCGGGGCTGGATTCTCAGGAAGTGGCGACCGCGCTGGCCGCCATGTGCCAGAGCCTGCGCGCGTTTGGCTATGTCAGTGCATGGGGTTGTAAAACCATTTCAGCCGCTATCGATTACCGCAAAAACTTCAGTCAGCGCGAGTTGATGGTGATTCACCCTGATTTTCTGGCGTGGGATACCACCACCAACACGACGACCCACGCCTGGGCCACTGCACGAGCTCTCGGCCTGCGCGCCAAAATCGACCAGACGATTGGCTGGCACAAAACCCTGTCCAACATCGGCGTTAACGGTGTCACAGGTGTAAGTGCCTCCGTGTCCTGGGATCTGCAGGAACAAGCGACCGATGCGAACCTGCTTAACCAGGCCGGCGTCACCACGCTTATTCGTAACGACGGCTTCAAATTCTGGGGCAACCGTACCTGTTCAGACGATCCGCTCTTCGTCTTTGAAAACTACACCCGTACCGCGCAGGTGTTGGCCGATACCATGGCCGAAGCACACGCATGGGCAATGGATAAACCCATTACGCCAACGCTCATCCGCGACATCGTTTCCGGTATCAATGCCAAATTCCGTGAGCTGAAAACCAACGGCTATATCGTTGATGGCACTTGCTGGTATGACCCGGAATCAAATGATGCATCGACCCTGAAAGCGGGGAAATTGTACATCGATTACGACTACACCCCTGTCCCGCCGCTGGAGAACCTGACCCTGCGCCAGCGCATCACCGATACCTATCTGGCAGATCTGTCCGATTCGGTTAACAGCTAAGGAGCTGAAGCATGGCGTTACCACGCAAACTTAAATATCTGAACATGTTCAACGATGGCCTGAGCTATATGGGCGTTGTTGAGTCTGTCACCTTACCGAAGCTCACCCGCAAACTGGAGAAGTATCGCGGCGGCGGTATGCCGGGCTCGGTCTCTGTCGACCTCGGCCTGGACGATGATGCCCTGGCGCTTGAGTGGACCATTGGCGGTCTGCCGGACGTCGCGCTGTGGGCACAGTATGCCTCTCCGGGCGCGGACAGCGTGCCTCTGCGCTTTACCGGCTCCTTCCAGCGTGACGACACGGGCGAAATCTCCGCCGTCGAAATCGTCATGCGAGGCCGTCATAAAGAGTTTGATGGTGGTGAAAACAAGCAGGGCGAGAGCGGCACCACCAAGATGTCCACCGAGTGCGCTTACTACCAGCTGACCATCGATGGCAAAGAGATCATCGAAATTGACATCATCAACATGGTGCTGAAAGTCGACGGCGTCGATCGTCTGGCGGAACACCGTAAGGCGATTGGCCTGTAAACCTTTAACCGGCCGGGACTGCCGGCCGGTAAGTTAACTTTCTGAAGAGTAAAGAAATGGAAAATATCAACGAGACCGTCATTAACGAAAGCGAAAACCCGAACACCATTACGCTCGACACCCCCGTTCTGCGCGGCGAGCAAAAAATCGAAAAGGTGACCGTCGTAAAACCCAACGCGGGGACTCTGCGTGGGGTATCGCTGGCGTCGCTGGCACAATCTGACGTCGATGCGCTGATTAAAGTGCTGCCGCGAATGACCTCGCCGGCCCTGACCGAGCATGAGATTGCGCGTCTGGATGCTTCCGATCTGCTCTCTTTTGCGGGCAAGGTGATCGGTTTTTTGTCACCGGCTTCGGCTCGCTAACATTTCCCGAAAACCTGTCGGTCGATGATCTGATGGCGGATATCGCGGTGATCTTTCACTGGCCGCCGTCAGAGCTGTACTCGCTGAGCATGACCGAACTCCTTATATGGCGCGAAAAGGCGCTGCAGCGAAGCGGAAACTACCATGAGTAATAATGTCAGACTTCAGGAGTTGCTTAAGGCAGTCGACCGGGCAAGCCGACCGCTTAACGCTATCCAGAACGCCAGTCTCTCTCTCGCGGCCAGTATCCGCGATTCTGAGGCGGCGTTGCGCGCGCTTGATGAACAGGCGGGCCGCATTAACGGCTTCAGAAAAGCCAACGAACAGCTCGCCGTGACGGGGCAGTCTCTTGCCCGGGCGAAACAGCAGACCGCGGAGCTGGCGCTCCAGCTCAAAAACACCCAGAACCCAACCCGTGACCAGGCGGATGCGCTGGCGGCAGCCCGCCAATCTGCCGCTGCGCTTAAGCTTGAGTACAACAATTTACGCCAGTCAGTGCAGCGCCAGCGCGGTGAGCTGGCGCAGGCAGGGATTAATACGCGCACGCTGTCGTCAGATGAGCGTCGTTTAAGACAGGGTATCAGCGAAAAAACGCTACAACTAAATCGACATAAAGAGGCGCTTGCCAGGGTCAATCAGCAACAGGAGCGGCTTAATACCGTCCAGAACCGCTACGAGTCTGGCAAACGTTTTGCCGCAGGTGTGCAGCAGTTTGCTAATGTGAGCGCAGGAATGGCAAAGGCGGGCTTTAATCAGACGTCCCGCTTTATTGCCCCAGGCATCCGTTTTGAAAAGCAGATGTCTGCCATACAGGCAAGCCTGGGTCTGCAGAAGGGGGATACCAGGCTGGAGGCCATTCGCCAGCAGGCACGGGAAGTCAGCGTCAGTACAGGAACCTCTACAGATGTGGTCACCCGGGCGCAGGGCGAGCTGGCCCGATCAGGCTATGACGCCGACGGGGTGGTGGCCGCCACTGTGCCGACGGTCAACCTCAGCCTCGCTGGGAATATTGATGCCGCCAAAGCGGTCGACATCATCCGCAGCACGCAGGCCTCGTTTAACCTGGCGAATACGGATGTTGAACGCGTTGCAGATGTCCTTACCCGCGGTTTCACTGCGTCAAATACCAGTCTCACCGAACTGAGTACCGCCGTTGCATCCGCCGCACCTGCCGCCGGAGAAGCCGGCGCCAGCCTTGAGGAGACCACCGCGCTGCTTGGTATTTTGATGGAAAAGGGGATGAAAGGGGCAGATGCCGGCGCAGAGGTTAGCGCCATGTTGAGCCGCCTGCAGACGCCGGATGGGCAGCGTTCTGCAGCGCTGAATGAACTGAAGGTGCAAACCCGGGATGGCGAGGGTAATCCACTGCCGACAGAGAATATCCTCAAGGCGATCTCTGCCTCATTCGAAAACAGCAAAATCGGTGCGGCTCAACAAACTGAATACCTGAAGGCCATTTTCGGTGCGGATGCGATGCAAGGCGCAGGCGTACTGGTTTCAGCGGCTGGGAATGGAACTCTGGATAACAAGCGCCAGACACTCCAGGGCGCGAGGGGGAGCACCGCGCTGACAGCCTCGGTTCAGGGCGATAACCTCGAGGGTGATATCAGCAAGTTCCAGGCTGCATTAAACGGCCTGAAGATTGATGTCTTTGATAAGGCCGATGGTGCCCTGCGCACGCTGATCTCAACCGCGACCGGATGGCTTAGTACGCTCTCTCTCTGGGTCAATGCTAACCCTGCACTAACGCAAGCCCTGGTCAGCGTGGTTATGGGCGCACAAGCCTTTGCCGGTGTCCTGGGCACGCTAGGTATGGTGGTCGCCCCCATTGTGTCAGGCCTGAATCTGGTGATAACCGCTGCCGGGATGCTGGGCACGGTATTCAGCGTAGTGGGGGGGAGCATCATGACGGTGCTGGGCGCCCTGAGCTGGCCCGTTATTGCTCTCGGAGCGGCAATTGCCGCCGGCGCTTTACTGATTCTTAAATACTGGGAGCCCATTAGCGCCTTCTTTGGCGGGGTGATTGAGGGGCTTTCTGCGGCCTTCGCGCCGCTGGGCGAGCTGTTCTCTCCGCTGTTACAGGCCTTTGGTTTCATTTCAGAAAAACTGGGCGGGATCTGGCAGTGGTTCATCGATCTGATTGCGCCGATTAAGGCGACGCAGGAAACGCTCGACAGCTGCAAAAATGTCGGCGTGGCGTTCGGTCAGGCGCTGGGAGATGCGCTAATGGCGCCGCTAAATCTCTTTAACAGCCTGCGCGGCAAGGCCAGCTGGCTGCTGGAGAAACTCGGCGTCATAAAAAAAGAGTCGGGCAATATCGACTCGGCTGTACCGAAAGAAGGCACCTCCTCTGCTGACGCCGGCAGTGCCTGGGACCCGGCGTCACCTGTTTACAGCGGCTTCATGGGATACCAGCCGATGGCAGCAGCGGGAGGGCGTTCTTACATCGATCAGAGTAAAAGTGAATACAACTTCACGCTGCAGGGAAGCGCAGCCTCCGGAACGGATCTGACTCGTCAAATCCGGGAGGCTATAGAGAGCAGTGAGCAGGAAAAAGCGAGACGGCAGCAATCCAGCTTTATGTATGGTTAAGGAGAGAGAAAATGTTAATGGTGCTGGGTCTGTTTGTCTTTGAACGACGAACCTTACCGTATCAGTCAATGGTATTTACAAAAGACTACCGCTGGGCATCCAACGAACGCATCGGGAAACCCAAAGCCTGGCAGTACCTTGGCGAAGGTGAGACATCCTTTAACCTTTCCGGATTACTTTACCCGGAACTCACGGGAGGGCGGCTTTCTCTCAAGGCGGTTGAGCTGATGGCGAATGAAGGGCGGGCATGGCCGTTGATAGACGGTACCGGCATCATTCACGGCATGTTTATCATTGAGAAAGTCACGCATACGCATTCGGATTTTTACAGCGATGGCACTGCCCGGAAAATTGATTTTACCCTGGTACTGAAACGCGTGGACGAATCGCTGATGACGACGTTTGGCGACCTGAGAACGCAAGCCTCAGAGCTGGTGGAAAGCGCACGTAATAGCATTGGAGGGCTGGTGGGATGATCACCGAAATGAATATCCGGGCGGGTGGGAAAATCGCCCCTGATTTTATGCTTAAGCTTGACGAGCGCGATATCACGCAAAATTTCAGCCATCGTCTTATCAGTTTGACCATGACCGACAAACGTGGGCTGGAAGCCGATCAGCTGGATATTCTACTGGATGATTCCGACGGGTTGTTAGACCTGCCTGCCCGGGGGGCAAGACTGTCCTTATGGCTGGGATGGGAAGGAACACCGCTCCAGCCGAAAGGGGACTTTACGATAGATGCGATTGAATTCCGGGGCACGCCGGACACGCTGACCATCCGAGGATGCAGCGCCGATTTTCGTGGGAAGCTCAACGTGCGGCGCGAACAGTCGTGGCATGACACGACGATCGGCGCGATAGTCAACACCATTGCTCAGCGTAACCGGTTTACCGCCAGCGTCGGGGCGGGACTTGCATCCATCGCCATTTCTCATATCGATCAGTCTCAGGAGACTGACGCGGCGTTTCTCTCCCGCCTGGCCGAACGTAATGGTGCATTTGTTTCAATCAAAGCCGGGAAGGTTATTTTTATGAAAGCGGGCCATGCCGTGACGGCCAGTGGCACACCGCTTCCCTTAATGATGATTGAGCGTGGAGATGGCGATCGGCACCTTTTTTCCGTCGCTGACCGTGAAAATTATTCCGGCGTGACGGCCAAATGGCTGCAAACGCGTGACCCAAAACAACAAAATACTCAATTGAGTATTAATCGTCAGCCCGGGGGGCAGCCGACAGAAGGACTACAGCACCCGGATGCCGCTACACCGGTAGCGGGAGCAGGAGGCAAGGCAGAGAAGCCGCAAGAGAGGCTGGTGGGATCGGCGGAAAACGTTTTTGAGCTCACCACGGTTTATGCCTCTGAAGAGCAGGCGCTCAGGGCTGCAGAGGCGAAGTGGCGCGCGCTTCAGCGGGGTACCGTGAATTTTTCTATCCAGCTGGCGCTGGGACGCGCCGATCTGTATCCCGAAACGCCGGTGCTGGTCAACGGCTTTAAACGGGTCATTGACGAGCAGGCGTGGATTATCAACGAGGTGGTTCATACTCTCAGCGAGAGTGGATTTACCACGCAACTTAAGCTTGAGCTGAACGTCGCCGATGAAAAATTTTCTATCGAAAATGAGTAATGTATTTGCTATTGAGTTCTTTTTGGGTATTATAAATTCACAAATTGTGAATTACGTGGAGGGGTACATGTTTCATTGTCCTAAGTGCAAGCATTCCGCGCATGCGCGTACCAGTCGCTATTTAAGTGAAAATACCAAAGAGCGCTATCACCAGTGCACCAATGTGGACTGCAGCTGTACGTTCGTGACGATGGAGTCCGTGGAGCGTCTGATTGCGACACCTGGCGCCGCTGAGCGTGTCCGAACGGCTTCGCAGACCCACGGTTAGCGACTGCGCCACCGGCTCAAAAAACCAATAAAAAAGCCACTCAATAGAGTGGCTTAATCATTTGATTCTACAGCTAAATTTGGTGGCCCCTGCTGGACTTGAACCAGCGACCAAGCGATTATGAGGAAAACGGTAGCCTATTTTTTGTTGTTTCATTTTTATGTGTTTTATTTTAATTCAATAAGTTAGGTATTATCACATACTAACGAATAATAACGATTATTCCCTCCCATCGCCGTTCTAAGGTAGCCTATGCGGTGCCTGGATTTTCAAGGCTACGCGACGGGCGACTTTGGCGCAATTTTAGCAGGGGGAATATGGAACCGTTTAAGTTTACCAAATCAAGGCTCAACGAGCTTCCTAGCGCACCAAAAGGGCGACAGGTCGAGTATTTTGATAGTCACGTTAGAGGGCTTCGCCTCCGGGTTGGCTCTAGCGGCCTGAAGACGTTCTACGCAGTCAGAAAGTACAAAGGGAAATTTATCAGAACGGCGCTAGGGCGCTTCCCTGAAATCTCCGTGGATCAGGCCAGAACCATGGCGCTAGAAACGCTGGGTGTAATTGGTGTGACTGGCAGGAACCCGAATGAGACACGAAGGGAAAATCAGTTAGCAAATGTAAGCCTCCGTGATGCGCTGGAGCTATACATTGAGACGCGCGGCAACCGCCTCAAGACAAAAACCGCCAATCAGTACCGCAGCGTGCTTGGTAACTTCTCTGGTGACTGGCTTGACAGGCCAATAGGCAAAATATCGAGAGATGACACACAGATAAGGCACAAAGCGATAACGGAAGGCACTGTATGGTTTGGTGACGATCTATCTAAGTTGCGCAAGGGGGTTGGTACGGGAAGCAAGGCTCAGGCGAATTTGTGGGGAAGGACATTAAGGGCGATATATAATTTTTCATATGATCATTACCGGGATACTGGCGGGAATAAATTATTGCCTGAATCCCCAATGGTTGCATTAAGTGCAAAACGTCAGTGGCATGAATCAACAAGAAAGAGTACGCGTATTCGTAATCGTGAATTAGGACGCTGGCTAATGGCTGTTGATGATGTCAGATCTGAGGCATTAAATGACCGCGATGATGCTGTTTCTTCTGTCTGCGATGCGCTTGATATGGCTTTATTTACAGGTTTAAGGCGCGGTGAGGTTTTTGGTTTAACATGGGATAGAGTTAATATCAGTGGGGGTTATTTTTGGATCGATGAAACAAAAAATGGTGAAAAATTAGAGTTGCCGCTTACTGAAACATTACTAGCTATACTCAAACGACGCGAGGAATACAGAAATAAAAATGATGTATATGTCTTCCCAGCATGCAAGGGAGGAATAATTACCGATCCCCGCAGAGCTATTCGTAAAATAGTTGAAAAAACATCAAGCGGAATAAATAGCGGCAAGGATCCAATTAACTTTACATGTCATGATGCTCGGCGTACATTCTCAACAATAGCCGAACATAGTGGTGTGGGTACTTATATATTAAAGCGGTTAATAAACCACAAATCCGGTAACTCCTCAGATGTAACGCAAGGTTACATTAGTTTGCCTGTGGAGGAATTGATTGAGCCTGCCGAGAAAATTGAACGTAAGATTTTACATGAGGCAGGTATCAAGAAAAGTACATCCCGCATAGATGTTTTTTTAAACTCATTGACAGATGAAGATAAAATATCATTACTTAATAAAATACTTAAGGCAGATAAATGAAATTTCAATATTCTGTTGCTGGTCATAATAATCCTAAAACACTTATAGATAGTGCCGTGAAAATGATAATGTTTTATGCTGATCAGTCAGGGGTATTATCTAACGATGTGGTGCGTGTTTTTAATGAGACAATTACCGAGTCGGTAAATAGTAAGATTCCTGCTTTTGATGCCTTTGGTTATTTAAATGAATGGATAAAAACACTTGCCGTACGAGAGGTTAGACCTAATATTGATAAGTTATTATCTAATTTAAATGCTAAAGATTCTCTTGGTAAGCCAATGGAGTTTAATGAAATCATAGATGACATTGAGATTGTAAGGAAAATGAATTTCATTAGTTTAAATAAATCAGAAATAACCATGCTTTCTGCGGCTGTCTATCTCAGGGGGCTTGGTAAGCTAAATCAATATAATAGCGTCGTGTCATCACTAGTAGATGCTGTTGTTAAAAGAAATTATCTTGATTACTTTTGTGAGCAGTATTGTAAAACTACATCGTTACTTCTTTCCTCGCCAGAACATAATTTCGCACAAGGCGCCTCGAAAGTTAATGGGGTAAAAAAACGCGGACCAAGAAATAAAAATTTTAATGAGGCTATAAGAATAACTGAGCTAACGCTGGAAAAATACCCTAACGTTTCAACATTTTCTCTGGCAAATAAGTTAGTCAAGCACTTTGCATCACTGCGTGATGCACCATCAGTTCAAACACTGAGAAGATGGGTTGATGATTATCGTGAAGTGATGATACAGATTCCAAATGAGCCATATACACGAGCCTTCGTTCTTGTAACCGAAGAAATAGAGGGTGGTAAAATCAAAGAACAGGATAAATATATTTCAACCGACAATCTTGATGACAGCAGCAATAGCGATAGTAAGGCTGATGATCGCGTTCTGATTGATTCATTTTGTGACAAGACAGGCCTGGCGTTGACGCGGGAAGAGATTAGCGCGCTGTTAAACGGTGAGACAGTGGAGATTGGTGGTGGCGAGGCTGTACGGATCCGTAACGGACGGATTGAGCCAATGGGCGCTTCGCGGCTTCCGTATTGGTGATTGCGATCTCTCACTGGCCAAAAATAAGCGCCATATACGGCGCATATTTTTATAACTAATTGATATTTAAATGATCATTAGATTAGCGATCATGCTTAATCATTGTTAACGATCTGTCTATTGCGCTAATGATTATTTTATTCACCTAACTTTCAATTTATCTTTCTCATCGAGCCGAAAACATTCATTAAGGTGTGAAAGATGGAATTAAAATTCAGGAACCGCATGACAAGAGCCGAAGCCGCCGACTACATCGGAGTCAGTGCAGCTACGATGGCGAATTGGGCTTGTACAGGAAGGGTAAAAATCCCGTATTACAAATCAGGGTTAAAGAAAGTGATTTACCTAAAGGTGGATCTTGATGCTTATCTGGAATCAACCAGGCGCTTGCAGGCGTAATAACAAAAAGCCCCATCGATCGCTACATCGATGGGGCTGATATCTACCACGCTTGTTTCATTCAAATCGGAGTTAAATATGAAACGTTTTAATTATAGCGAATCAGATCGCGGAATCAACACGCCGCGAGCTGGTGATAAATTATTTTCAAGCAGGGGGTTGACGCTGGTTAACCGGCTGGCGTATCGTTGCCGCGTTGCCCCTCAATGGGCAACCGGGATTTGCAGCCCGTGTAAGCTATCGGCGACGACAGACGCGCCATGCGTCTTTTTTTACGTCGCAACCAACGCCACAGAGCGCCATTTTATGGCGTGGTGTTACGTATCCGGTACAGGTTTGAATCGCTCTTTCCTGTGCCTTTCGTTGCACTATGCCACCTTGTCAATGGTAGCTCAGGCGGGGCGGCCTTCGGGCTGGCCGGTTCTCGATAGCACCGGTACTGCAAACCCCGTCTGGGCTATCGCCATCATGAAGATTTGCAGCTTCGGCGATAGCAAATATAGCTATCAATCGGAGGTTGCCATTATGGCTTCTACCCCTGCTTTATCACATTCCCAATTTGTCTGGCTGTTCCTTGCTGTGCGCCGTTCTGACGTGAACGAGCGCCCGCAGCGCAAAACCGTTACTGCTCATACCGAACGCGAAGCACGCCGCACGCTGGCGCGTGATTTCGTCCTTTCCTTTGCCGGACGTATTCCGGTTTGTGGGGTGGCTTATGGGTAATCTGACTGAAAGAGAATCATATAACTACCTGATTGGCGAAGGTGATTTAGGTCGTCTGAATAGCGTTAGTAAATCCATTGCTCTTATTTCGTACATACTTGAAATTATGAGTGAAGGTAAAGTTGTTGGAGTTGATGTGGCAGGGTTGGCGGCAATTACAGAAATTATTAATTCTGAATTACAGTCTGCTATCGGTGGAGTATCTCCAGGGCTGGGGTTTGTCTCATATGAGTCATTGCGTCGGATAATTTTAGAAAAAACAAACGGGGTGGGTGCATGAGTGGTTATTTTAAAAAGAAAACGTTTATTGTTGAGTTCAAGGCTATTGATCCTGACGGTCAGAATTCAACGGCAGATTGTGTGGTTGAAGCATATTCCTCGTATCAAGCTGAAAGTAGTGTGATTGTTTGCATGAAAAAATGTGGCTTTTCCCGATTTAGCGATATTCAGACCCGAATTGCGAATGAAGAAGACATGAGACGAGCGTTATCCAGTCTGAAAGAAGATTTGAGTACCATTCAACCCAATGAAGATATTCACTGAGGTCATTATGATTAAAACAAACAACCGGACTATAAAACGCTTCAATGTCGTATTTCGTGCTGTAAATCGTCGCGGCTATACGCGCGGCATCACGCTAACCGTTGATGCAACCAATACAGGACAGGCCACGCAGTTAGCCAGTAAGCAAATGATGAATGATGGGTATCAGGAATTGCGGATCGTGCGGGTAATTGGTGCGGGTTGACAGCGTTACCCATTTAGAGAATACCGCATACCAGTATTTATTTTCAGTCAGTGATGTTATCGCATAGTTATCGCGAGGGATTAATTTATCTTCGAATTACTGACGCTAAAGAGGTTATTGTATGAAGAAACATCGTAATACCAATGATGGTGCTTTGAGGGCGAATATCAGCCCTGAGTGTTACCGTAAAATTAACAGGATCATAAATATATCAGCTTCAATGGAAAGGCTGGTGAGAGGCGGTAAATTTCATCCAGAGCCATTGTTATGGCTCCCTGATATTCTTGGTTATATCAACGATGATGCTCATTCTATTCTTGATGAACTAAAAACAATTGGCGTATGCGATAGGTTTATTAAAGTCAGAAACTAAACTGCATAAATTGTTTTTATTATATGCGCTGACCGCGCAGGTTGGCGCACGCTTAAAGAGGGTTTTTTCATGATGAATAATATAGCAGGCGAAATTGTTCAACGCCTTATTCATGATTTCGAATTTAAAGAAAATGGAAAATATTTGCAGAATGGCAAGTGTCCGCAGTGCGGTAAGCGTGAAATGTTTACCAGCATCGAAAAGCCTTTCATTGTGAAATGCGGGCGTGAAAATAAATGCGGAACTGAAATTATCACCAAAGAGCATTATGCAGACCTTTTCTGCCAGTGGTCAGATCGCTATATCTCCACGCCAGAAAAGCCGCACGCGGCGGCAGATGCTTATCTGTCAGTGGCTCGCGGGATCGATATATCTCGTTTTGGTGGCTGCTATACGCAGGAGAACTTTGTTAAAGGCGGCGAAGCAAGCGCCACTGTTCGTTTCGCGCTGGCCGGCGGCACCTTCTGGGAGCGTCTGATTGACAGGCCGGAGCGCTTTGACCGTAAGGCCAATTTCAGGGGGAGCTATGGCGGCCAGTGGTGGCAACCGCCCGGAACCGACCTGGCGAAGGCTAAACAGTTGTGGATTGTTGAGGGCTGCATAGATGCCCTCAGTCTGGCACAGAACGGCATAACGGCCGTTTCCATCATGTCCAGTAATAACTACCCGGATAAGGCGCTGGCGGCGCTTTTAGCCATCATCAACGGCGGATATAAGCCTGCTCTGGTGTGGGCGCTGGATAGTGATAAGGCCGGGCAAAAGGCGATCAAAAAGTTCGCTAAGCGTAGCCGTGATGAAGGCTGGATTGCTCGCGCTGCGCAAATCCAGGAAGGGAAGCAAAAGCGGGACTGGAACGATCTGCACCTGCTCGGGAAACTGGAGAAGCATCACACCAATAAATACCGCCATCTTGGTGATTTATTGCTGGCAGAAAGTGCGGCAGAGAAAGCGCACCTGATGTTTGATTATTCCGGGATCAATGAATTTCACTTAGATTTTGATGGCCGGTTGTACTGGTTCAAGCTCGACATAGAGAAAAACGCCAAGGCCATCGAGCGCATCCAGAACGAAGATAACCGTTTGAGTCGTAATGAGACTAAGGCGAGAGCGCTTAAAGAGTCCGGTGGCATCAAAGAGATAGCTAACTGCATGCCCGAGCCGCTCTATTTCCAGCGTTCAGAACCAACAGATGAAGCCTGGTATTACTTCCGCGTGAGTTTCCCCGGGGCGACTCCGCCGGTCAAGGGAACGTTCACGTCATCACAGATAGCAAGTGCCGCAGAGTTCAAGAAACGTCTGCTGCACGTTGCTAAAGGAGCTATCTACACCGGCAACACAAACCAGCTTGATCGCATTATTCAGCGTGATTTACCGGCGATTAAAGAAGTCCAGACACAAAAATTCATTGGCTACAACAAGGATTGGGGGGCGTGGGTATTCAATTCGCTGGCGGTGTCTGGCGGGCGTGTGATTCCGCTTAACGGAGAGGATTACTTCGAGATCGATAAGCTCAGCGTGAAAAGCCTGAGTAGCACGCCAGTGCTGGAAATTAACCCCGACCTGACATCCTTTCGCACTGAATGGCTAGATGATTTGTGGATAGCGTTTGGAGTGAAGGGGTATGTGGCATTGGCCTTCTGGTTTGGTTCGCTGTTTGCCGAGCAGCTGCGAGAGAAACATAAATCATTTCCGTTCCTTGAGATTTCCGGCGAGCCGGGAACCGGCAAGAGTACCCTGATTGATTTTCTCTGGCGCCTGTGTGGACGCGATGAATACGAAGGTTTTGACCCTTCAAAATCGACGAAGGCCGGTGGAACGAGGAATTTTGCGCAGGTTGGCAATCTTCCGGTGGTGCTGATTGAGGGGGATCGCACTCAGGACAATGCCAGGCAGCGCGGTTTTGATTTTGATGACCTGAAAGCGCTTTACAACGGGCGCAGTGTCCGCACTACCGGCGTTAAATCAAGCGGGAATGAAACCTACGAGCCGCCTTTTCGCGGGGCTATCGTCATCGCTCAGAATGCCGAGGTTGAGGCGTCCAAAGCACTACAGGAACGTATTGTTCACCTCCAGACAGACAAAAGCGGTCAGACCCAGCAAACCCGCGAGGCAGCGGAACGTCTGGAGAGGGTAGCGGTGGAACAGGTTTCCGGGTTCATTCTGCTGTCCGCGATGGCTGAATCCAGCGTTATGGCCAGCATAGACAAACACTACGAGGCGGCAAAAGTGGCGATGGAGGAGAACGAAGAGATTGCGCACAACCGTATCGCCAAAAATCACGCCCAACTCATCGCCCTGGTTAAGTCGCTACCCTGCATAGTCGATATACCTGAAGAGAGGATCGCCAGCACCTGCGAGGCGATTACCGGGCTTGCTGTGGAGCGCCGTAAGGCTATCAGCGCCGATCATCCCCTCGTCGTGGAGTTCTGGAACATCTTCGATTTCCTGGATGGTGATTCACCGTTTGGCGTGAACCACAGTGGCAAGGGGAATGATAAGGATTTTTCCGTGAATTTTTCCCAGATGTCGCAGGAGGCTAGTGCGCTGAGGGTGGATATTCCTTTTGAGTTACGTGATGTCAAGCCGCTTTTGAAAACCAGCAGGTCGCGCGTTTATGTAAGAGAGGGGGCCGTCAGAAGCGAGATCAGTAAACAGAAAAATACCGGAAAAGGCAGTTCGGCCCCAAAAGTCTCCGAGGTGGTTAAATGTCTCATCTTTCGCGCCAAAGATGCCGGAAGTGATTGTTAAACAAATAACAAACACATCAGTAACATGGTTGCTACATTTTCGGGCTTTTTCAAAATGTTAGGGGGGTGCTCGGAAAGTGGTTACAACGGTTACAAAAAAAATTAATGTATATATCTATATGATTAATATCAATTTTTAAACTGGTCTAAGGAGTTACAAAAGTGGTTACAAACCGGTTACACGTAACCACTTTTTTTTGGTCAGAGTAACCCGTTGTAACCAATGGACGGTTACAAGGTTTATTTATATATATCATCGCTTTATTCAATTTTCTGGAAGTGGTGTAACCCGTTGTAACCAAAACATGGTTACAACATTTATTTATATAAAACATTGAGTTACGTTATGTTTTTTTGGCTGTAACCATTGTAACCACTTTCCGAGCCCCCCCCCCCACCCTGGGGATTTTTGGTGATTTTTCTGTTTACATAAAATTAACAATTTGAGGGCGTTTTTCCCCTCGGCGTAACGGTTGTTTTTGGAGGTTTTTACATGGCAATTAAAAAGCTTGATGATGGGCGTTATCGGGTGGATATCAGGCCAAACGGCGTGGCAGGGAAACGAGTCCGCAAGGCGTTTAATACAAAAGCTGAGGCTCAGGGCTTTGAAAGGTATGCGCTGGTTAACTATCACTCAAAGGAATGGCTGAATCGACCAGCAGACAAGCGAGCACTGGAGGAGTTGATTGATTTGTGGTGGGTGTATTTCGGACGAAATGAACGGTATGGTGAAGATATGAAGGCTAGGCTTAAGAAGGTGTGCAGGGAGATGAGAAACCCCAGGGTATCGCACATCACCAGCAAATCCCTGACAGAATACAGGTCTGAAAAGCTTCACGCAGGGCTGAAAGCGTCCAGCATTAACCGCGATCTATTTGCGCTGTCTTCGATGTTTACTGCGCTTATCGATGCTGAAGTTTTCTCTAATGAAAATCCCGTTCGTGCGCTTCGCAAATTGAAGGTTTGCACCCCTGAAATGGCGTTCCTGAGCGATGAGGAAATATCGTCGCTAATCGCGGTCCTAACTGGCGACCTGCTCAATCTTGCCATCCTGTGCCTTTCTACCGGGCTAAGATGGGGGGAGGCCAGCGAGCTAAGGGCTGAGCAAATCATGGGGGAGCGCGTAGTGCTCTCTCAGACCAAAAATGGCAAAGGCCGAACCATCCCGATCTCGCCAGAGATTCGGGAGCGGGTAAAAACTAAGCGCACCGGAAGGCTTTTCAGGGTCGATTATCGTGAGTTTCGCCAGATACTGAAAACACTTAAACCGGATCTCCCCAAAGGGCAGGCCACGCATGTTTTGCGACACACTTTTGCCAGTCATTTCATGATGAATGGAGGAAATATTGTCACGTTGCAAAAAATATTGGGCCACTCAACGATCCAACAAACGATGGTTTATGCACATTTTTCGCCTGATTATTTGCAGGAGGCGACAAAGTTCAACCCGCTTAATGAAAATAAATTTCTTTTTCAACAATGAGTTAATCTGACTATTACTGGAGATGAGAATATGACTCAGAATGACAAAAATGATCCACCACGACATCAGGCTAAAAGGCTCTACCTCTCCGGCTTCTCCGTTAATGAGATCGCTGAGAGGCTATCGATAAAAACCGCCACCCTCTACACGTGGAAAAAACGAGATGGGTGGGGATGTGGTGGTAAACAACAGGCTCATGACGCTACGTTACAGGCGTATCTGAGACTAATTGAACTGCCGCCCGAGGAGATGACAGATCGCCAGCTTCATTTGCTGGATCGTTATGCCTCCCTGCTGGCAACGCTGAACGGCGCAGGTGATTCCACTGACAGGAAAAAGCACGATGCGCAGAGCAACGGAAAACAGTGACAGCCCCCGTGACGCGCAGGTTGCGGCTGCTCTTAAGCTGTATCTTGAACTGATTGAGCGCCACCCCGACGAACTGACGCCGGGGGACATGCAGCTTATTGAGCGTCTTGGTGTGCTGATTTGTTCCTTTGAGGTACATCGCAACTCTCCCGCCCCTTAATTTCTCTCTATGCCGCCACGCTGGCGGCGCTTTTTATTCCCCCTGATTTTACCCTCCGCAGCATGAAAAAAAGTGAAGCATAAATGACGATTATCACCTGCTTTTTGAAGATAAAAATCAGGGTGGTTTATTCACTTATAAATGGCAGACAGGCCAGAACTGACGCACTTCGGCACCCGATGAATGATGCAGGCCATCATTCGGGTTTCATGCACACAAAAACGGTGTGCGGGTGTGGTGGGGGACGCCCCCACGCAGAGGGGGCAGGCATAGCCATCCCCCGGAGACCAAAGAGAGGGTGCCGTAGATGCGCCTTGCTGCGCGTTCACCTTGTTTTTGCTGGAACAGCATCAACGCGGCAACGCCTGCCAGCGAGCCGCACAGCGATGATTTGATTATCAGGTGATGTAAAGGTTACTGAGCCGGGTAGCCTGAACCGTGGATCTTCAGTGTTCATCTCGGGCCGGGGCGGGCGATGTTTCGTGTGGCGGTGTTAGCTCGCCTCATGGCGAGGCAGTCAATGACCCTGTTGCTTCGCAGGTATGATGGCGTGACGCGTAAAGCTCTGGCCGCGTTACTGGCTAAGGTCAGATGGGTTATGGACAGCAGAGGCCAGCGCCTCACGCGAGGCGGTGAGCAGTAGCTTTTTGGCGCAGGTTGCCCACGACTCGCCGCGTTGCTGGCTCAGGATGGTAATAATTTGTTCTGTTTCATAATGCAGACGGATGGATTTCATTACGGTGTGGCGGGTTCGGCGTGGGGCTGACATTGTGCAATCTCCTTGGCGGTGTGGTTGCCGAAAATGATAAGCAAGACCGATAAAAGTGAACGTCACTTTGCTTTGTAGCAACACCACGACAAACAACACGGCGCGATTTCCTCCCAGCTTTTCTTCATCCTTTAACCCTGAAAACACACACCGCATAAGGATCGAATATGCCCCCCATCGGTAACAACGAAAAGAATGATGTGGAAGCGCAGCAGGAGGCCAGATCTCGCCTTGATGGCTGTATCGCCACTTTTGATTTGCACTATCAGGAACTACGGGATGCAGAGAAAAAATTACACAATCTCCAGGCATCACGCGATCGCGCTCAGCAGAAGATCGGGGAGAGTTCCCGTAAGTGGACTGCGCTTATGGCGGCCGGCGACGGCTCTATGTCAGAGGAGGCCGACGCGCTGGATAAAGACATTGCCGATGCCACGCGACTTGTGGAGCGCTTAACGCCTCTGGTTGAGGAGCAGGCAATCGCCGTTCTACGGTTACGCATTCCAGCCAGGAAAGCCGCGCTTGACTGTAAAAATGCGCATCAACAGGCCGCAGAATACGCGATTGATTCCGCTCTCACTGAGGTGATGCAAACACTTCCCCTGCTAGTCGCTCAGCCTGTGAAGCAACTGATCGGCCTGTGCCAGCTCGCGGGCATTCGCGATGATTATGCGCGCAGAGCGGTAACTGACGCTGTCGATAAGATCATGAAAGGGGATTGCCGGGATGTTTCCCGCGTCGCCATAGAGCAGAATGATGGCACCAGCCGCGCACTGACGCTATATCCACCCTCTCTCTCCGTTGATGTAGCCAAATCCCTTCGTTTTGCGCCGTCGGTGGTGCAGGAAAGGTTAATGAAGGATGATCCCGCGTTTGAGCGCCGTCTTGCGCTTGGACAGGAAAAAATGCGGGCATAAACAGAGGTTAATTTAATGAAAAATACAGTTTCTATCACCCTAAAAGGGCAGCGCTTTGAGCTGACCTGTGAAGAGCTTAAACAGCATGTCATGGCCTGTTGTGATATGGGGCTTGTTCATTTCTCTGCGCCGCAGGATGGCATTAATCGTTATGTTGACCAGACGCGAGGATTCAGGTCGGGGCAATTTTACAGCGGGCAGCGTGATGCGTCAGGCGGAGGTAATAGCGCCGAAATGGAGGTTGACTACTGATAGCGCTTTGCGCTCAGCCATTCCGAGTGTGGGCGGGATGGCATCGTTACCGTGCCTGGCGCTAAAGCATCACGCTATCGATGATGCGGGATTTGGGCTAGCACCTACTTTTCCCCTGCGTGACAGGGGCGGCTGAACGTCCTGCAGCATAGTTTTTTTCGTCTGTACCTGTCACATAACCAGTGAGACGGGCATTTATGGCGGTGTTGGCCGGTAGCGCTCAATTCCTGCCAAAAATCATTATGCGCCAGTCATCTGCCCACGAATTGATATAATGTAACAAGTTAGTCATGGGGTCAGCCGAATGTTTAAATGCCCTGAGTGCCGAACGGCATCCAAAACCCGCACCAGTGAGTACCTGTCAAATGCTGTCCAGCGCTCTTACCATCAGTGCCAAAATTTGCAATGTGGCCTGACTTTTTGCACGCTAACCGAGGTGACGCACACCCTTAACCGCGGTGAAACCAGCAAGTTGCGTAGTGATACTTGCTCATCAGACCGCACATAGCCGCTTTTTGTCAGTTCCCGTCACACCTCATATAAGTATCAGCAATCAGCCCCGCAAGCGGCAGAAATGCCGTTTCGTCAGCATGGGCGGCGTGATGGCTTAGCCAGACTGGAAATTCCACCTAGCTACTGGCATGGCGTGGCAGGACTCCGCCGATTCATGCCGGCGCGCACTTTTTAGCTTCCGGCAGGCAAAAAACGGGAACGAAATAGAAAAATCACCAACCAGCGGGACGGATAAGCACTCATTTTTCTGTTTCGTTACCAAAAAACGCCGTTTAGGCGATTTTCTCTCTTTTGTATCTCATTTGAGATACACTTAACATATCCATAAGGCAGTTAAAGAGAGGATCAAAATGGCTCAATCTTCGATGATGCATATCCGCATAGATGACCAGTTAAAAAACGATGCCGCCGCAACGCTGGCAGTGCATGGCCTCACCGTGTCCGATGCGGTGAGGATCCTTCTTACCCGCGTTGTGAAAGATGGCGGACTACCCGCCAATCTGGTTACAGATCCAGAAAGCTATGATGCATGGTTCAGGGCTAAGGTGCATGAGGCCATGAGCGACACCCGTACCGTGCCGCACGAGCAGGTTATGAGCGAGGCGCAAAAGCTGATAGACAGGAAGCGCCATGCGAGAAATTGAATGGCGGCAGGCGGCGCAGGTTGATTTGCTGGATATTGTGGAATATATCGCCGACGACAACCCGGATGCGGCTCAGGCGCTTTACGACGAAATCAATGCAAAGGTCTCTGCGCTGGCCGGAAATCCGTTCCTGTATCGACAGGGGCGCGTTACTGGCACGCGAGAGATGACCATCAGGCATAATTACATCGTTGTTTATGGATTCGATGACAGAAAAATAGATGTTTTGAGGGTGCTGCACACCTCCCGCCAGTGGCCTTAAGGTGCCTACATGGGGGCTGGCGGTAGCCTTTTGGAATCCTGAGAAAAGCGAAAGGGTTACGATTTTCATCGTAACCCTTTGTTTTATATGGTGGCCCCTGCTGGACTTGAACCAGCGACCAAGCGATTATGAGTCGCCTGCTCTAACCACTGAGCTAAGGGGCCGTGGCGGTGAATTATAGAGGAACTCCCTTCAGCAATCCAGCCATTCACACCTGCCTGCTGTTTTTATAAACAATGCATAATCAATCCTTTATACTTCCATAAGGATGTATCAATGGGAGTAGAGATGATCAACGATATTCTGGCCCCGGGCTTGCGGGTGGTGTTTTGCGGGATTAACCCGGGGAAGTCCTCAGCGCACACCGGTTTTCACTTTGCCCATCCGGGGAATCGCTTCTGGAAGGTTATCTACCAGGCCGGGTTTACCGACAGGCTACTGAAGCCTGAAGAGGAGCAACACCTGCTGGATACGCGCTGCGGGATTACCATGCTGGTCGAGCGGCCCACGGTACAGGCGAGTGAGGTGAACCTGCATGAACTGCGCAGCGGTGGGCGGGAGCTGATTAAGAAGATTGAAGATTATCAGCCGGCAGCGCTGGCCATCCTGGGCAAGCAGGCTTACGAACAGGCGTTCAGTCAGCGCGGTGCGCAGTGGGGCAAACAGGCCATCACCATTGGCGTCACGCAGGTGTGGGTGCTGCCGAACCCGAGCGGGCTTAACAGGGCAACGCTGGATAAGCTGGTGGAGGCGTATCGGGAGCTGGATGAGGCCCTGGTTGTGCGTGGGCTGTAGGGCGGTGTTTCCTTGTCCCTGAGGGGCGGAGAAAATGCAAAAAAAAAGCTCCCTAAAGGGAGCTTTTTCACTGACAGGATCGATTAATCGTCCAGGAAGCTACGCAGTACTTCAGAGCGGCTTGGATGGCGCAGTTTACGCAGCGCCTTCGCTTCGATCTGACGGATACGTTCGCGGGTAACGTCGAACTGTTTACCCACTTCTTCCAGCGTATGGTCGGTGTTCATATCGATACCGAAACGCATACGCAGCACTTTTGCTTCACGGGCGGTCAGGCCAGCCAGAACGTCGTGTGTTGCAGCACGCAGGCTCTCGGTCGTCGCAGAGTCCAGCGGCAGCTCGAGGGTGGTATCCTCGATGAAATCACCCAGATGCGAATCTTCATCATCACCGATTGGTGTTTCCATGGAGATTGGCTCTTTGGCGATCTTCAGCACTTTACGGATCTTGTCTTCCGGCATCAGCATGCGCTCAGCCAGCTCTTCTGGCGTTGGCTCGCGGCCCATCTCCTGCAGCATCTGGCGGGAGATACGGTTGAGCTTGTTGATGGTCTCAATCATATGCACCGGAATACGGATGGTGCGCGCCTGATCCGCGATAGAGCGGGTGATAGCCTGACGGATCCACCAGGTAGCATAGGTGGAGAACTTATAACCACGACGGTATTCAAACTTATCAACCGCTTTCATCAGACCGATGTTGCCTTCCTGAATCAGATCCAGGAACTGCAGGCCACGGTTGGTGTACTTCTTGGCGATAGAGATAACCAGACGCAGGTTCGCTTCAACCATCTCTTTCTTCGCACGGCGGGCTTTCGCTTCACCGATGGACATACGACGGTTGATGTCTTTAACCTGCTCAATGGTCAGGCCGGTCTCTTCTTCAATCTGATGCAGTTTCTGCAGGCCGCGGAACACGTCTTCTTTCACGTCATGCAGTTTTTCAGACCACGGCTTGTTCATCGCGATAGCCGCGTTGAACCAGGTTTCGCTGGTTTCGTTGCCGGTGAAGAGGGTGATGAAGTTCTTCTTCGGCATTTTGCACTGCTCAACGCACAGTTTCATGATGATGCGTTCCTGGGTACGTACGCGATCCATCATCACGCGCATGCTGTTAACCAGGTAGTCGAACTGTTTAGGCACTAGACGGAACTGTTTGAAGACTTCAGACAGTTTCAGGATCTCTTCCTGTGCGGCTGCGTGGCTGCGACCTTTTGCTTTGATGGTGTCACGCGTGACTTCGTACTGGGTACGCAGCTCGGCAAACTTCTCGCGCGCCAGTTCCGGATCGATGCTGTTGTCATCATCGGCGGTGTCGTCGTCGGCATCTTCCTCATCTTCGTCTTCGTCATCATCCATCTCTTCCTGAGACAGTTCAGAACCCACGTGAGTGGCGGTCGGTGCCATATCTTCTTCAGCGTTCGGGTCGACAAAACCGGTGATCAGGTCAGACAGGCGCGCTTCTTCCGCTTCAACACGATCGTACTGCTCCAGCAGATAGGTGATCGCTTCAGGGTATTCGGCAACAGAGCACTGAACCTGGTTGATCCCGTCTTCGATGCGTTTCGCGATGTCAATTTCGCCTTCGCGGGTCAACAGTTCAACGGTACCCATTTCGCGCATGTACATGCGGACCGGGTCAGTGGTACGCCCGATTTCAGATTCCACGCTGGACAGGACCTGTGCAGCAGCTTCTTCCGCATCTTCGTCAGTGTTGTTGGAGGTTTCAGCCAGCAACAGATCATCGGCATCAGGTGCTTCTTCCATCACCTGAATACCCATGTCATTGATCATTTGGATGATGTCTTCGATTTGATCTGAATCGACGATATCTTCCGGCAGATGGTCATTGACCTCGGCATAGGTCAGATAGCCTTGCTCCTTACCGCGTTGGACAAGAAGTTTCAGCTGTGACTGCGGGTTTTGCTCCATAAGACGGTATCCACACTTAATTCGTTTGATTGGTGTCGGCGATGGGGCTGCCAACCTTTAAAGCGAGGGCGTACTTATATTTGTGCCGCTGCCTCTCAGTGCGGCTGCCGGGGGCTTCCCGATCGATATTCGGCACTTAAGCCGTTGAATTCATTTTTTTGCCAGCTCCTGGTTCAGCATCCAGAGTTCCCGGCGTTCTTCGCTGCTTAAGCCGTGTGTGCGCTCGCGAGCTATCAACTCTTCCTGGCGCAGCTCAAGCATCGAATCAAACATATGGTTGAGTGAGTCGGTGAACGTTTTTTCTGCAATATCCTTATCTGCTATATCGTCCCACATCGACAGTTTTTCAAGGGTAGCAGCCTCTTTTGTGCCGCGATAATGTTCTAAAAGTTGTCCGGTGGTCAGACCTGGCTGAGACAAACAAGTGTTGACCAATTCTGAAAATAAGCCAAGCCCGGGCAATTTTTCGTGGTTCAAACCCGCCAGCGATGGCACTTGCGGAGCAAGTTCGGGGTTTTGAACCAGTAACCCTATCAGTATACGCATGGTTGTGCGTTTTAGCTGAGGCGCGGGACGAACCGCACCGTTTTCAGACTGTTTAGGCATTAAACGTTCAAGCTGGCTGTCATCCAGAATGCCGAGTTTGTTGCCTAGCTCCTGACGCAGATAGATGCGCAGCGTTTCGCCGGGCACCTGACTGATTAACGGCAGCGCCAGCGTGCTGAGCTGCGCGCGCCCGTCAGGGGTACTCAAATCGACCTGCGGCATCAGGCTGTTAAACAAAAACGTGGAGAGCGGCTGAGCCTGCTCGATCCGCGCTTCAAACGCCGCTTTGCCCTCTTTACGCACCAGCGTATCCGGGTCTTCACCGTCGGGCAGGAACATAAAGCGTAACTGACGCCCGTCGGTCATATAAGGCAGTGCGGTTTCCAGCGCACGCCAGGCGGCGTCGCGCCCTGCACGGTCACCGTCGTAACAGCAGATGACATTGTTAGTCACCCTGTACAGCAGCTGAATGTGATCGGCTGTGGTTGAGGTGCCCAGAGATGCAACCGCATAGTTGATGTCGTACTGCGCCAGCGCGACGACATCCATATAGCCTTCGACGACCAGAAGGCGCGGAGGTTCCGCGTTATCCTTCAGCGCCTCATAAAGACCGTAAAGCTGGCGGCCTTTATGAAAAATATCGGTCTCCGGGGAGTTGAGGTACTTCGGCAGGGCATCACCCAGCACGCGACCACCAAAACCAATCACCCGGCCACGCTTGTCGCGGATCGGGAACATTACCCGTTCGCGGAAGCGGTCGTAGCTTCGTCCCTGGTCATTGGTGACCAGCATGCCGGCATCGATAAGAGACTTACGATCTTCGCTATTGCCGCCAAAACGCTTTAACACGTTGTCCCAGCCGGGCGGAGCGTAACCAATAGCGAAACGCGCAATCACATCGTCACTCAGTCCGCGCGCTGTCAGGTACTGACGCGCAGGCTCAGCAGCAGCGTGCTTAAGAGACTGTTGATAAAACGAGTTCAGACCATCCATCAGTTGGTACAGCGTCTGCCGTTGATGGCGCTCGATCTGGCTTGGTCCACTGCCTGCTTCATACGGCACTTCAAGGTTGTGCATCGCCGCCAGCTCTTCGACGGTTTCAACGAACTCGAGCTTGTCGTAGTTCATTAAAAAATCGACAGCATTACCGTGAGCACCACAGCCGAAGCAATGGTAAAACTGCTTTTCACCGTTTACGGTGAAGGAGGGGGTTTTTTCGTTATGGAAAGGACAGCACGCATGGTAGTTCTTGCCCTGCTTTTTCAGCTTTACCCGCGCGTCGATGAGATCGACGATGTCGGTTCTGGCTAGCAGGTCATTGATGAATACGCGTGGGATTCGTCCGGCCATATGCCCCAAAAATTTTAGTAACTCATAAACGAAAACAAGCCGCGCATTCCTTCCGGAAGCACGGCCTTACGACTACAACTCTGTCTGTCATTGAGGGCTGAGGCCCTCAATTGATTAGTACAGACGAGTACGGCGTGCGTTTTCGCGAGCCAGTTTCTTCGCGTGACGTTTCACAGCAGAAGCTTTAGCGCGCTTACGTTCGGTCGTTGGTTTTTCATAGAACTCACGACGACGAACTTCAGCCAGAACACCTGCTTTCTCGCATGAACGTTTGAAGCGACGCAGTGCAACGTCGAACGGCTCGTTTTCACGTACTTTAATTACCGGCATGTAACTCTCACCTTTGATAAATTCGGTTTGCCGCTGGCATCAACGCCAGCTTATTTCAAAATGGTGCGGAATTTTACTGCAAATGCTGCTGCTTTGTAAAGCACCGACGCGTTTTTGAAAGGGACTTTAATAAGGGTGAGGAGTATACACGAGGCTTCTTCCTGGGGCGAACAAAGTTTTACATCAATCCGCATTGGCCCTACACTGCGCGGTATTGAAACGAGGTAAAACAAGTCATGCGTGTACTGGGTATTGAAACATCCTGCGATGAGACCGGCATCGCCATTTACGACGACGAAAAAGGGCTTCTTGCCAACCAACTGTATAGTCAGGTGAAATTACACGCTGACTACGGCGGCGTCGTGCCTGAACTGGCTTCTCGTGACCACGTGCGTAAAACGGTTCCCCTGATTCAGGCGGCGCTGAAAGAAGCCGGGTTGAGCTCTACTGATATTGATGCTGTAGCGTATACCGCAGGCCCGGGCCTGGTGGGTGCGCTGCTGGTCGGCGCAACGGTGGGCCGTTCGCTGGCATTCGCGTGGGATGTGCCGGCCATTCCGGTTCACCATATGGAAGGGCATCTTCTGGCACCGATGCTGGAAGATAATCCGCCTGCGTTTCCTTTTGTGGCGCTGCTGGTTTCAGGTGGCCATACCCAGCTGATTAGCGTAACGGGGATTGGCAAGTATGAGCTGCTCGGCGAGTCCATTGACGACGCAGCCGGTGAGGCCTTCGACAAAACGGCCAAACTGCTGGGTCTGGATTATCCTGGCGGTCCGATGCTCTCGAAAATGGCATCGCAGGGCACGGAAGGGCGTTTCGTCTTCCCGCGTCCGATGACTGACCGTCCAGGGCTGGATTTCAGCTTTTCCGGTCTGAAAACCTTCGCGGCCAATACCATTCGCAATAATGACGATAGCGAGCAGACCCGTGCTGATATCGCCCGTGCGTTCGAAGACGCGGTGGTCGATACCCTGATGATCAAATGCAAACGCGCACTGGAAAAGACCGGCTTTAAGCGTCTGGTGATGGCCGGGGGCGTCAGCGCCAACCGCACGCTGCGTGCAAAACTCGCGCAGATGATGCAAAAGCGTGGTGGGGAAGTATTTTATGCCCGTCCGGAATTCTGTACCGATAACGGGGCGATGATCGCCTACGCGGGTATGGTACGTCTGAACGCTGGCGCGACCGCCGATCTGAGCGTCTCTGTACGTCCACGCTGGCCGCTGGCGGAGTTGCCGGAGGCGTAATGCCTGACCCTCTCCCGCCAGGGAGAGGGGATTTAAACGGTTACACCCGCAACATCCCTTTCTCTTCCAGAAATGTCACGATCGTCGCCAGTCCGTCGCCCGCCTTCAGATTGGTGAAGGTCCACGGGCGCTCGCCGCGCATGCGGTTGGTGTCACGCTCCATTACTTCCAGTGAGGCCCCCACATAGGGGGCCAGGTCGGTTTTGTTGATCACCAGAAAATCGGATTTGGTAATCCCTGGGCCGCCCTTACGCGGGATCTTCTCCCCTTCAGCGACGTCAATCACATAGATCGTCAGGTCAGCCAGCTCCGGGCTGAAGGTGGCGCTCAGGTTGTCACCGCCGCTTTCAACGAAGATCAGGTCCAGATTGCCAAACTTTTCGCTTAACGCTTCCACTGCCGCCAGGTTCATTGAGGCATCTTCGCGGATTGCGGTATGCGGACAGCCGCCCGTCTCCACGCCCACGATGCGCTCTGGCTCAAGGGCCCCCGCTTCGGTGAGAATGCGCTGATCCTCTTTGGTGTAGATATCGTTGGTCACCACTGCCAGGTGATAGGTGTCGCGCATTGCTTTGCAGAGTGCTTCCAGTAACGCGGTTTTGCCCGACCCCACCGGGCCGCCCACGCCCACGCGCAGGGGATGTTTGTAATCAGCCATGTTGTCTCCTCAGGAACGGAATAATCGTGAATATTGTGTTTCGTGGCGCGCAGAGGCGATGGCCGACAGCGGCGTTGCCGCACCCAGCGCGTCGTCGCCACGCAAAAAAGCCGGTTCAAGCCCGGCGGCAAAGTGGTCGCTCAGGTCGATAATCAGCTGCTGCGCCGCCTGTTGCCCGAACGGCACCAGCTTGACGCCCGCCATGACCGCGCTCTCAATCCAGCTGTAGCCCAGGCTCAGGGCCAGCTCATGGGCGCTAATGCCCCAGCGTACTCCGAGCCACGCCATGCCGCTGAGCTGGCTTTGCATAAACAGCGTCCGCCACTCTGCCGGACAGTCTGGCTCCCAGCTTTTGAGCAGGCGCGTAAAGGCCGCCCCGCGGTTGCGTTCCTCTTCACGCAGTTCACGCGTTTCCCGGCAGGCGAGAAGGTAGGCCGTCCAGCGTGTTGCCGTCGCCAAATCGTTTTGCTCGCACGCCTGATAAAGTCGGGAAAACAGCGGCAGATCGACACAGAAAAAGCTCTGCTCCATCTGCAGGATCTGCCAGTTTTTGAACGCCTCAGCATCGGGGACCCAGCCTGCTTCTACGGCCCACTCCAGCCCCTGCGACCAGGTGAATGACCCGACCGGAAGGCTGCTGCTGGAGAGCTGCATCAGGCGCAGCCGCTGGCGGACGTGCTCCATCAGCTCATCAGCGCCAGCAGCGCAGAGACAATCAGCCCGCCACCAAAGGTTTTACGTAACCCGTCGTGACGGCGCAGCAGCAACCCGGCGGCGAAGCTGGCGCACAGCACCGTGGCACTGGCAAACATAAAGCCGCTGGTGAAGAGCCAGAAGTTATGGCCAGACATCTCTACCCCGTGCGCCCAGCCGTGGAACATTGCCAGCGCCGGCACGGCCAACAGCAGGCGATTTTCGGTTTTAAACATCATCGCGCCGCAGACCGCCAGCGAGGCGATAATCAGCATTTCCATGCCGCTAAAGCCGCCAAGCAGGCTGCCTGCAACGGCCCCGGCCAGCATCATGCCGAGAGTGGCAAGGGGCAGCAGCAGCTTGCGCCCGCTCAGGGCCGAAAGTACGCCCGCACCGGTTAGCATCAGCAGATGATCAAGACCCGTCAGCGGATGGAAAAAACCGGCCTGAAAACTGTCTGTGCCGTGTCCGGGATGCGCCAGGGCAGGAAGAGAAAAGGCCAGCAGTAGCAGAGGTAAAAACGTACGCATGATGAATCCTTAATGTGAATGAGCGTGAGAGTGACTATGGCTATGGCTGTGGGCATCGCTGGTATACGCCCCTGCTTCCGGTTCAAACGGGAGGGTGGCAAATGTCACCTCGAGCCCGAACTGGCGCAGCATGTCATCGAGCACATGATCGTGGTGGTAGCGCAGCTCGCCGGGCATGATCTGCAGCGGCACGTGGCGGTTGCCGAGGTGGTAGCAGGCGCGGGCGAGCAGGAACGGATCGTCGCAGCGCACCACGGAGACCGATTCCGGCGCGGCGATCACCTCGATCACCTCGCTGCCGTCGTCAGTGGTCAGCAGATCTCCCCCGCGCAGCAGCAGGCCGCGCGGCAGCATCAGCCCGGCTTCGCGGCCGTCATTCAGCGCCACGCGGGCACGGCTTTTCACCCGGACTTCAATCGGCAGCGTGACGCTGGCGGTTATCGGATGGGCATGGTCAAGGCGTTGGGTCAGGTAGATCATCGTCACTCCTTAAAACAGGAAATAGCGTTGGGCCATCGGCAGAACGTCTGCCGGCTCGCTGGTAATGAGCTCGCCATCAACGCGAACCTCGTAAGTTTGTGCATCAACGGTGATGTTGGGCTGCAGGCTGTTGTGGATCATGTCGGCCTTTTTCACCGTGCGGCAGCCTTTGACGACGGCTATGCCGCTCTGCAGGCTGAGCTGGTGCGAAATGCCCTTCGCATCGGCAACCTGGGAGACAAACGTCAGCCGTGTCGCATGGCGCGCGGCACCCAGCGTGCCAAACATCGGACGGTAATGGACCGGTTGCGGCGTTGGGATAGAGGCGTTGATATCCCCCATCGGCGCGCAGGCGATCATCCCGCCTTTCACAATGGTGGCGGGTTTGACGCCAAAGAACGCGGGGGACCAGACCACTAAATCCGCCAGTTTCCCGGCCTCAATCGAGCCCACTTCATGAGCAATCCCGTGGGTCAGCGCCGGGTTAATGGTGTATTTGGCGATATAGCGTTTCACGCGGTAGTTATCGTTGTTCCCGGTCTCTTCCGGCAGTGCGCCGCGCTGAACCTTCATACGGTGCGCCACCTGCCAGGTACGAATAATCACTTCGCCGACGCGACCCATTGCCTGGGAATCGGACGAGGTCAGCGAGAAGGCTCCGATATCGTGAAGGACATCTTCCGCAGCGATGGTCTCCCGGCGAATGCGTGATTCAGCAAAGGCGACGTCCTCGGCGATATCCGGGTCGAGGTGGTGACATACCATCAGCATGTCGAGATGCTCGTCGATGGTATTCACCGTGTAGGGCAGCGTCGGGTTAGTGGAGGAGGGCAGAATATTCGGGTGCGCGCAGGCAGTAATAATATCCGGTGCATGTCCGCCGCCCGCCCCTTCCGTATGGAAGGTGTGAATGGTCCGTCCGCCGATAGCCGCCAGCGTGTCCTCAACAAACCCGGATTCGTTCAGCGTGTCGCTGTGCAGCGCCACCTGAATATCCATCTCCTCCGCCACCGCCAGTGAGCAGTTGATGGCTGCAGGCGTCGCGCCCCAGTCTTCGTGGATCTTCAGCCCGATGGCACCCGCTGCGATCTGCTCGCGCAGGGCATCAGGGTTGGAACCGTTACCTTTGCCAAGCAGGCCGATATTCACCGGTAGTGTATCGGCCGCCTGCAACATCCGCGCGATATACCAGGGCCCTGGCGTACAGGTCGTGGCGTTGGTGCCTGCCGCTGGGCCCGTGCCCCCACCAATCATGGTGGTGACGCCAGAGACCAGCGCCTCTTCCGCCTGCTGCGGGCAGATCCAGTGGATGTGCGTGTCGATCCCGCCGGCGGTGACAATTTTCCCTTCGGCGGCGATCACTTCTGTCGCTGCGCCAATCGGGATCGTGACCCCGGGCTGTATATCCGGGTTACCGGCTTTACCCACGGCAAAGATCCGTCCGTTTTTTACGCCAATATCGGCTTTAACGATCCCCCAGTGATCGATAATCAGCGCGTTGGTCAGCACCAGATCCACGCAGCCGTCGGATGTCATCTGCCCCTGGCCCATACCGTCGCGGATCACCTTTCCGCCGCCGAATTTGACCTCTTCGCCGTAGACCGTGAGATCGTTTTCCACTTCTATCCACAGCTCGCTGTCGGCCAGACGCACTTTATCGCCAGTGGTGGGGCCGAACATATCGGCGTAGGCCTGGCGTGAAATTTCAGCCATTTTTCACCTCTCCCATCACCTCGCCGCGAAAGCCGAAAATACGCTGCGCGCCGCTGACCTGAACCAGCGTCACCTCGCGCTTCTGTCCGGGTTCGAAACGCACGGCGGTGCCTGCCGGAATATTCAGCCGATAGCCTTTGGTGGCTTCCCGGTCGAATTTCAGCGCCGGGTTAATCTCATAAAAGTGGTAGTGCGATCCCACCTGGATCGGTCTGTCGCCATGGTTTTCGACGATCACGTTTTGCGTGTCTCGCCCAACGTTGATCGTAATGTTTCCGGATTGGATCTGGTATTCGCCTGGGATCATCACGCGCTCCTTATACGATCGGGTTATGGACGGTGACGAGCTTTGATCCGTCCGGGAACGTCGCTTCCACCTGAATGTCGGGGATCATCTCCGGTACGCCTTCCATCACCTGGTCGCGCGTCAGGACGTGACGGCCCGCTTCCATCAGTGAGGCGACGGTTTCGCCATCGCGGGCGCCTTCCATAATAAACGCGCTGATCAGCGCGACTGATTCCGGGTAATTCAGTTTTACCCCGCGCGCAAGGCGGCGTTCGGCAACCAGCGCAGCGGTAAACAGCAACAGCTTGTCTTTTTCTCTGGGGGTCAGTTCCATAACGTTTCTCTTATGTCTGCCAGATACGCGGCGAACAGGCGGTTTTGGGGGTTAAAAGCGGGCGAAGCGACTGCCAGATATCGCGCATCACCCGCTGGCAAATCAGGTTGTCGTGGGAGAGAAAACGCACCGACAGCAGATCGTCTGTGAGCGTTGCCCCGGCAAAGTGGCTCAGCGGCGTCAGCAGCTCGCGCACCGTTTCGAGGTGCGCTTCCCTGGCCGGAAAGAACAGCAGCGTGCCGACCCACGGGAGACCTGCAACGGGCGTGAGATCGCCATTGCTGAGGTGCTGACGTTCAATCAGCCGTGGCTCATCGTCGACCCAGATCTCAAGGCGGCTTTCCAGCGTGCCGTGGCTGAAGGTTTCGCCGATCACCGGGCGACCCAGACAGTACAATTCCCACGCCAGCAGCGTACTGGAAGCCTTCAGATGAAAAACGGAACGCAGGGCGGCATTCGCACCGGGAAAGATAATGGTGTCCTGCGGCAGCCACTCCAGCGTAGCCTCATCGTCGAGCCAGAAGTGCTGATTGAGACAGGCCTGCGGGCCGCTGCTGCGATAGAACTTGCTCGCGCCGGGCATGGTGATCAGCGCATGGCTTTTCGCGTCCAGATGCACCGAAATATCCAGCGTATCGCCGCCGACTATCCCGCCTGGCGGGTGCAGTAAATACAGGTGGCAGGTGTCGCCTTCGGGATAAAAAGGTCGCTGTACGGTGAGGGGCCCGATGTGATGAGCAGCGTGCAGGAGGGTTTTCTCAGGGGTGTAACAAAACTGCAGGGCGAGCGATGCCTGCCAGCCTTTGTAAGAATTATCAGTGACCTGAGCTGCTAACATGCTGCATCCATCTGCTCATCATCGGGAGACGTTTCAGTATGCCCTGGCAGAAATGAAGGCTGTCATATGAGTCGCTTATGGATAAAAAAACCGGCTCAAGGAGCCGGTTGAGAAGGTTATCGATAATCCTCTGCATCCACATCATAGCCGGACGGTTCCCAGTGGATCGCCAGTAGCGAAGCCAGCCCGATAAACGGTGCCAGGGCGATCACCCAGAACACGGCGGTATCAAGAGAGGCCACCAGCAGCGGGAACAGAAACAGCGAGAGCGTAGAACTGCTGCGCATCAGCGTCTGGTTAAGGCCCACGCCCACGCCGCGCAGAGAGGTGGGATAGCTCAGGGACGCAAACGTCATGGTATGGGCGCCGGGCCCAAAGCCCTGACCGAACAGGAACAGCGCCAGCATCGCGACGGCGATAATGCCTTCCGATACGCCTTCCGGACGACCAATCAGCGCCAGCCCCAGCAGAGCAACAAGCTGACAGGCGTAGCCCGCCAGTGACATCCGCCACGCGCCGAAACGCGGAACATAGCGCACTGCCAGCAATCCGCCGACGAAGGCAAACAGCAGGTTTAGCACCAGCGAGATCAGAATAGTGGTCAGCATCGACTGCACAAAGAAGCTGGAGATAATGACCGGCAGACCAAATGCGACGGCGTTATAGGCGAAAGACGACACCACCGAGAGCAGGGTGGCGAGCGTGGTACGTCGCAGATAGACGCCACGGAACAGGTGCAGATAGTTTGCCCACTTCGCCTTGTTGACCACCGGTGCCGGTTGGTTAAGCGCATCCTGCGGCACGTGGGCGTTGATGTTATACGATTGCCGCAAGATAGCGGCCGCCTCTTTCAGGTTGCCCTGATTCGCCGCCCAGACCGGGGACTCGCTCATGTAGCGGCTACGAATGGCGATAATCACCAGCGCAGGCACCGCGCCAAACCCCAGGATTAAGCGCCACAGCCAGTCGCTGTGACTTTCTGGCAGTACGGCGTAGAAGAATAACACCAACAGGTAAGAGATGCTGATTGCGGCATACCAGGTTGGGCACCACATTGCCACGCTGGAGGCCTTGTTTCCGGGGCCTTTGAGCCTGGCGAACTCGCTAAGAAACGCCATCGCCACCGGCAGATCGATCCCCACGCCGAGGCCCATCACAAAGCGTGCGCCCGCCAGCGCATATTCGTTGGGTGCCAGTGCACAGGCGATGGCCGCTACCACGAAGAACAGCATGTCGGCCATAAAGACGCGGTAGCGTCCGATCTTGTCCGTGAGATAGCCACCCAGTAGCGCCCCGACAATCGCACCAAAGGTAATGGCCGAGGCCACCATGCCGGTACCGGCAGGGGTGAGATTAAATTCGCGGGTGATGTCTTTGATGCCGAACGCCAGCGCACCAAGGTCGTACGCATCGAGGAAAATACCGCCCAGCGCGATACCGACTACGATGCGGGCGTTGGCCCGACCCTGAGAACCGTCGTTGACCAGACGTGAAACGTCAGAGGCGTTACGTACCCACTTGATGTCGCCATCAGGCGAATGTCCTGCCGTTGAAAGGGGAGTTGTGTCTGTAATGTCTGCCATTTTCTTTTTGTGTGGTTGTGTTGTGTCATTAACAGTTACCACAGGCAGAGGGTGACCAAAATCACATTTGGTTATAAGGCATAACTAACCCCTTACGGGGCGTCTTTTTTCTTTCTCCTGAGCTTCGACCAGATTTTGGTCTCCTGGCGACGCCACAGGCGCTGAATATTATCGTGATGACGCAGCAGGATGAGGCAGGAGAGCATCGACACCGGGAAGGTAAACTGCGGTTTGAACCACCAGACATAGAATGGCGCGATCAGCGCGCTGACGATGGCGCCCAGTGATGAGTAACCGCTCAGAAGAATGGTCAGTAGCCAGGTGCCGGCCATCACGCCGGTTAAGTCCCAGCCGATAGGGGCAATAGCACCAAAGGCGGTGGCGACGCCTTTACCACCTTTAAAACCAAAGAATACAGGCCAGATATGGCCGACACAGGCGGCGATAGCAATGAGCCCCAGCCAGAACGGCGTTACGCCCAGCGCATACGCTCCCCAGACGGGTAACATTCCTTTCAGAACATCAAAAATCAATACCGCTACGGCTGCTCCCTTGCCGCCAATTCGTAGTACATTGGTCGCCCCCGGATTCCCGGAACCACTTTCGCGCGGGTCAGGTAACCCGGCAATGCGGCAGACCAGAATGGCGCTGGAGATTGAGCCGCAAAGGTAGGCGAGGAGGATCATTCCAGGCGCGATTGCACTCATAACGCTGTTCCGTTTTGAAAATGTATCTGTATTCTCAGCATCTGTGGATAATACGCATAATTCGCCGGAAGTGGTATCCGGTTTAGCCAAAAAGCAGGCAGGTCGTGATGGATATTGTATTTATAGAGCAACTTTCGGTAATCACCACTATTGGTGTTTACGACTGGGAACAGACCATTGAGCAGAAACTCGTGTTCGATATCGAAATGGGCTGGGATAACCGCAAGTCAGCAAAAAGCGACGACGTGAATGACTGTCTGAGCTACGCCGATATCAGTGAAACGGTCGTGGGCCACGTCGAAGGGCAACGTTTTGCGCTGGTGGAGCGTGTGGCAGAAGAGGTGGCCGAGCTGCTGCTGAGCAAGTTCAACGCACCGTGGGTACGCATCAAGTTGAGCAAACCGGGTGCCGTGGCGCGTGCCGCTAACGTCGGCGTGATCATTGAGCGTGGCACAAATCTGAAAGGGAAGATTTAACGTCATAATAGCTAAACCATTTTAGGTTATACCGGTCTTAAAGCTGTATCTTTCACGGTTGTCCGCGTGGGACACCGTTTTTTTTATATCTTTTTAGGGGTTTATAGATGAGCGATATGCACTCGCTGCTGGTGGCGGCAATACTGGGTGTGGTCGAAGGATTGACTGAGTTTTTGCCGGTTTCCAGTACGGGCCATATGATTATCGTTGGCCATCTGCTGGGCTTTGAAGGCGATACCGCAAAGACGTTTGAAGTTGTCATTCAGTTGGGGTCTATTCTGGCGGTCGTTGTGATGTTCTGGCGTCGTCTGTTCGGGCTTATCGGTATCCACTTTGGCCGTCTTCCTCAGCGCGAGGGTGAAAGCAAAGGTCGCCTGACGCTTATCCATATTCTGCTTGGCATGGTTCCGGCAGTGGTTCTGGGCCTGGTTTTCCACGACACCATTAAATCGCTGTTTAACCCGATTAACGTCATGTATGCGCTGGTCGTCGGCGGTTTCCTGCTGATCGCGGCAGAACTGCTGAAGCCGAAAACGCCACGCGCGGAAGGTCTGGATGACATGACCTACCGTCAGGCGTTTATCATTGGTTGTTTCCAGTGTCTGGCGCTGTGGCCGGGCTTTTCACGCTCAGGCGCGACCATCTCTGGCGGGATGCTGATGGGCGTTAGCCGCTATGCTGCGTCGGAGTTCTCGTTCCTGCTGGCGGTGCCGATGATGATGGGCGCGACCGCACTCGACGTCTATAAAAGCATTGGCTTCCTCACCACGGGTGACATTCCGATGTTCGCCGTGGGCTTTGTCACCGCCTTTATCGTGGCGCTGATCGCCATCAAAACCTTCCTGCAGTTGATTAAGCGTATCTCGTTTATTCCGTTCGCGATCTATCGCTTTATCGTGGCGGCTGCGGTTTACGTGGTCTTCTTCTGATCGACGGCCCTCAGTCTTTAGGCTGAGGGCAATGCTTTTCCTTCCAGTCCGTCACCGCCTGAATTCGACGTTTCGTCAGCTCTTCCCGGATTTCCGGTCCCTTGAAACCCGCCTCGACAACCGCTTTAGTCGGTACCGCTTTTGCCACTTCCCACGCTGCGCGTAACAGCCGGCCCTGCGGATAATCGCAGGCTTCAAAACCGGTGCGGCCACGTACGTCGGCTTCGCTGGTCAACGCGATCTGCTCGACGCGCTGGGGTTTGCGCCATGCGTCGATGTTATCAAACAGCTTAACGATGGTGGCCGGTTTGAGGATCGGGAAGGTGTGGATCAGGTCGTGAAATTCCGCCACCAGTCTGGCGAGATCGCGGATCTCGTTGGGTACCCGCAGGCGCTGGCAAAGCCCTTCGACCAGCTTCACCCCGGCAGGACCGTGGCCATGGTGGCGCGGCCACATGGCTTTTGGCGTTAATCCTTTGCCGAGATCGTGGCACAGCGTTGAAAAACGCACATCCACCTCGGGGCTGAGCATGGCAGCCATACTCAGGGTCATCAGGGTATGCACGCCGGTATCGATTTCCGGGTGCCATTTCGCCGGGGCGGGCACGCCGAACAGCGCGTCAATTTCCGGGAACAGCACTTTCAGTGCGCCACAGTCACGCAGCACCTGGAAAAAGACCTGCGGGTTGCGGGTAGTAAGGGCGTTTTCCGTCTCTTTCCAGACGCGCTCTGGCGTGAGGTGGGCCAGTTCGCCCGCCTCGGTCATGGCGGTCATCAGTGCCAGGGTCTCATCGGCAATGCGGAAGCTCAGATGCGCGTAACGCGCCGCAAAGCGCGCCACGCGCAGCACGCGGAGCGGATCTTCAGAAAACGCCGGGGAGACGTGACGCAGCAGTCGATTACGCAGATCGTCCTGACCGCCATACGCGTCAATAATCTGGCCGTCTTCGTCCTGCGCCAGCGCGTTGATGGTGAGATCGCGACGCAGGAGATCTTGCTCCAGCGTGACGTCCGGTGCGGCATAGCAGGTGAAGCCGGTATAACCCGAACCGGATTTCCGTTCGGTACGCGCCAGGGCGTACTCCTCACGACTTTGCGGGTGCAGAAACACGGGAAAATCGCGGCCTACCTGCTGGTAGCCCGCGTTAAGCATTTCTTCAGGTGTGGCTCCCACCACCACCCAGTCTTTATCTTTGACCGGCAGACCTAACAACGCATCACGTACCGCACCACCGACCAGATAACTCTTCACGCCCTGTACTCCCGTTTTCTCTTTTCGCAAGATAATACGTAAGTCTGGCAGAGAAGACGAATTAGTTCATCCAGCGGTCTTTACGCTTACGGCTTGGGATCAGGTGAGGAAGCACCAGACCCAGCACCAGGCCAACGCCCAGCACACCGCCACCGTACATAAACCACTGCATGATGATGGTACGTTGTTTGTCATCAAGTTGCAGATTGGCGGCGTTCACCTTCTTCTGCGCGACAATCAGCTCGTTTTTCAGTTTCTGATTCTCGTCTTTCAGACCGTTAATCACGCTGTCGCTCTGGGCCACTTTCTGCTGCATTTCCGCGGTACGCTGGTTCCAGGTACCGTCGATATTGTTCAGCTTGTCGGTCAGCGTTTTCACCTGATTTTCCAGATCCGGCACGCGGGTGCGCAGGCTTGGCACCGCACTCAGCTCTTTCAGTGGGATCCAGGACGTGCGGCCGGTACTGTCGCGAACCTGACCATAATTGGTCTCCGCGTTGGTCTGTAACAGCGTCACTTCCTCGCCGGCATTGACCGTACCCACGAGGCGATAATTATCTCCAGGGCCACTGCGTACCCAGGTGTTCAGTTCGTCAGAAACGTAACGCTTCTCTTCAGCGTGCACGGCGGTTGCGGCGCTAAAAGCGAGGAAAGTAAGTCCAATCAGGCGTAATTTAAGCATCATTAGTCGTTATTTTCATAAATAGTGGAACGATAGTAGTGGCAACAGTGTCTCTACGCAAAGCATTCGTCAGCAATCAGAATCATCTGTGTCACGACCCTAAACATTTACGCCCGTCAAATTGCTCATTGCGTGGCAATTTGGCGCAAAATACTATGTACTGACAAACAAATGGCGAGGAAGTTCGCCCTCATTGACGCGTCTGTGACGCCTGCAAAAGTACAAGGCTATGGCTCAAGAAATCGAATTAAAATTTATCGTCGAAAAAGACAGCGTTGACGCACTCCGTCAGCATCTGCAGACCCTTTCCGGCGAACACCATGAACCGGTACAACTGCTTAATATCTATTACGAAACGCCAGACAACTGGCTGCGCCGCCATGATATGGGGCTGCGCATCCGTGGCGCGAACGGGCGCTACGAGATGACGATGAAAATCGCTGGCCGCGTGGTCGGCGGTTTGCATCAGCGCCCGGAATACAATATCGACATCAATCAGCCAGAACTTGAGCTGGATCGTTTCCCGGCAGAAGTCTGGCCGGACGGCGTGCTGCCAGAAACCTTATCCGCCGAGGTGAAACCGCTGTTTAGTACCGATTTCTGGCGTGAAAAATGGCTGGTAACGGAAGGGAAAAGCCGCATTGAAATCGCCCTCGATCAGGGTGAGGTAAAAGCGGGTGAGCTTCAGGAGCCGATTTGCGAGCTGGAGCTTGAACTGCTGGAAGGTGAAGTCCAGGACGTACTGAAGCTGGCGCGTAAGCTGGTAAGCCAGCCGGGCCTGCGTCAGGGCAGCCTGAGCAAAGCGGCGCGGGGGTATCATCTGGCCGCCGGGAATGCGCCGCGCCTGCTGAAAGAGACGACTATTTTGCACGTGCCACCGAAAGCCAGCGTTGAGCAGGGCATGGAGGCGGCGCTGGAGCTGGCGCTCTCACAGTGGCTTTATCATGAAGAGCTGTGGGTGCGTAATGTGAAAAACGCAAAAGCGCACGTGTTAGCGGCGATGAGCCTTGTGCGTCATACCCTGGCGCTGTTCGGCGGCATCGTACCTCGTAAAGCGAGCGCTCACTTACGTGACCTGCTGACCCAGACCGAAGCGCTGCTGCTCTCTGATGTATCCGCACAAACGGCGCTCTACAGCCCGCAAAACGCCGCCGCCAGGCTGGCGCTGACCGAGTTTCTGGTGACGCGTAGCTGGCGTGCCTTCCTGGATGCAAAAGCGCAGGCCAAAATTGAAGATAACTTCAAACGTTTCGCGGATATCCATCTTTCACGCCACGCGGCGGAGCTTAAAACCACCTTTGCGTATCCGCTGGGAGACCAGTATGGCGATCAGCTGATCCGACTGTCGCGCAATATCGACAGCATGCTGCTGCTGTCGGGTGCCTATGACGGCCCTAAAGCGCAGGCCTGGCTGGAGAACTGGCAGGGGCTGAAACATGCTATCGAAACCCGTCAGCACATTGAGATTGAGCATTTCCGCAATGAAGCCATTTCGCAGGAGCCGTTCTGGCTGCACAGCGGAAAACGTTAACTCTGGCAAGGAACCCTATAATGCCGCTTTCTTCGCAGTTACAGCAGCAGTGGCAGACCGTTTGCGAACGTCTGCCTGAGTCATTACCGGCGTCATCGTTAAGCGAGCAAGCCAGGAGCGTGCTCACCTTCAGTGATTTTGTGCAGGAAAGTATCACCGCTTACCCGGACTGGCTGGAGGCGCTTGAGAGCACCCCGCCACAGGCAGACGAGTGGCGGCATTATGCGGGCTGGTTGCAAACCGCACTTGAAGAGGTCGCGGATGAAGCGACACTGATGCGCGTCCTGCGCCAGTTCCGCCGCCGGGTGATGGTGCGTATTGCCTGGGCTCAGGCGCTGGAACTGGTCAGCGAAGAAAGTACCCTGCAACAGCTGAGCGAGCTGGCACAAACGCTGATTGTTGCCGCACGGGACTGGCTCTATGCCGCCTGCTGTAAAGAGTGGGGCACGCCGTGCAATGAGGATGGGGTTCCTCAGCCACTCTTGATTCTGGGCATGGGCAAGCTCGGGGGCTGCGAACTGAATTTCTCCTCGGATATCGACCTGATTTTTGCCTGGCCGGAGAACGGCTCCACACGCGGGGGCCGCCGTGAACTGGACAATGCGCAGTTCTTTACCCGTCTCGGGCAACGTCTGATTAAAGCGCTGGATCAACCTACCCAGGATGGTTTTGTCTATCGCGTGGATATGCGCCTGCGCCCGTTTGGCGACAGCGGTCCGCTGGTGCTGAGCTTTGCGGCACTGGAAGATTATTACCAGGAGCAGGGGCGCGACTGGGAGCGTTACGCGATGGTCAAAGCGCGGATCATGGGAGACAGCGACGATGCCTACGCCAACGAGCTGCGCGCCATGCTGCGCCCGTTCGTGTTCCGTCGCTATATCGACTTCAGCGTTATTCAGTCGCTGCGGAACATGAAAGGAATGATCGCCCGTGAAGTGCGTCGCCGGGGTCTGAAGGACAACATCAAGCTCGGCGCGGGCGGCATTCGCGAAATCGAATTTATCGTTCAGGTCTTCCAGCTGATCCGCGGCGGACGTGAGCCTTCACTGCAATCCCGTTCGCTGCTGCCGACGCTGTCAGCCATAGAGCAACTGCATCTGCTGCCGGAAGGCGACGCGCAGATCCTGCGTGAGGCCTATCTGTTCCTGCGCCGCCTGGAAAACCTGCTGCAAAGCATCAATGACGAGCAGACCCAGACTTTACCAGGCGATGACCTGAACCGGGCGCGGCTGGCCTGGGGGATGCACGTCGACGACTGGTCAACGTTGACCGGTCAACTGGATGCGCATATGGCCGGCGTGCGCCGTGTCTTTAACGCGCTGATTGGTGACGATGAAAGTGAATCGCAGGACGATACGCTCTCTGAACACTGGCGCGAATTGTGGCAGGACGCGCTACAGGAAGATGACACCACGCCGGTGCTGGCGCACCTGAGCGACGACGATCGCCATCGTGTGGTGGCGTTAATTGCTGATTTCCGTCTCGAACTGAATAAACGGGCCATTGGTCCGCGCGGTCGTCAGGTGCTGGATCATCTGATGCCGCACCTGCTGAGCAACGTCTGCTCGCGTGCTGATGCGCCGGTACCGCTGTCGCGCATGATGCCGCTGCTGAGCGGCATCATCACCCGTACGACCTATCTTGAGTTGCTGAGCGAGTTCCCGGGCGCGCTCAAGCATCTGATTACGCTTTGCGCCGCCTCGCCGATGGTGGCCAACAAGCTGGCGCGGTATCCGCTGCTGCTAGATGAGCTGCTCGATCCCAATACGCTCTACCAGCCGACGGCAACGGACGCCTACCGTGACGAGCTGCGTCAGTATCTGCTGCGCGTACCGGAAGAGGACGAAGAGCAACAGCTGGAGGCGCTGCGTCAGTTTAAGCAGGCGCAAATGCTGCGCGTGGCGGCGGCAGATATTGCCGGAACGCTGCCAGTGATGAAAGTGAGCGATCACTTAACCTGGCTTGCAGAAGCGATCATTGACGCGGTAGTGCATCAGGCATGGATTCAGATGGTGGCGCGCTACGGCCAGCCGAAACACCTTGCTGATCGCGAAGGCCGCGGTTTTGCCGTTGTGGGGTACGGTAAGCTCGGCGGATGGGAACTGGGGTACAGCTCGGATCTCGATTTAATCTTCCTGCATGACTGCCCGGCAGACGTCATGACCGACGGCGAACGTGAAATCGACGGGTGTCAGTTCTACCTGCGTCTGGCCCAGCGCATTATGCATCTGTTCAGCACCCGCACGTCATCCGGCATTTTATATGAAGTGGATGCGCGTCTGCGTCCTTCCGGCGCGGCCGGCATGCTGGTGACCTCAACGGAGTCCTTCGCTGAGTACCAGAAGAATGAAGCCTGGACGTGGGAACATCAGGCGCTGGTGCGTGCCCGCGTGGTGTACGGCGATCCGTCGCTGAAAACGCAGTTTGATGCCATTCGTCGGGAGATTATGACAACCCCGCGTGACGGCAGCACGCTCCAGACCGACGTGCGTGAGATGCGCGAGAAAATGCGCGCGCACCTGGGCAATAAGCATCGCGATCGCTTTGATATTAAAGCGGATGAGGGCGGCATTACCGATATTGAATTTATTACGCAATATCTGGTGCTACGCCATGCGCACGCTAAACCGAAGCTGACCCGCTGGTCTGATAATGTGCGTATTCTGGAACTGCTGGCGCAAAACGACATTATGGATGAGCAGGAGGCGCAGGCCTTAACGCGCGCCTATACCACGCTGCGCGACGAGCTGCACCACCTGGCCTTACAGGAGCAGCCTGGCCACGTCGCGCTGGACTGTTTCGCCACTGAACGCGCGCAGGTCACCGCCAGCTGGCAGAAGTGGCTGGTGGAACCGTGCGTAACAAAACAAGTGTGATATTATCGCGCGCAAATTGTGAATCTTTCTGGAGTCAGGAATGAAAGTAACACTGCCAGAGTTTGAACGTGCTGGAGTTATGGTTGTCGGGGATGTCATGCTGGATCGCTACTGGTACGGGCCGACCAGCCGCATCTCTCCGGAAGCACCGGTACCGGTAGTTAAGGTCGACACCATTGAAGAGCGTCCTGGCGGCGCGGCAAACGTGGCGATGAACATTGCCTCTCTGGGCGCGCAGTCGCGTCTGGTTGGCTTAACCGGCATTGACGATGCGGCGCGTGCGCTGAGCAAGTCGCTGGCGGACGTGAACGTGAAGTGCGATTTCGTTTCGGTTCCGACACACCCGACGATCACCAAACTGCGCGTTCTGTCGCGTAACCAGCAGCTGATCCGCCTCGACTTCGAGGAAGGCTTTGAGGGCGTTGATCCTGAGCCGCTGCACGAGCGCATTAACCAGGCGCTGAGCACTATCGGCGCGCTGGTGCTGTCCGACTACGCCAAAGGTGCGCTGGCAAGCGTACAGCAGATGATTCAGCTCGCGCGTAAAGCCAATGTGCCCGTGCTGATCGACCCGAAAGGTACTGACTTTGAGCGCTATCGCGGCGCAACGCTGCTGACGCCAAACCTCTCTGAGTTTGAAGCGGTGGCGGGCAAATGTAAGACGGAAGAAGAGCTCGTTGAGCGCGGCATGAAGATCATTGCTGACTTCGAACTCTCCGCGCTGCTGGTGACCCGCTCCGAGCAGGGGATGACGCTGCTGCAGCCTGGCAAAGCGCCGCTGCATATGCCGACCCAGGCGCAGGAAGTGTATGACGTGACCGGTGCCGGCGACACGGTCATTGGCGTTCTGGCGGCGACGCTGGCGGCAGGGAACTCTCTGGAAGAAGCGTGCTACTTCGCTAATGCGGCAGCAGGCGTGGTCGTCGGCAAGCTGGGGACTTCCACCGTTTCGCCGATCGAACTGGAAAACGCGGTGCGCGGTCGTGCCGATACCGGTTTTGGCGTGATGAGCGAAGATGAGCTGAAAGTGGCCGTTGCCGCCGCCCGTAAACGCGGTGAAAAAGTGGTGATGACCAACGGCGTGTTCGACATCCTGCATGCCGGTCATGTCTCTTATCTGGCCAATGCGCGTAAGCTGGGCGACCGTCTGATTGTGGCGGTGAACAGCGATGCGTCGACGAAACGTCTTAAAGGTGAAACGCGTCCGGTGAACCCGCTGGAGCAGCGCATGATCGTGCTGGGTGCGCTGGAAGCGGTGGACTGGGTGGTGTCGTTTGAAGAAGATACCCCGCAGCGCCTGATTGCCGGTATTTTGCCGGATCTGCTGGTGAAAGGCGGCGATTACAAACCGGAACAAATCGCGGGCAGCGAAGAGGTCTGGGCTAATGGTGGTGAAGTGATGGTGCTCAACTTTGAGGACGGGTGCTCAACCACCAACATCATCAAGAAGATCCAGAAAGACAGCAAATAAAGTCAGCCAATAAAAAACGGGCCATCTGGCCCGTTTTTTTCACCCTCTCTTTGCAGGAGAGGGTATCTTCGCAAACAGCCCGTTATACGCGGCTGTTATTCTGCTTCATCAACCGGTGGAATGGCCGGTGCCGGTTTTACTTCCGCTGGCGTATTGCGGTTTTCCAGCTCGTTCAGACGCTGCTCCAGCAGGGCCAGCTTCTCGCGGGTACGCAGCAGAACCTGCGTCTGCACGTCAAACTCTTCGCGGCTGACTAAATCAAGGCGAACCAACTGCGCCTGCAGCGTCTGGCGGATTTTCTTCTCTACGTCATCCCCAAACTCACGAATACCTTTTGGCATAGACTCATGAACCTGACGCGCAATTTGCTCAATTTTCTTCGGGTCAATCATTGTGGCTTCCCTTGATAAGACGGTGTTAATGAACATTGTAGCGCGTCATGCCCCAGGATAAAGGAGATTTTATGTCTGCGCATTGCCCAGGGTAATCAATCGCGTTATAGTTATCTCGCTTATTCTCAGGGCGGGGCGAAATTCCCCACCGGCGGTAAATCAGCGTAACGCTGAAAGCCCGCGAGCGCTTTGGGTCACCACTCAAAGGACAGCAGATCCGGTGTAATTCCGGGGCCGACGGTTAGAGTCCGGATGGGAGAGAGTAACGATCAAGTCGGGCCTGGCCCGCTCACGTTATCTTTTTGCCGCTAATACGGCGCTCCTAAGACTGCCCTGATTCTGGTAACCATAATGTTAATGAGGTTTTTTTACCATGAATCAGACGCTACTTTCCTCTTTTGGCACTTCTATTGAACGTGTTGAACATGCACTGGATGCACTGCGCGAAGGCCGCGGCGTAATGGTGCTTGACGATGAAAACCGTGAAAATGAAGGCGACATGATTTTCGCCGCCGAAAACATGACCGTTGAGCAGATGGCGCTGACCATCCGTCACGGTAGCGGCATCGTGTGCCTGTGTATCAACGAAGACCGTCGTAAGCAGCTCGACCTGCCCATGATGGTTGAAAACAACACCAGCGCCTTTGGAACCGGTTTTACCGTGACCATCGAAGCGGCACATGGCGTGACCACCGGCGTGTCGGCGGCTGACCGTCTGACCACCGTACGTGCCGCGATTGCCGATGATGCGAAGCCATCAGACCTGCATCGTCCAGGCCACGTCTTCCCGTTGCGTGCGCAGGCTGGCGGTGTATTGACCCGTGGCGGTCACACCGAAGCGACCATTGACCTCGTGACCCTGGCAGGCTTTAAACCTGCGGGCGTACTGTGTGAACTCACCAACGACGATGGCACCATGGCACGTGCGCCGGAGTGCATCACCTTTGCCCGTCTGCATAATATGCCCGTGGTGACGATTGAAGATCTGGTGGAGTATCGCCAGGCGCACGCGCGCAAAGCCAGCTGAAAGGGCTGATGTGAAAAAGCCGGGGAAACCCGGCTTTTTTGTTGTGAGACGTTAATGCGCGATTGTCTTAGCCGATCCCTGCCGTTTGCAGCAGCACCAGGCTCAAGCCCATCACCGACATGCCGCACAGCACGCCATAGCTCGGGTTATTATTCGGATCGATCTCTTTCGCCAGCGGCATCAGCTCATCCACGGAGAGCGCCACCATTATCCCGGCCACGGCGGCCATGATAGCGGCCATCACCACAGGCGAGACCAGGCTGCCCAGAATCAACCACGCCAGCACGCCGCCGAGAATTTCGGCCATCCCCGAGATCCCCGCCCAGAAGACCGCGGTCCGTTTCGAGCCCGTGGCGGCATAAACCGGCCCGGCCACCGCCAGACCTTCAGGAATATTGTGCAAAGCTACCGCCAGGGCGATACCAAAGCCCATCTCCAGATTGCTGCTGGCGGTGACATAGGTTGCCACGCCTTCCGGGAAGTTGTGCAGGCTTATGCCGAGCGTTAACAGAATGGCCGTGCGCTTAATATTGCGCGGCATCGGGGTCACGCTTTTTTGCATTAAATCCTGCGGATGCGCGTGCGGCAGCATGCGGTCGAGGGCAAAGTAACCAAGCAGGCCGAATACAAACATGCCATATCCCAGCACCGGAGACATGCCTTCGGTGCCCAGTGCGGCAGGGAGCATCTCCATCAGAGAGATGAGCAGCATGATCCCGGCAGCAAAGCCCAATGAGAAGGCCAGCACGCGGTTAGACGGCTTTTGACCAAGCACACCGAGAATGGCACCGATGAACGTTGCGGCGCCCGCCAGTATAGTCAGGATCAAGGGGACTGACATGCATTGCTCCTTATGATAATGATTATCATTAATATTAATGGTTCATTTCGGTCAAAGCGAGAGGCGAAACCCTGCTTTACACATTCCTTACATTCAAATTTCCTGATGATGATCTTCACGCTTATCAGCGTTCATCCGGGCGAGATTGCGCGTAATGTAGAACCATTAAATCGACACCTTCTGTAAGGATATCACCATGACTTCTTCCCGTATGCCAGCACTGTTTTTAGGCCACGGTAGCCCAATGAACGTTCTGGAAGACAACGTCTATACCCGAGTATGGCGTCATCTGGGCGAGACGCTACCGCGTCCGAAAGCGATTGTGGTGGTGTCTGCGCACTGGTTTACCCGGGGCACGGGCGTGACCGCAATGGAAACGCCAAAAACCATTCATGATTTCGGTGGCTTCCCGCAGGCGTTGTACGACACGCACTATCCGGCACCCGGCTCGCCAGCGCTGGCCCGACAGCTGGTGGAATTACTCGCGCCTGTGCCTGTGGCGCTGGATAACGAAGCCTGGGGCTTTGACCATGGCTCGTGGGGCGTACTGATAAAGATGTATCCCGAGGCGGACATCCCAATGGTGCAGTTGAGTATCGACAGCACTAAACCGGCGGCCTGGCACCTGGAGATGGGGCGAAAACTGGCGACCTTACGCGACGAGGGCATCATGCTGATCGCAAGCGGCAACGTGGTACACAACCTGCGTACAGCGCGCTGGCACGGTGAGAACACGCCATACCCGTGGGCGACATCTTTTAACGATTACGTGAAAGCAAATCTGACCTGGCAAGGGCCGGTTGAGGAGCATCCGCTGGTGAACTATCTGGATCACGAAGGCGGTTCACTCTCTAACCCGACGCCGGAACACTTCCTGCCGTTGCTGTATGTACTGGGCGCGTGGGATGGTCAGGAGCCGATCAGCATACCGGTCGATGGCATTGAGATGGGAAGCTTAAGTATGTTGTCGGTGCAGATTGGATAACGTATGCATGCCTTTCCCAAAGAGAAAGGGCCGGGGTGAGGGCTTCCGCTCGCACCCCGGCACACCCGATCACTCGACGAAAATGTGCGGATAGAACCGTGACAGATCCTGCGTGATCAGCGCGCGATCTTCGCGGATGCCAATCCCGGCTGGCTGATCGTTGATGAGCCAGCTGCCAATCAGGGTATAGCTGTCACCAAACTTCGGCAGTTGATAAAACGCCTGGACGATCATTCCTTCCTCGCCGTAAGGCCCTTCAACGGCTTCCAGCGTTTTGCCATTTTCGATAATCGACACGTTCGCCCCTTCGCGGGAGAAGATCGGTTTAACGACGTATTTCTCCATCGGCGGGTGATCGTCTTCCGCAAAGTAAGCCGGCAGCAGGTTCGGATGGTTCGGGAACATCTCCCACAGCATCGGCAGCAGGGCTTTGTTGGAGATAATGCTCTTCCATGCCGGCTCCAGCCAGCGCACGCCGGCGTCTTCCAGCTTGGTGGAGAACATTTCACGCAGCATGTATTCCCACGGGTAGAGCTTGAACAGGTTGCTTATCACCTGATCCTGCAGGTCAGTAAACTGACCTTTCTCACCCAGGCCGATATCTTCGATATAGAGAAACTCGGTCGCCACTTCAGCTTCGGCCGCGCAGTCCTGCAGATATTGCACCGTGCCACGGTCTTCTTCCGTGTCGCGGCAGCAGGCAAGGTGCAGCAGATTAAAACCATGCTGTTCGCGCAGTTCGGCGAAACGCTCAATCAGCTTTTCCTGCAGGCTGTTGAACTGGTCGCTGCCTTGCGGCAGGTTGCCGGCATTGGCCTGGTCTTCCAGCCAGATCCACTGGAAGAACGCCGCTTCGTACAGCGAGGTTGGCGTATCAGCATTGTTTTCCAGAAGTTTAGGATCGCCCACGCCGTCCCACGCCAGATCCAGACGTGAGTAAAGCGAAGGCTGGTGGGTTTTCCACGACTGGCGGACGAAACTCCAGGTGTGCTTCGGAATGCGGAACTTCGCCATCAGCGCGTCGCTGTCGATGACTTTATCCACCACTTTCAGGCACATCTGGTGCAGCTCGGCGGTCACCTCTTCCAGTTTCTCAACCTGGGCAAGCGTGAGCTTGTAGTAAGCGTCTTCACACCAGTATGGCTCGCCGTACATCGTGTGGAAGTTAAAACCGTATTCGGTCGCTTTTTCGCGCCAGTCCGGGCGCTCGGTGATACTGACTCGTTCCATGATCAGCCGCCCATTGAGCGAGTGGACGTGCCTGACGCGCTACGCTGCATGCTGGTCTGTTTCGCCACAGACTCACCGAACCCGCCACGGGTAATGGTGCTGGTGGTCGCGGGTTTCGGAGCCATCGCCGTTTTCGGTACGGTTACGGAGCGGCCAGGGGTGGCTGCGCCATAGCCTTTGCCGCTGGCATCGGTATATTGACCATAAGCCGGGCTGGCCGGGTTTTTCGAGCTAAACAGCGGCTGCTGCTGGTAACCCGCACCACCACTCATCAGGCGGCCCATCATGTAACCTGCCATCAGCGGCATCCAGAAACTGCCGCTGGACTGGGCCTGTGCCTGGTTTTCAGGGGCCGTGCCTGCCTGAGCCGGTGCCTGCTGGCACTGACCTTCACCGAACTCTGCCACGCAGTCTTCACGTGAAGCATATTTCGGCGCAGTGCGTTCCGCCTCTTTCAGGGCGTTGGTATATGCCGTTTTACATTCTGCGGCGTTGCCGGTTGCAGCAGAACAGTCGTCCGCGTTTTGATAAAGCGAAACTGTTTCATCGCTTTTCTCACAGCCTGCCAGCATAAAGACAGCCGTGACGGCCAGCGCAACAGGGGTGAGATGACGCGCGTTCCAGCTTTTGCGGAACGAAGCGTGATTGATAGATTTTGTCCGTTTCATCGTTGTCTTCCTGGACCCAGTGGTAATAACGCTCAGGATAGAGGATGAGTGGTTGAAAATGAAGCGATGATGGCCGGAATGAGGGGGATCTTTACGTTGGCTTACGTTCAGGTGTGATTTGCGTACGCCCTCTCCCGAAAGGAGAGGGGTATGGCGAGGGCATCAGGCCGCAGTGGGCCCGATGACATGCTTAATTGCGGAACGGATTGTTACCGCTGCTGGCGGGTGCAGTCGTACGTGCGGCAGCTGGCTGCGCGGCAGGTGCAGCACCGTTACCGTTGAAGTTATCAACGGCGGCAACCTGCTCAGGGTTCTCTGGCGCAACATTTTCCGGAGAAGTAGAGACAGGTTTACCCAGGGTGCTGTTCAGCATCTGCAGATCCTGCTCGTTCAACGTACCCAGCGCCTGTTTGATGTTCAGCTGGTTAATCAGGTACTGATAACGTGCGCTGGAGAGCTGCTGTTTCGCGTTGTACAGCGTGGTGGTTGCGTCCAGGACGTCAACGATGGTACGCGTACCCACGGAGTAACCCGCTTCCATGGCATCAAGAGAGCTCTGCGCAGACACAACGGCCTGTTTGTAGGCGTTGATGCTGCTGATAGAGGCATTCACGTTGTTGAAGGACGAACGAACGGTCTGTACCACGTTGCGGTGGGCACTTTCCAGCTGTTCGCTCGCGCCAACAAAGTTGTACTGCGCCTGTTTCACCTGAGAGGTCACCTGGCCGCCCTGGTACAGTGGCAGCGAGAAGTTCAGACCCACTTTGTTCTGACCCATGTTGCTGTCGTCGTACTGGGACGTGTTCGTTTTAGAACCACTGTAAGTGGTATCAGACACGCCGGTAGACGCGCTCAGGCTCAGGGTCGGCAGGTGGCCGTCCTGTGCCTGACGGATTTGCTCGCGGGCCAAATCCTGGCTCAGACGCGCCTGCAGTAACGTCAGGTTGCGGTTTTCCGCTTCTTTCAGCAGGGCGTTAACGGCCTGCGGTTTATCCGTTTTGAAGCTGTCGACGTTCAGCGACGCCAGCTCAGGGTAGTAATTCCCGGTAACCTGACGCAGGGATTCCAGCGCGTTATCGAGGTTATTACGTGCGGTCACTTCGTTGGCCAGGACGCTATCGTATTGTGAACGGGCGTTCTGAACGTCAGTGATTGCCACCAGACCCACGTTGAAACGCTGGGTGGTTTGATCTAACTGGCGGTAAATCGCCTGTTTCTGCGCTTCGGTGTAGGAGAGCGAGTCAATTGCGCTCAGCACGTTGAAGTATGCGGTGGCGGTGTTCAGGATCAGCGTCTGCTGATCGGTCTGATACGTCACATCCTGGATGCCCGCGCTCTTTTCCTGCAGGGTCAGGGCGCGCCATTTGGACATATCAAACAGCGTCTGTGTTAATTGCAGTGAGGCGCTGGTAGCATTGGAGTTAACGCCATTGGCGTCGCGGAAGCCGTTGCTGTAGGTATAATCTGCACCTAAACCTAACTGTGGCAGCAATGGGCTACGCGCTTCGTTAATCTTTTCAAACGCAGCATCACGATCGGCCGCTGATTTACGTAAATCAGGGTTGCCCAGACGTGCCTGCTGGTAGACCTGTAACAGGTTTTCCGCCTGGCTCATTGCACTGAAGCCCGTCAGGCTCAGGCCGATAAGGATGGGGAGCAATTTCTTCATTTGCATTCCTTGTTGTGAAGCAGTATTAGCGCTGATCTAATTAAAAAATAATTGCCGATTCTAACAGAATCTTCCATACCAAAAGGTTGGCGTTACGTGCCATCTGGCGGTAATTTGCACCAATCTACCATATAGCCTTACAAACGGCAGCCAAACAGCCTTGAAATTCATAATTTCATCACCATTGCTACCAGGACTCGACTCATGCAAAAACCAGAAAACTTGCCCGTGACATTCGCGAAAAACGATGTAGAAATTATTGCACGAGAAACGCTTTATAGCGGTTTTTTTTCAATGGAACTTTACCGTTTCAGGCATCGCCTGTTTAACGGCGAAATGAGCGGTGAAATCAGACGCGAAATTTTTGAGCGCGGGCATGCGGCAGTCTTGCTACCCTTTGACCCAGTGCGTGATGAAGTCGTGCTGGTGGAGCAGATCCGTATTGCCGCGTATGACGTCAGCGTCAGCCCCTGGCTGCTGGAGATGGTGGCCGGCATGATTGAAGAGGGCGAATCGGTCGAAGACGTTGCCCGCCGCGAGGCGCTGGAAGAGGCGGGGCTGGTGGTTGGCCGGACAAAACCGGTGCTGAGTTATCTGGCAAGCCCAGGCGGCACCAGCGAGCGCTTGTCCATTATGGTGGGCGAAGTGGACGCCACGACGGCGGAAGGGATCCACGGTCTGGCAGATGAAAACGAAGATATTCGGGTTCATGTGGTGAGTCGGGAGCAGGCTTATCAGTGGGTAGAAGAGGGGAAAATCGACAACGCAGCGTCTGTCATCGCTCTGCAATGGCTGCAACTGCATTATCAGACTTTACGAAACGAGTGGAAAAAATGAAGCGTTATACACCTGACTTCCCAGAAATGATGCGCCTGTGCGAAACCAATTTCGCACAATTGCGCCGCCTGCTGCCGAAAAACGACGCACCCGGCGAAACGGTGAGCTATCAGGTGAGCAACGCGCAGTATCGATTAACGATAACAGAATCAACGCGCTACACTACGCTTGTCGAAATTGAACAAACGGCGCCCAGCATTAGCTACTGGAGCCTGCCGTCGATGACGGTGCGCCTTTACCATGACGCGATGGTCGCTGAAGTGTGTTCAAGCCAGCAGATCTTTCGCTTCAAAGCGCGGTATGATTATCCGAATAAAAAGTTGCATCAACGCGACGAAAAGCATCAAATTAACCAGTTTTTAGCCGACTGGCTAAGATATTGTTTAGCACATGGAGCAATGGCGATTCCGGTTTGTTAGCGTCATAAACCTACCTAAGGACACCATTTGGAAAGCCTGTTGAACCTGACTGTTGCTGGTGGGGCACCAGTCAGGATATTACAAATCACCGATACCCACCTTTTTGCCGAAAAGCATGAAACTCTGCTTGGGGTGAATACCTGGGAGAGCTATCAGGCGGTACTTAGCGCCATTCACGCTGAAAATCGCCCATGCGATCTGATTGTCGCGACGGGCGATCTGGCGCAGGACCAATCCTCCGCGGCCTACCAGCATTTCGCTGAAGGCATCGCGAGTTTTAGCGTGCCTTGCGTCTGGCTACCGGGAAATCACGATTTCCAGCCTGCCATGTACAGCTCTCTGCAGGATGCGGGGATCTCTCCGGCAAAATGTGTTTTTGTGGGTGACCACTGGCAGATCCTGCTGCTGGACAGCCAGGTCTTTGGCGTCCCACACGGTGAGTTAAGCGACTTTCAACTCGACTGGCTTGAGACCAAATTGTCTGCCGAACCTGAACGTCATACGCTGCTGTTGCTGCATCATCATCCTTTGCCGGCGGGCTGTAGCTGGCTTGATCAACACAGCCTGCGCAACTCTGCCGCTCTGGACAGAGTGCTGGCGAAATTCCCGCGGGTGCAGAATCTCCTGTGCGGACACATTCATCAGGAACAGGATCTCGACTGGAATGGCCGCCGACTGCTGGCCACGCCCTCGACCTGCGTTCAGTTCAAGCCGCATTGCGCAAACTTTACCCTGGACACCATCGCACCGGGCTGGCGCTGGCTCGAACTGCATCCCGATGGCCTGCTCACCACGGAAGTCTGCCGTTTAACCGGCGCAAAATTCCGCCCGGACACCGCTTCAGAAGGCTATTGATGTCTACGCTCCTCTATCTGCACGGATTCAACAGTTCGCCGCGTTCCGCGAAAGCGACGCAGTTTCGCCAGTGGCTGAGCGAACATCACCCGCACGTTGAGATGATTATCCCTCAACTGCCGCCTTACCCGGCGGAAGCCGCAGAAATGCTGGAATCGGTAGTGATGGAACACGGCGGCGAATCGTTCGGCGTGGTCGGTTCTTCGCTGGGCGGATATTACGCCACCTGGCTCTCGCAATGTTTTATGCTGCCTGCGGTGGTGGTTAACCCGGCGGTTCGGCCATTTGAGCTGCTGCGGGACTTTCTCGGGCAAAACGAGAACCCCTACACCGGCCAACAATATGTGCTAGAGTCACGCCATATTTACGATCTCAAAGTTATGCAGGTAGACCCGCTTGAAGCGCCCGATCTTATCTGGTTGCTGCAACAGACGGGTGATGAAGTGCTGGATTACCGCCAGGCAGTGGCGTATTACGCATCCTGCCGCCAGACTATAGAAGAAGGCGGAAACCATGCTTTCACGGGCTTTGAGAATCATTTCACCCAGATTGTCGATTTTCTTGGACTGCACAGCCACTGACAATCAATGCGAACTGCTAGTTTAAATCATGACGCAAACCTATAACGCTGATGCCATTGAGGTACTCACCGGGCTTGAGCCGGTTCGCCGCCGCCCTGGGATGTACACCGATACGACACGCCCAAACCATCTGGGCCAGGAAGTTATTGATAACAGTGTGGATGAAGCGCTGGCTGGCCATGCCAAACGCGTTGACGTCATCCTCCATGCCGATCAGTCGCTGGAAGTCATCGACGACGGACGCGGCATGCCGGTGGATATCCACCCGGAAGAGGGGGTGCCAGCCGTTGAGCTGATCCTCTGTCGTCTTCATGCGGGCGGTAAGTTCTCCAACAAAAACTACCAGTTCTCGGGTGGTTTGCACGGCGTGGGGATCTCCGTGGTTAACGCCCTGTCCAGACGCGTGGAAGTCAATGTCCGCCGCGACGGTCAGGTGTATAACATCGCCTTTGAAAACGGCGAGAAGGTGCAGGATCTGCAGGTCGTCGGCACGTGCGGCAAGCGCAATACCGGGACCAGCGTCCACTTCTGGCCTGACGAAAGCTTCTTTGACAGTCCTCGTTTCTCTGTTTCACGCCTGACGCACCTGCTGAAAGCCAAAGCGGTACTGTGCCCTGGCGTGGAAATTACCTTTAAAGATAACGTCAACAACACCGAACAGACCTGGCGCTATGAAGACGGTCTAAACGACTATCTGTGCGAAGCCGTTAACGGCCTGCCAACCCTGCCGGAAAAACCGTTTGTCGGTAATTTCACCGGTGATACGGAAGCGGTGGACTGGGCGCTGTTGTGGCTGCCGGAAGGCGGCGAGCTGCTGACCGAAAGCTACGTCAACCTGATCCCGACCATGCTTGGCGGTACGCACGTCAACGGTCTGCGTCAGGGGCTGCTGGATGCAATGCGCGAGTTCTGCGAATACCGCAACATTCTGCCCCGCGGCGTGAAGCTGTCGGCGGAAGATATCTGGGATCGCTGCGCCTACGTCCTGTCGGTGAAGATGCAGGATCCGCAGTTCGCCGGTCAGACCAAAGAACGTTTGTCCTCACGTCAGTGTGCGGCGTTCGTCTCCGGCGTGGTCAAAGATGCTTTCACCCTGTGGCTGAACCAGAACGTGCAGGCCGCCGAGATGCTGGCAGAAATGGCCATTTCCAGCGCCCAGCGACGCCTGCGTGCTGCCAAGAAGGTGGTACGTAAAAAACTGACCAGTGGCCCGGCGCTTCCGGGCAAGCTGGCGGACTGTACTGCGCAGGATCTGAACCGCACCGAACTGTTCCTCGTGGAAGGGGACTCGGCAGGAGGCTCTGCCAAGCAGGCGCGCGATCGTGAATATCAGGCGATCATGCCGCTCAAGGGTAAGATCCTGAACACCTGGGAAGTGTCGTCGGATGAAGTGCTGGCCTCGCAGGAAGTGCATGATATCTCCGTTGCGATCGGCATCGATCCGGACAGCGACGATCTGAGCCAGCTGCGCTACGGTAAGATCTGTATCCTCGCGGATGCGGACTCCGATGGTCTGCACATCGCTACGCTGCTGTGCGCGCTGTTTGTGAAGCACTTCAGGACGCTGGTGAAAAACGGTCACGTCCACGTGGCGCTGCCGCCGCTCTACCGTATCGACCTCGGCAAAGAGGTCTACTACGCGCTGACGGAAGAGGAAAAAGCGGGCGTACTGGAACAGCTCAAGCGTAAGAAGGGCAAACCGAACGTGCAGCGCTTTAAAGGGCTGGGCGAGATGAACCCGATGCAGTTGCGCGAAACCACGCTGGATCCAAACACCCGCCGCCTGGTGCAATTGACCATCAGCGACGAAGACGAACAGCAAACCAACGCCATGATGGATATGCTGCTTGCCAAGAAGCGTTCGGAAGACCGACGCAACTGGCTGCAGGAAAAAGGCGATATGGCGGATATTGAGGCCTGATGCCCTCTCTTTACTCCTCTCCCACCGGGAGAGGGGTTGGAACGAAGGCCCGGTAGGCGCTAGCGCCACCGGGCTTTTTTACATCAAAATTCCATCTTCACCGTAAACTGCACTTCACGCGGATCGCCTGGCTGGTTGCCGAGGTTATTGGTCGCAATCGACGAGGTGTAGTAGGTCTTATCAAACAGGTTCTTCACGTTGACCTGAAGCGTCACCGGATACTGTAGCTTCATTTTATAGGCCGCAAAGGCATCAGCAACAACGTACCCTGGCAAATAATAATCCGCACCGTTGGTCGCGGAGCGACGGCTCACGCCGTGTCCACCGCCGCCAATTGTCAGGGTATTCCCGCCGATGACATTGTGAATATCGTACGTCAGGAACAGCGAACCGGTATGGCGCGGCACGTTTGGCAGCGGTTTGCCGGCATAATCCGGGTCTTCCAGCACTTTCGCGTCGGTGTAGCCATAGCTGGCAATAATATTGGTGTTCTCGGTCAGAGAGCCTGCCAGATCCACTTCCACGCCCTGCGAGCGCACGCGGCCAGCGGTTTTAGCAATGTTTTCACCCGCCACGCTTTCGGTGTACAGCACGTTGCGCTTGTGGATATCAAACAACGCGATGTTGGCGGTAATACCGTTGAACAGGTCAAATTTAGCGCCGACTTCGTAGGCATTGGACGTTTCTGGTGGCAGGTCGCCAATGTAGCTCGCGATGGACGATTGCGGCATAAACGTCTGGGCGTAGTTCGCAAACAGCGAGACGGATGGCGTGAGCTTGTAGACCAGCCCCAGCTTCGGCGTCCACTGGTCGTCGCGGCTGTCGGTATTGACGTTGAATGGCCGGCCCTTGCCCGCGTACTGGGTGTAATACTGATAACGCAACCCCGCGACGGCAATCCATTTATCCGTCAGGTACAGGGCGTCCTGAGCGTAAGCGGAGTAACTCTCCTGTTTGAGCGTCTGATCGCTGTCCGCGGCGGAAACGGTCGTACACTTGCTCAGATTGCCGTAAGACGGATGGTAAATATTGAAATCTTTAACATTCTTACAGCGAATCATATCCGTGCGCAGCAGGTCGTAATTCTCATACGACACGCCGGTCAGGATCTCATTGTAAAAGCCCGCGATATCCACGTTCCCCTGCAGGTCTGCACGGGTGGAATGCATGCGCTGCGTTGATCCTTGCGTCGCATCGACACGGCGGGTCAGGTTGCCGGTTTTCGCGTCATAGGCCATCACCCGCGCCTGGTTATCGCTGTATTTATCCTGGCTGTAGCTGTAATCGAACTTCGCTGTCCACTGGCTGTTAAGGCGGTATTCCGCGTTGAGCTGCGCCAGATCGGACTGGCCATCGGTAATGTTGAACGGCTCGTCAAACCGGGTTTTACGGTCAACATTCACCGGCTGTTTGGTCGTGAGATCGAAGATCGTGCCGCGATCGAACGGCGTCTTATAATCACGATGTGAATAGAGCACGGTCACGGTGGCGTCATCGCCAAACCAGGTCAGCGAGGGCGCGATAAAGGTGCTGCGCGCCTTGCCGAAACTTCGCCAGTAATCTTCGTCCTGGTACTCGCCCGTCAGGCGGTAAGCCAGGCGCGTTCCTTCAATGGGACCCGTGACATCGACCTGGCCGGTACCGCCGCCAAAACTTGAGGAGGTGCCCGAGATCGAACCGCCAAACTGTTTTTCCGGGCGTCGGGTGACCACATTGATAAGCCCTCCCGGATCGAGGATGCCGTACAGCGTTGAGGCCGGTCCCTTGAGGACTTCCACACGCTCGGTGGCCGCGTTAAAGCTGCGCGGCAGCACGGTGCGCAGGCCGTTGGTCATGATTGAACCGTCGCGGTTCGCGCCAAATCCACGGCGTACAAACGCATCCTGCGTGCCGCCCAGCGTGTTGGTCTGCACCACGTTACTGACGTTATAGAGGGCTTCATCCAGCGTGGTAGCGTGCTGATCTTCCAGCACTTTATCGCTGACAGTATTTACCACCTGCGGGATATCCAGCATCGGCATATTGGTCAGTGTGGCGGTGGAGGTGTTCAGCGGCTGATAGCCGTTGGTGGCATCGGCCACGGCATTAGGATCGGCGGTGACGGTAAGCGTTTCACCGTCCTGAGCCGCAGTGTTGTCTGCTGCCTGCACCAGCGGCGCCATAAACAGCAGTGAAAAGAGCGCGCGCCCTTTTACCCCAGAGAGTGAAGGAGTGAACGTAGCCATTACATCTGTTTTCCCGAAATATCCCGCGAATGAAGCGTCACGGAAGAATGTGTGAGTCATTGCCCTTTACGGTCTGCTCGTTAGCCATCGCTGGCATCGAACATGTAATTGAGAATCATTCAATCATGCGCTGATGTAGTAGTAAATGGAAAAAAGCAAAAATCGACTACAGCGGTACTTCCGCTCTGATGCTTAGCGAGGTAAGTAATTAACCTGTTGAAAATAAATTAATTAATGCGTTTGGCGGTTTTCCCGTTCCTGCACGATAACCCTGGGGTTTTAAGGGTGTTTCTTCTCTTGACTACTACATGGCGCAGCGGCAAACTCTCAAAAGAGAATGAGTTTTATTTTTATTTGTTAGTTTTTTATTAAGTTGGCGTTCACGTGGCTCACAACACGAATAAGTCAGGGCTGGTTCTTGAAAACCTCTCTGCTGGCTATCAGAAAAAAATCATCGTCGATGAGATCTCGCTTGCGATCCCCCCACAGAAAATAACCGTTCTGGTGGGCGCGAACGGCTGTGGAAAATCCACGCTACTGAGCACGATCGCACGTCTGCTGCAACCGCTCGGGGGAGCTGCGCTGCTGGATGGCAAAGCCATTCATCAACAGCCAACCAAAGCGGTCGCCCGTCAGCTGGGCATTCTGCCGCAGTCACCGCTGTTGCCGGAAGGGTTAACCGTGTTTGAACTGGTTTCGCGCGGGCGTTTCCCCTGGCAAAATTTTATGCGCCAGTGGAGTGACGAAGACGAGCAGGCCGTGGAAGAGGCACTGCGCCTGACCGGTACGGCGGAGTTTGCCCATTTGCCGGTGGAAAGCCTTTCCGGCGGCCAGCGTCAGCGCTGCTGGATTGCGATGGCGCTGGCGCAGCAAACGCCCTATATCCTGCTCGACGAGCCGACAACGTTTCTTGACCTCCGCTATCAGGTGGAAATCCTTGAACTGCTGCATACGCTGACCCGTCAGCACGGGCGCACCGTCGTGGTGGTGCTGCACGATCTTAACTTCGCGGTGAACTACGGTGATTCCCTGGTCTTTTTACGCCAGGGGAAAGTAGAGGGCGTGCTTCACGAGGGTGATACCTGTACGCCGGAACTGATCAAAGCGGTGTTTGAGGTTGACGTACATATGTCAGTTAATCCGCTCACCGGCAAACCGTTCTTCATGCCGTTTCGCCAGGTCGCAGAAAAATCATGATGCGAACGTCACTGGCTTTTCTGCTCTTTGCGCTACTGCTGGTGATGGGCGCAATTGCACACCTGGGCACGGGCGCGCGCGTTATTTCTCCCCTGACGGTCGTGCAGGCTTTTGTCGATTTCGACCCGCGCAATTTCGACCATAACATCATTATCAGGCTGCGCCTGTTACGCCTCCTTGCGGCCATGCTGACCGGCGCTGCACTTGGCGTGGCAGGCGTCTTGCTGCAGTCCGTTATTCGTAACCCGCTGGGCGAGCCGCATATTCTGGGGCTGAATGCCGGTGCCGCGCTGGCCGTCGTGCTGACAAGCGCACTCGGGTTCACCCTGCCGTTTGGTCGCCCGCTGATTGCCGCCGCCGGCGCCGCCGCGCTGTTTCTGCTGGTACTGATGCTCTCCTCTTCGGGACGCGGCGGGTTGACGCCGATGAAAGTCACCTTGTGCGGGGTGGCGATGTCGGCGTTCGCCTCCTCGATTACCGCCACGGTCCTGATCCTTGATGAGCAGACGCTTCTCGCCTTACGCACCTGGCTGGCGGGGGATTTGGCCGGAATAACAGAAAGAACGCTTCGCAGCGCTTCGTGGGCCGCTGGCGCGGGTTTCGCCCTTGCGCTCTGGCTGTCGCGGTCACTCAATATGCTGGCACTGGGGGATCGGATGGCCCAGGGGCTTGGCGTATCGCTTCTCAGGACGCGCCTGTTCGCGCTGCTGGCAATCGCGCTGCTGTGCGGCGCGGCAGTCTCCGTTGCCGGGCCGATTGGTTTTATTGGCCTCGTGGTGCCACAGCTGATACGGCGTCTGGTGACGGTGGATCTGCGCGTGATGGTGCCGCTTTCAGCCCTGTGTGGAGGGTTGGTTTTGCTGCTGGCGGATCTCGCCGCCCGCACGCTGTTTACCCCTTATGAACTGGCGACCGGCATTATGACCGCGCTGGTCGGTGCTCCCGTCTTTATCTTTATGGCCTCGAGGGCGTTCAAATGAGCCGGGCCGGACTGCGCGCGTTGCGTATTGGCACCTTTTCTACGCTGGTACGCCCGAGGGCGCTGGCCTGCCTTGCGCTGATTTCGCTCGCGGCCTTTATCCTGCTCGGGTTTGGCCTGACGCACGGCTCGCTGCCGATCCCGACGTCGGCCATCGGACGGGCGCTGCTGTATCCGCAAAGTCTGGAGGCGGATACGCGCTACATCGTGATGGATATCCGCCTGCCGCGTCTGCTGATGGCGGTGTTATGCGGTGCCATGCTCGGCATGGCGGGGGCAGCGATGCAGTCTGTCACTCGTAATGGCCTTGCCGACCCGGGGCTTATCGGCGTGAAAGAGGGATGTAGCGCGGCGGTGCTGGTGCTGATTTTTCAGTTCCCGGCGCTCAGCCTGGCCTGGCGACCGCTGGCGGGAATGGCGGGGGGCATACTCACCGCGCTGCTGGTGGTGGCGCTGGCGCGCGATATTTCGCGGCCGCGATTTATCCTGACGGGGATCGGCGTTTCCTGGGCGTTTGCCGCGGCAATGGGGGTCTTCATGACCACCGCCGACGTGCGTGACGTGCAGACGGCGATGCTGTGGCTGGCGGGAAGCCTGCATGCAGCAAACTGGACGCTGGTGGTCATTGCGGCAGCCTGGACGCTGCCGGCATTTGCGCTATTGCTGTTGACCGCGCGCGCCGCAGACGTGGCCCTGATGGGCAACCCCACCGCAACGGGGCTTGGCGTACACACCTCACGGCTGGCGCTGCTGCGCGTGCTTGCCCCGGTGGTGCTGACCGCGGCCTGCGTCTCCTGCGTGGGCAGTATCGGTTTTGTGGGACTGATTGCGCCACATATGGCACGCCTGCTGCTGCGCGGCGGACAAACCGCGCTGCTGGCGGGAAGTGCCGTGCTGGGTGCGCTGCTGGTTCTGCTGGCAGATAACGTCGGACGTCTGGCTTTCCTGCCGCTGCAGCTGCCGGCAGGCGTAGTCATTTCATTGATTGGCGGACCGTTTTTCCTGCTGCTGCTCTGGCAGCGACGGGACAGATTTTAGGGGATGGAGATGCGTATACTTTTTTCGATGTTGTTGCTGGTGGGGTTTACCGTGAGTGCGGCGGAGCCGACGCAGACGTTTACCGACGATCTGAACCGCAAGGTGACTGTGCCCCTTCACCCAAAGCGGATTGTCTCGCTGCACGATCTGGATATCACCATTCCGCTGATTGAGCTCGGCGTGCCGCCAGTGGCAAGCCACGGGCGCACGCGGCCGGACGGTAGCCATTTTCTGCGCGCCAGCGGCATGCTGACGGGCGTTGATTTTGATAACGCCGACATCAAATTTATCGGCTCCGCGGATATCGACATCGAGGCCATCGCCGCTGCAAAGCCGGATCTGATCATCACCGAACCGACCCGTAACACGCCGGTTGAACAGCTGGAGAAAATTGCCCCGACGGTGAGTATCGATCATCTCGATGGCGGCGCGCCGGAGATCTACCGCAAGCTGGCACAGCTCACGGGCACTGAAGCCCGGCTGAAGATCCTTGAACGTCGCTATCAGGAGCAGATTAACGCCCTGAAAGCGACCATCGACACCCGCAACATCACCGTGTCGGTGATACAGGCCAACCAGGGCAAAATCAACGCCATGCACAGCTACCACTCGCTGGGGCGCGTGCTGCGCGACGCAGGATTCACATTCCCGCCGCTGATTGAGTCCATCCCTGACGGCGGTCGAATTGACGTCAGCGCCGAGCGTCTGCCCGAGCTGGATGCAGATTTTGTCTTTGCCACCTGGCGCGGGGATACCGGCGGCAAACCGCAGGATGAGCTGGCAGCGATGGATGCTGTGATGCCTGGCTGGTGTCAGTTCCTCAATGCCTGTCGCACCGGCCACTACATACTGATCTCCCGTGAAGAGGCCATCTCGAACTCCTTTGCCTCCTTAGGACTGATGGCCGCCCAGGTGCAGTCGCAGATTGTCGGTCGACCGCTGCCGGAGGCGTCACAGTGATCAGAAAAGACAAAGCCCGGGTTGATGTCTATGGCGACCGCTTTCGCTCGCGGGGGCACCAGCTCACGCCGCGCCTGCTGCAGGTTGCGCGTTACATCAATGAAAACCGCGAAGCGGTGATGGAGCAGACGGCGATGGAGATTGCCGCGTTGCTGAAAACCTCGGACGCTACGGTGGTACGCGCCATTCAGGCTCTTGGCTTTGCCGGGCTGCGTGACCTGAAGCAGACTCTGGAGCAGTGGTTTGGGCCAGTGGTCTCCTCCAGCGAAAAAATGTCCACCACGGTGAATACGCTCACCAGCGACGTGAACGCGAGCATCGATTTTGTGCTGGAAGGGCATCAGCATACCTGTGACGTACTATCCGAGCCGCACAACCGCTACGCAATGGCGCAGGCGGTATCGTTGCTGGCGCAGGCACGTCAGGTCGCGATCTTTGGGATTGGGGCTTCCGGCATTCTGGCCGAGTACACTTCCCGGCTGTTCAGCCGTATCGGCCTGCCCGCTATTGCGCTCAACCGCACCGGCATTGGTCTGGCAGAGCAACTGATAGCCTTACAGCGCGGCGACGTGCTGGTGATGATGGCGCAAAAATCGGCCCACCGGGAAGGACAAACCACGCTGCGTGAAGCGAAACGGCTGGGTATTCCCACGATATTGCTGACCAATGCTACGGACTCGCGCTTCAGCAAAGAGGCCAGCGTGGTGATCCACGTTCCGCGCGGCGGTGAAAAGGGCAAAATTCCGCTCCACGGCACGGTGCTGCTGTGTCTGGAGATGATCATTTTATCTGTAGCGTCAACGGAGCCCCAGCGCACCATCAGGTCGATGAAGCGCATTAACGAATTTCATCGCGGGTTAAAACCGGGCAAGAAGAGCGGGTGAGGGGTTCACGCCGCGCCATGATTTTTCCGGTACTGCAGCGGCGTCTCGCCAATCCCTTTTTTAAAAGCGCTGATAAACCACGTCACGTCGGAAAATCCCACCCGCGCGGCAATCTCACGCACGCTGGCATTGCTGTGCAGCAAGTACTCGCAGGCTTTTCGCAGCCGTAGCGTATTCAGATAGTCGTGGATCTTCTCGCCTGTTTCCGCATGGAATTTTCGCGATACATAGCTGCGTGATTTTCCCAGCTCAGCCGCCAGCGCATCCAGGCGAAATTTCTCCCGATAGTGCTCATCCAGCCAGAACATCACCTGGCTTGCCACCCCCTGACTGCTCCCCGGGGCACCGTCGTTATCATCCGGCAGCATGGCAAACAGGCTAATCAACAGCCCGGCAATGTTTTCGCTATTCAGCGGCGGCTGATAACAGCCAAGAATATAATCGATATGCTTCTGGCAATGCGCCAGGTCAGCGACCCAGGCCTCGCCGCCACGACGAGACAGCTTCTGCAGACGCTGCTGAGCCTGCGGAAAATCACGCAGGGTTTTCAGTACGGCATGCTGGTCGAGATGAATAATGGTGCGCCTGTAAAGGGCTTCTGCCTTCTCGTCCACCATCACCTTATGCAGGGTAAACGGTGGGAAGAAAAACAGCCGCCCGGGGCGCATGGTGTAATGACGGTTATCGACAATCGCCACGCCAAAGCCCTCTTCCACATAGAGAATTTCCAGACACTGATGCCAGTGGTGATAGCGCACCGTATTGGCGAACAGGCGGCTAAACGACACCACGGTGTCATTTAAGGTAATCAGCTCCAGATGATCGGATGTTGGCGTGTCGCGCATAGTGCAATAAAACTCAACTTTTTCCCGTCAGAATCTCTTTATAAACCACCTTTTTAAATTTTCTTAACTGCGGGTTTATTCATCGCTCTTAGCTGTGACATGGCTAACATTTCTGCCCCTTGCGGATTCACTATGCTTTGCCGCAGTTGATTACGAGGGTGAGCGTATGTGGGCGGCAAATAAAGAAAAATCAAATCCGTTGTCTTCACGCCAGGATATCGTGGCGTCATTGAATACTCTGTTGAGTGCGCTGGATAAGGCGTTTGCACCGGGCAGTTCACGATTTTCGCTGGGTGAAACCTGTGCGCATTACAGCACGGATATCGCGCAGATGGAGGGACTCTCACGTGCGTTATGGGGGCTGTTTCCGCTGCTGGCATCCGGCGATGCCAGCCCCTTTTGCGAAAAATACCTTACCGCGATCAAATTCGGCACCGATCCGCACAGTGACGGTTACTGGGGCGAAACCGGCCCCTACGATCAGCGTCTGGTCGAGATGGCGGCCTACGGTCTGGGGCTTGCCCTGCTGGGGGATAAACTCACCGCGCACTTCACCGGGCGCGAGGTCATGAACCTGCACGCATGGCTCAACCAGATCACCCATGCGCAAATGCCGGACAGCAACTGGAACTACTTTGCCATTATGGTGCAGCTCGGTTTTAAGCGCGCCGGGCTGCCGTATGACCAGACGGCGATTGACCGACGGTTTGCGATGATGGAAGCCTATTACCTGGGCGATGGCTGGTATTCCGACGGGCCGGGGCGGCCGAAAGATTATTACATCTCGATGGCATTCCATTTCTACGGCCTGATTTACGCCACCCTGAGCGGTGACGAGGAGAGGGCGCAGGTGCTGCGAGCGCGTTCGCGCCTGTTCGCCGAAGACTTTATCTACTGGTCAGCCGCCGACGGTGCCTCGGTACCGTTTGGTCGCAGCCTGACCTATCGCTTTGCAATGGTCGCCTTCTGGAGTGCCGTCGCCTTTTCCGGTCTGGAGGTGTTCACGCCGGGGATTGTGAAGGGCATCGTGCTGCGCCATCTGCGCTGGTGGCAGCAACAGCCCATCACCGATCGGGACGGCATTCTGACCCTCGGTTTTGCTTATCCGAACCTGGCGATGTGTGAGGACTATAACGCCCCCGGCTCGCCATACTGGGCGCTGAAAACCTACCTGATTCTGGCGATGCCGGAGGACCATCCGTTCTGGCAGGCTGAAGAGCAGCCGCTGCCCGCGCTTGCGGAAAAACGCGTCATCCCGCATGCACAGCAGATCCTGATGCATGCCGGTCAGTCGCAGCACGTCACCCTGCTTACCGCCGGGCAGCTTGAGCTGAATAACTACGTTAATACGGAAGCCAAATACACTAAATTTGCCTACTCCAGCCGCTTTGGTTTCACGATTGAGCGCGGACGGTTTGGCCTGAAACATGCCGCCTGCGACTCCATGCTGCTGCTGGCAGACGGGGATAACTATTTCCGCGGTCGCCGCGAATGTGAAGCGGTGCGGGTCACTGAAGATTATCTCTACTCACGCTGGTCTCCGTGGCATGACGTCCATATCGAAACCTGGCAAGTGCCGTTTGGTGAGTGGCACCTGCGCCTGCACCGTATCAACAGCGCGCGTCGACTGAATACGGCGGAGGGCGGTTTTGCGGTGATGAACACCGAACCGCAGATCCGTGAGAACGGATGCTGGCTTGTCGCCGGTAACGGCACCAGCGTGCTGGTCGATCTCTCTCCGGTGGTTAGCCGTGAACCGGACAGCATCGTCACACCGCCGAACAGCAGCATCATGTTCCCGGAATGCGCTGCCATTCCGCTGTTGAAAACCACGCTTGCGCAGGGGGAGAGCTGGCTCTGTTGTGCCGCCGTCGCCGGCGAAAGCCAGCCGGTTATGGCAGTCCCACAACTGAATATTAGCGAGAACCGGGTTGTTATCCGCGAGCCCGGCAGTGAGCGACAGCTGTCGTTCTCATTATAAAAACTCTGACCCTACACGTCGGCGAGGATGATATGAAAAAGACCGCTACAACAAACAGAACTGAATATTACAAAATCAGCAGTTTTATATTTCTCTATTTCTTTACCTGGTCTGCCAGTATTGGCCTGCTGGCTATCTGGTTAGGCCAGAAAGCGAACCTCAGTGGTTCGGTGATTGGTACCGTATTTGCGGTGAACGGGATTTTCTCCGTCATTCTGAAGCCCATCTATGGCTATATTCTCGATAAGATCGGCATGAGCAAATACCTGCTCTATTTTGTGGTGGCAATGTCTGCCCTGATGGCGCCGTTCTTTATTTATGTCTATCAGCCGCTGTTAATGTCCAACACGCTGCTGGGGATTATTATTGGCGCACTCTATTTAAGCTTTGCCTGGTATGCGGGCGTGGCGGCGTGCGAATCCTATTCTGACCGGTTTAGCCGTTTAAATGGCATGGAATTTGGCCAGATCCGGATGTGGGGCTCCCTTGGCTGGGCAGTGGCGTCCTCCTTCTCCGGCCTGCTGTTTAATCTCTCGCCAGCGTATAACTTTATTATGGGCAGCGTGGCATCGGTGGTGATGCTGATTGTCCTGTTGAGCCTGAAAGTGAATACTAACTCCGCACATGCCGGCGAAGTGCTGACGAAAGAGAAAATTGCCCCGTCAGACGTTTACGCGCTGCTGCGTAACCGTAAATTCTGGGCCTTCTGTCTGTACGTGGCCGGTGTGGCGTGGATGATGTTTATCGCCGAGCAGCAGTTTTCGCGCTATTTCGTGACCTTCTTTGATGATATTCACCAGGGCAATGCGGTGTTTGGTTATCTGGGGACCGTGCAGTCGGGAATGGAGTTTGTCATGTATATGGTGATCCCGCTGCTGGTGAACGCTATTGGCGCCAAACGTGGGCTGTTAATTGTCGGGCTGGTGGTCGGTGCGCGTCTGATTATTTCCGGTCTGTGTGATTCACATCTGTTAATTTCCATTCTTAAGCCGCTGTACGGTCTGGAAATTTGTCTGCTGCTGGTCTCCGTCTTTAAATATATTGCCGAACATTTCGATAAGCGTGTTAACGCCACCATGTATTTGCTGGGATATCAGGCGATGCTGTACGTCGGCAATGTCGTGGTCTCGTCGCCTGCTGGCTATATGTATGACCGCATCGGTTTCGAGAACACCTATATCATCATGGGCGCCACGGCGCTGATCTTCACGTTTATTTCTGCCTTTACGTTATCTGCCTGCCAGAGTAAATGGCGCGGCCCCCGCGCGCTGAACGTAGCAGAACCCTCATCACGATAATTAAGCCGTCAAAGAAGGAACCGAAATATGTTAAGTCGTATCGCAGAGGAACGCCTGCCCGCTATCCCCGTGCCCGTTGATTCGCGCGTATTCCGCGATGAACTGAGTTCAGCACGCGACCATGTCCTTGCGCTGATTAGCCGCCATTTAACGGCGTTTGGTGAGCAGTTCCCGGCGGAAACCTGCCAGCAGGGTTTTTATCCGCTGACCGACAACGTGGAGTGGACCACCAGCTTCTGGACCGGGCAGCTGTGGCTGGCGTGGGAGATGAGCGGCGAAGCGAAATTCCGCGCGATGGCGGAAAAACATGTGCGCTCGTTTGGCCTGCGTATCGCCGGGCGCCACGACACTAACACCCACGATCTGGGCTTTTTGTATACGCTCTCCTGCGTGGCGGCCTGGCGACTGACCGGTAACCGTGAGGCGCGTGGCTTCTCGCTGCTGGCGGCGGAGGCGCTGCTGGAGCGCTTCCACGAGAAGGCAAAAATTATTCAGGCGTGGGGCGATCTGGCTGACCCGGAACAGGCCGGGCGGATGATTATCGACTGCAATATGAACCTGCCGCTGCTCTACTGGGCGAGCGAACAGACGGGCGATCCGCGCTTTGCCGATGCTGCTAAAGCACACGTGATGCAGGCAGCGAGGTACCTTATCCGTGAAGATGCCTCAACGTTCCACACCTACTATATGGATGTGCACACCGGCGCGCCGCGCTACGGCAATACTCAGCAAGGCTATGCCGATGACTCCTGCTGGTCACGCGGGCAGGCGTGGGGAATTTACGGCTTCCTGTTGAGCTACATCTATACCGGTGATGCGACGATGATTGCCCTGTCGAAACGGCTGGCGAACTACTTCCTCAACCGTCTGCCGGAAGATTACGTCTGCCACTGGGATCTGGCGCTGGTCGGCACGGATGCGCTACGCGACGCGTCCTCGGCGGCGATTGCGGTATGTGGCCTGCTGGAGCTGGTGAAGCACCTGCCGGTGACCGATCCGGATCGCGAGCGGTATTCTGAATGGGCAAAAGGAATGATGTCGTCACTGACGAAACACTACCTGATGGGCAAAGATGAGAAGGGCACTGGGCTGCTGAAGCACTCCGTTTATCATCTGGCAAGCAATAAAGGCGTGGACGAGTGCGCGAGCTGGGGGGACTACTTCTACGTGGAGGCGTTGGTCAGGTTTACCCAAAGCTGGAAGTTGTACTGGTAATATGCCTCCCTGACCCTCTCCCGGAAGGGGGAGGGCAGGAATCAGGAGCAGGGTAAACTTACACCCCTTGCTCCAGAATGCGGATATGCGTTTCCAGCACATCGCCCTTCACCGCGTCGCTCCACGCTTTCATGTGCGCGGTCTGCAGGTGGGCTTCAAGATGGGCCACGGTTTCCCACTGCTCAATCATAATGATCGAGTCTGGGGCAGTAGCCTGGAAGCTGGCGGTGGTGGTGGCGTCGACCATCGGCGCGTAGCCGTGGCAGCCTTCTTCCTTCAGTACAGTGGGGATAATTTTCACGAACTCATCCAGCACCGCCTGGCGGTGATGTTGGCCTGGACGAGTACGGATTTCAGCAATAACAGTAAGCATGGTTAACTCCTTCTAATTCCAGGTTACCAGTTAAGCAAAAATTTCCGCGAGATGCTTGCGATATTCTGCGATATAGCGCGGGACGTCAGGCATTTTGATGACGTCGTTAACGATAAAGGTTGGCAGCGGCGTCATTCCGAGGAACTGGTTAGCTTTGTGGAACGGCAGATATGCGCCGTCAACGCCCACCCCTTCGAAGAACTGATCTTTTTCGGTGAACGCTTCCAGCGGTGCGTTCCAGGTCAGGGACAGCATATATTTTTTGCCCTGAATCAGGCCGCCAGAACCGTATTTTTTGGAGGCGTCGGAGCGGGTGCGACCGTCGCTGGCGTACAGTGCGCCATGGCCTTCGGTGAAGACATCATCCATGTATTTTTTCACGGTCCAGGGGGCGCCCATCCACCAGCCAGGCATTTGCCAGATAATCACGTCAGCCCACAAGAAGTTCTGCACTTCCGCGTTGACATCGTAATCGCTGTCCGCGCGCACGATCTTAACATCATGCCCGGCGTCGCGCAGAAAACCGTCCGCGACCTCGGTCAGGGTGTCATTCAGTTGGCCTTTAGAGTGCGCAAATTCTTTTGCACCGTTGATAATCAGAATGTTGCTCATGAGGTGTCCTCGAAGATGAAAGTATGGCGAGGATTCTACGCGCGCGAGCGATGCGGTTAAATGAGCAAAATGTGCAAAGTCTTTTGCATTAAACGCAATAATCCCTTACCAGCTGACCTTCACTTCGAAGCCGCCTTCTGCCGCGTTGCCCAGCGCGACGCGCATACCATGCAGGGCGGCAATGCGCCTGACGATAGATAACCCCAGGCCGCTACCCGTTGCATCCTGTCCCGGTGGGCGATAAAAACGCTCGCCAATACGCGCCAGCGCATCGGTGGAAACGCCGGGGCCGGTATCACGCACGGTAAAACGCCGGGTGTCCAGCGTGACGTCCACCACGCTGCCATGCGGGCTATAACGCACGGCGTTGTCCAGCAGGTTACGCACCAGCAGGCTCAGCAGCAGCGGCTGGCCCTGACGTGTGACCTGTGGGGCATGAATGTTCAGGCGAATATCAATCCCGGCCTGCTGTGCCGGATGCCAGATATCCAGCACCGCCGACTGCAGGAGATCGGCCATCACGATCGGTTCGATATCGTCGAGGTTATCCAGCGAGTCCAGACGCGACAGCGTAAGGAGCTGATCCACCAGCCGGGATGCGCGATCGATACCCGCATGCAGCTGCGCCAGCGCTTTTTGCTGCGCCTGCGGATCGTCCTGATACAGTTGCGCCACGTCGGTTTGCACCTTCAGGGCCGCGAGAGGGCTGCGTAGCTCGTGCGCGGCATCTGAGGTAAAACGACGCTCGCGGGTCATCATCTCCTGGGTTCGCGTGAACAGATGGTTCAGCGAGTCGAGCAGCGGGCGCACTTCAATGGGAACCCCCTGAGTCGGGAGCGCGTCGGTGGCATCCGGTGAGCGGGAGCGCAGGGTCTGCGCCAGTTTTTTTAACGGTTTCAGTTCCCGGCTCAGCAGAACGATCAGCAACAGCAGCATCAGGGGCAGCGCCACCAGCCACGGGGTCAACTGGGAGCTGACCACATCTACCGCCATCTCCTGGCGATACTCCCACTCCTGGCCGACCACCACGCGGTACTTCCCGTCGGGTGAGGTGAGCCATAAAAAACGCCACTCGTCGTTGTCGCCCTGTAGCCGTCCATTATCAAACCCGTCACGGCGATAGTGGTACGGAATGTCCCGCCCGTTTTCGCCGTCATTTAATATCATCTTGCCGTCGGTGGCGTAGATGGCGAAGGCCAGCGCGTCGTCATCCAGACGACCGTGCTTCGCTTTTTTGGGGATCTCACGCATCCGTTCGGGGGCCCGGATCTCATCCAGATCCATGGTCAACAGCCGTTTGGCAAACAGCATCTGCTGCGTATCGAACAGCTTATCCAGCGTGTGGGTGGTCTGCTGCCAGGCGACCAGGCTTGCGGCAAACCACGCCGTCAGCGACAGCACTAAAAAGAGGAGCGTCAGGCGCAGCTTCAGGCTCAGGCGTTGAGTCAGTTTCATGCGTCACCCAGGGTATAGCCGATACCGTGCACGGTGCGGATAAATTCGCTGCCCAGTTTACGACGAAGATGGTGGACGTGGACTTCAACGGCGTTGCTGGAGACGTCGTCGTCCCAGGTGTAGAGCTTTTCCTCGATCAGCTTGCGCGGCAGCACGCGGCCCGCGTTACGCATCAGCAGCTCCAGCAGGGCGAACTCTTTCGGCTTGAGCGTCAGCGTTTCGCCGTCCAGCGTGGCCACGAGACTGGTGGGATCGAGCGTGACCTTTCCATGGTGCAACTCGCTGCGGGTCTGGCCGTGGCTTCGGCGCACCAGCGCCTCAAGGCGGGCAGCCACTTCGATCAGTGCAAAGGGCTTGCACAGGTAATCATCCGCCCCCAGACGCAGCCCTTCGACACGCTGGTTCAACGCATCCCGCGCCGTCAGAATCAATACCGGCTCGCGGCGTCCGCTTTCGCGCCAGGCGCGCAGAATATCCAGTCCGTCGATTTCCGGCAGCGTCAGATCCAGCACTACGGCATCATACGGTGCAGAATGAAGCGCGGTTTGGCCGGTTTTTCCGTCGGTGAACCAGTCCACGCTAAAGCCCATTTTGCTTAAACCCGCCTTGATACCATCGCCAATCAGCTTGTCGTCTTCAACCAGTAAAATGCGCATGTTCCCTCCTTGATAACGTCAGTAAACCCTCTGCATCAGCCTGCTGTACAGTAATAATAAATAAATTTTTCCCTTAAGAAGTTGTTAAGGTTTACCCTGTTAAATGGACTGCGAAACCACATTAAAGGGAGAGTTAATATGAAAAAATTCGCTGCGATTGCCGCCATCATGATGATGACCACTGCCCCTGTTTTTGCTGCACAGGGCGGATTTAACGGCCCCTCTGCCGCACAAACCCAGACCCAGACGCAGGCGGGCGGTTTTGTCGATAATGACGCGAACCTCACCACCGCGGTGAAAGTGAAGGACATGAAGGACGACAGCTGGGTGAAGCTGCGCGGGAACATCACTCAGCGCCTGTCTGATGACCGCTACACCTTCCGCGATGAGACCGGTACGGTTAACGTGGAGATTGACCACAAGCGCTGGAACGGCGTGACCGTAACCCCGCAGGATAAGGTGGAAATCCAGGGTAAAGTCGATAAAGAGTGGAACGATTTTGAAATCGACGTGAAGCAGGTTATCAAACTGAACAAATAACCCCGAAAGGGCCGCGGATGCGGCCCTTTTTCTTTGTGACTCAACACGCCAGATAAGGTAGTATCTGCGGCAATATTGCCTGAAACCTTTCGGTTTCTGAGTTGAGGAATCACACATAATGAGCGATATGGCAGAGCGCCTCGCGCTACATGAATTCACGGAAAACGCCTACCTGAACTACTCCATGTACGTCATCATGGACAGGGCGTTGCCGTTTATCGGGGATGGCCTGAAGCCCGTTCAGCGCCGCATCGTCTATGCGATGTCCGAGCTGGGGCTGAATGCGACCGCCAAGTTCAAAAAATCCGCCCGTACCGTCGGTGACGTACTGGGTAAATACCATCCGCACGGCGACAGCGCCTGTTATGAAGCGATGGTGCTGATGGCACAGCCGTTCTCTTACCGTTATCCGCTGGTGGATGGTCAGGGGAACTGGGGGGCGCCGGACGATCCGAAATCCTTCGCAGCGATGCGTTATACCGAATCCCGTCTCTCCCGCTACGCTGAAGTGCTGCTGGGCGAGCTGGGTCAGGGAACCGTGGACTGGGTGCCAAACTTCGACGGTACGATGCAGGAGCCGAAAATGCTGCCTGCGCGTCTGCCGAACATCCTGCTGAACGGCACTACCGGTATCGCGGTGGGTATGGCGACGGACATTCCGCCGCACAACCTGCGTGAAGTGGCGAAAGCCGCCATCACCCTGATTGAACAGCCGAAAACCACGCTGGACGATCTGCTGGATATCGTGCAGGGGCCGGACTACCCGACCGAGGCCGAAATCATCACCTCGCGCGCGGAAATCCGCAAAATCTACCAGAACGGCCGCGGCTCCGTGCGCATGCGTGCGGTATGGACCAAAGAGGACGGCGCAGTGGTCATCACCGCGCTGCCGCACCAGGTCTCCGGCGCGAAAGTGCTGGAACAGATTGCCTCCCAGATGCGCAATAAAAAGCTGCCGATGGTGGATGACCTGCGCGACGAATCCGACCACGAGAACCCGACGCGTCTGGTGATCGTGCCGCGTTCCAACCGCGTGGACATGGAGCAGGTGATGAACCACCTGTTTGCCACCACCGATCTGGAAAAAAGCTACCGCATCAACCTGAACATGATCGGCCTCGACGGTCGTCCGGCAGTGAAAAACCTGCTGGAGATCCTGAGCGAATGGCTGACGTTCCGCCGCGATACCGTTCGCCGCCGTCTGAACTATCGACTGGAAAAAGTGCTTAAACGCCTGCACATCCTTGAAGGTTTGCTGGTGGCGTTCCTCAATATCGACGAAGTTATTGAGATTATCCGTTCCGAGGACGAGCCGAAGCCGGCGCTGATGTCGCGCTTTGGCATCAGTGAAACCCAGGCCGAAGCGATCCTTGAACTGAAACTGCGTCATCTCGCCAAACTCGAAGAGATGAAGATCCGCGGTGAGCAGAACGAACTGGAAAAAGAGCGCGATCAGCTGCAGGCGATCCTCGCGTCCGAACGCAAGATGAACAACCTGCTTAAGAAAGAGCTGCAGGCTGACGCCGATGCATTCGGTGACGACCGTCGTTCTCCGCTGCATGAGCGCGAAGAAGCGAAGGCGATGAATGAGCACGACATGCAGCCATCAGAGCCGGTCACCATTGTGCTGTCTCAGAGCGGCTGGGTGCGCAGTGCAAAAGGTCACGATATCGACGCGCCAGGGTTGAGCTACAAGGCGGGCGATAGCTTTAAAGCCGCCGTGAAAGGTAAGAGCAACCAGCCGGTCGCCTTTATCGACTCGACGGGGCGCAGCTACGCCATCGACCCGATCACGCTGCCTTCTGCCCGCGGACAGGGCGAACCGCTTACCGGTAAGCTGACGCTGCCGCCGGGTGCGACGGTTGACCATATGCTGATGGAAGCCGATGACCAGAAACTGCTGCTGGCGTCTGACGCGGGGTACGGCTTTATCTGTACCTTTAACGATCTTGTTTCCCGTAACCGTGCCGGTAAGGCGCTGATCAGCCTGCCTGACAACGCGCATGTGATGCCGCCGCTGGTAGTGGAAAACGACAGCGATATGCTGCTGGCGATCACTGCCGCCGGACGTATGCTGATGTTCCCGGTCAGCGACCTGCCGGAATTGTCAAAAGGCAAGGGCAACAAGATCATCAGCATCCCGTCAGCGGAAGCGGCGAAAGGGGTAGATGGTCTGGCGCACCTCTTTATTCTGCCGCCGCAGAGCACGCTGACCATTCATGTCGGCAAACGTAAAATCAAGCTTCGTCCGGAAGAGTTGCAGAAAGTGGTGGGCGAGCGCGGTCGACGCGGCTCGCTGATGCGCGGCCTGCAGCGTATTGACCGCGTGGAGATTGACTCTCCTGCGCGCAGTACCGCGGGCGACAGCGAAGAGTAACGCCGTTATCTCCCCCTCTGTTCCGGAGGGGGAATTTCAATAAAATTTCCCGTAAAATCGTTGTTAATTCGTGCGTTGCGATTAACAATACGCGCTCGTAATAAAGTCCTTACCTGGCCACAGGTGAAGTATAATTGTCAGCTGTCAGGGCTTCAGAGGTCGCTATGCTATTCATTGTTCGTTTAATTCTTACCATTATTTACTGCATTCTGGTCTGTATTTTCGGCTCTATTTATTGCCTGTTCAGTCCGCGCAATCCGAAACATGTCGCCACCTTCGGCCATATGTTCGGCCGCCTTGCGCCGCTGTTTGGCCTGAAGGTAGAAAAACGCCTGCCGGAAGGGGCTGAGAACTTCGGTAACGCCATCTTTATCGCTAACCATCAGAACAACTACGATATGGTGACGGCCTCCAACATTGTTCTGCCACCGACCGTGACCGTGGGCAAAAAGAGCCTGCTGTGGATCCCTTTTTTCGGCCAGCTGTACTGGCTGACCGGTAACCTGCTGATTGACCGTAACAACCGCGCGAAAGCGCACAGCACTATTGCTGAAGTGGTTAATCACTTCAAAAAGCGCAGGATCTCAATCTGGATGTTCCCGGAAGGGACGCGCAGCCGTGGCCGTGGCCTGCTGCCGTTCAAAACCGGTGCGTTTCATGCTGCAATTGCGGCAGGTGTTCCAATTATTCCTGTGTGTGTTTCCAACACTTCTAATAAGATTAATCTTAACCGCCTGAATAACGGGCTGGTGATTGTCGAAATGCTGCCGCCGGTGGATACCAGCAAATACGGTAAAGACCAGGTTCGCGAGCTGGCAGCACACTGCCGTGAACTGATGGCTCAGCATATTGCGCTGCTCGACAAAGAAGTCGCAGAGAGAGAAGCCGCCGGTAAGAAGTAAGCCGGCGTTAAAAGGGAAAACGAATTCCCGCGTTGTTAGTCGTTTCAGATGGAGCTTATATGTCATTCAGTCGGCGTCAGTTTATTCAGGCTTCCGGGATCGCCCTTTGTGCGGGTGCGCTGCCGCTGACAGCCAACGCCGCCGGGCAGCAACAGCCGCTGCCCATTCCGCCGTTAATAGAATCCCGTCGTGGGCAGCCGCTTTTCCTGACGCTACAGCGCAGCCACTGGTCCTTTACCCAGGGCACGCGTGCGCCGGTGTGGGGCATTAACGGGCGTTACCTTGGGCCGACCATACGCGTGTGGAATGGCGATGACGTTAAGCTGATCTACAGTAACCGTACGACAGAAAATGTCGCCATGACCATCAGTGGTTTACAGGTGCCTGGCCCGCTGCTTGGCGGCGCGGCGCGCATGATGTCGCCTAACGCTGACTGGGCGCCCGTTCTGCCGATTCGTCAGAGCGCGGCGACGCTCTGGTATCATGCCAATACCCCTAACCGCACGGCCCAGCAGGTGTATAACGGCCTGGCCGGTATGTGGCTGGTGGAAGATGAAATCAGTAAATCCCTGCCAATCCCGAACCACTATGGCGTGGATGATTTTCCGGTCATTATTCAGGACAAACGGCTGGATAATTTCGGCACACCGGAATACAGCGAGCCGGGCAGCGGTGGCTTCGTTGGCGATACGCTGCTGGTTAACGGCGCGCAAAGTCCGTATGTTGAAGTGTCGCGCGGATGGGTACGTCTGCGTCTGCTGAACGCCTCTAACTCGCGCCGCTACCAGCTGCAAATGAGCGATGGCCGCGCGCTACACGTCATCTCCGGCGACCAGGGCTTTTTACCGGCCCCGGTTTCCGTGAAGCAGCTGGCGCTGTCGCCAGGCGAACGCCGCGAAATCCTTATTGATATGACCAACGGTGATGAGGTGTCGATCACCTGTGGCGAAGCGGCCAGCATTGTGGACCGCATTCGCGGTTTCTTTGAGCCGTCGAGTATCCTGGTCTCCACCCTGGTGCTGACCCTGCGTCCTACCGGCCTGCTGCCGTTGGTGACCGACAGCCTGCCGATGCGCCTGCTACCGCAGGAGATCATGAGCGGTTCGCCGGTGCGCAGCCGCGATATCAGCCTGGGCGACGATCCGGGGATCAACGGTACGCTGTGGGACGTTAACCGTATCGATATTACCGCGCAGCAGGGTACCTGGGAGCGCTGGACGGTTCGCTCGGACATGCCGCAGTCGTTCCATATCGAAGGGGTGAGTTTCCTGATCCGCAACGTCAATGGCGCGATGCCGTTCCCTGAAGACAGGGGCTGGAAGGATACCGTCTGGGTGGATGGGCAGGTCGAACTGCTGGTCTACTATGGACAGCCTTCGTGGCCGCACTTCCCGTTCCTGTTCCACAGCCAGACGCTGGAGATGATGGACAGGGGATCCGTCGGCCAGATGCTGGTCAACCCGGCACCCTAAACCACGATACGATTCCCGGTTCGCCGGGAATGTTTATGCCCGCCAGAAAAAGCGTGAGCACAGGATCAGTACCGGATAAATTTCCAGACGCCCCATAATCATCGCCGCACACATCAACAGCTTGGCCTCGTCTTTTAATGTCCCGAAGGTCGATGCCGTTTCGCCGAACCCCAGCCCCATATTGTTAATGCAGGCCGCAACGGTGGCAAATGACGTGAACAGATCGTATCCCAGCAGGTTCAGCGCCCAGACGAAAAAGCCCGTTATCATCACGTAGAGAAAAAAGAAGCTCCACACCGAGCGCAGAACGCGTTCATTCACGACGCTTTTGCCGACCTTAATACTCAGCAGCGCGCGCGGATGCGCGAGTTGATTCATCTCCTGAATACACTGCTTAAACATGATGAGAAAACGCAGCGCTTTGATCCCGCCGCAGGTAGAGCCGACGCAGCCGCCAAAAAAGCTGGCGCTCAGCAGCAGGAAAATGGTGTGGGGAGGCCAGTGAGCGTAATCGGCCGTCGAAAGACCGTTGTCGGTCATCATGGAGCTGGCCAGAAAGAAGGCATGTACCAGGCTGTCGGTGCCGTTGTACATCCCCGCGTGCCACACCTGCCAGGCGGTGATGGCGATAATGACGGTGGCGGCACCGAGAAAGAATTTCACCTCCGGGCTGCGCCGAATCGGTTTCAGCGTGCGGCGCGCGATGACGACATACCAGAGGGTAAAGTTAAACGCGGAAAGCAGCGAAAAAGCCCCGGCGACAAGCTCAATCGCGTGGCTGTCGTAAAACCCGATGCTCTCACTTCGGGTTGAAAACCCACCCAATGAGACGGTGGAAAGCCCGTGACAGACGGCGTCAAAAAAGGGCATGCCCGCCAGCCAGTACGCCAGCGTGCAGACCAGTCCCAGCGCCAGATAGGTTACCCACAGCGTACGCGCGGTATCGGCGAGTCGGGGCGTCAGGCGCTCCTCCTTGAACGGCCCAGGCATTTCCGACTGATATAGCTTCATGCCACCGATACCGAGCAGCGGCAGGACCGCGACGGCCAGTACGATGACCCCTAATCCGCCAATGAAATTGAGCTGAGCGCGGTAATAAAGGTACGACTTCGGCAGGGCACTGACGTCCCCAATCACCGTCGCCCCGGTGGTGGTGATCCCTGAGACCCCTTCAAAGAGCGCATCGGAAAAGGAGAGTTGCAGACCGTCATCCATCCATAACGGCATGGCGCTAATCAATGAAAACAGCAGCCAGAACAGAACGATAATCACGAAACCGTCACGGGTGCGCAGCTGTATACCGGAATGACGTGTTGCCCGCCAGGTGAGTCCACCAAGAGTGAAAAAGGTCAAAAAGGTGGTTAAAAAAGCAAAGTAGGTTCGCTCTTTATTCAGCAGGGCGATAACCATCGGCGGCAGCATGGACAGGCTGTACAGAAGAACCAGAAAACCGCAGAGGTGAAGCACAACCCGCAGCTGGGACACATGTAACGAATCGTTGAACTTCACAAAGAAACTCCGTGCCAGAATGCATCCCGGTAACTGAATACCGCAAGATAGAGTGGATATTATGATCCAAAATTAACAGTGCGCTGTATTTTAACGGCTTCCAGGATTTTCTGTTTACTTCTTGCATCCTTTTCTTCAAATCCGGCGGACTAACAGCGTATAATCCCGCTCCTTTTGTCTATTTTTTCTTCGGAAGCACTATGAGCGCAATTTCCCTGATCCAGCCGGATCGTGACCTCTTCTCCTGGCCCCAGTACTGGGCGGCCTGCTTTGGACCGGCGCCGTTCCTGCCGATGTCCCGGGAAGAGATGGACCAACTGGGCTGGGACAGCTGCGATATCATTCTGGTGACGGGCGATGCCTATGTCGACCACCCGAGCTTTGGCATGGCTATCTGTGGCCGTATGCTTGAGGCGCAGGGCTTCCGTGTGGGGATCATCGCCCAGCCTGACTGGAACAGCAAAGACGACTTTATGCGTCTGGGGAAACCCAACCTGTTCTTCGGCGTGACCGCAGGCAACATGGACTCGATGATCAACCGCTATACCGCCGACCGTAAGCTGCGTCATGACGATGCCTACACGCCGGATAACGTCGCGGGTAAACGTCCTGACCGCGCGACGCTGGTCTACACCCAACGCTGCAAAGAAGCCTGGAAAGACGTGCCGGTTATCCTGGGCGGCATCGAGGCGAGTCTGCGCCGTACCGCGCACTACGACTACTGGTCAGACACCGTGCGCCGTTCGGTGCTGGTGGATTCCAAAGCCGATATGCTGATTTACGGTAACGGTGAACGTCCGCTGGTGGAAGTGGCGCACCGTCTCTCACAGGGTGAGCCGGTGAGCAGCATCCGCGACGTGCGCAACACCGCGATCATGGTGAAAGAGGCGCTGCCGGGCTGGAGCGGGGTGGATTCCCGTATCATTGATATGCCGGGTAAAATCGACCCGATCCCGCACCCGTACGGCGACGATCTGCCGTGTGCGGATAACAAACCGGTAGAGCCAAAGAAGGCTGAAACGAAAGCTATTGTTGTTCAGCCGCCGCGCCCGAAACCGTGGGAAAAAACCTACGTGCTGCTGCCTTCCTTTGAGAAGGTCAAAGCCGATAAAGTGCTCTACGCGCATGCGTCCCGTATTCTGCACCACGAAACCAACCCGGGCTGCGCGCGTGCGCTGATGCAAAAGCACGGCGAGCGCTTTATCTGGATCAACCCGCCGGCCATCCCGCTTTCCACCGAAGAGATGGACAGCGTCTTCGCGCTGCCGTACAAACGCGTGCCGCATCCGGCATACGGCGAGAGCCGAATTCCGGCGTATGAGATGATCCGTTTCTCAATAAACATCATGCGCGGCTGCTTCGGCGGCTGCTCCTTCTGCTCCATTACCGAGCACGAAGGGCGCATTATTCAGAGTCGCTCCGAAGATTCGATCATCAATGAGATCGAAGCCATTCGCGATACCGTGCCTGGCTTCACCGGGGTGATCTCCGATCTGGGCGGTCCGACTGCCAACATGTACATGCTGCGCTGTAAGTCACCGCGCGCGGAACAGACCTGCCGTCGTCTGTCGTGCGTGTATCCGGATATCTGTCAGCACATGGATACCAACCATGAACCGACGATCAACCTTTATCGTCGTGCGCGTGACCTGAAAGGGATCAAGAAGATCCTGATCGCCTCCGGGGTACGTTACGATATCGCCGTGGAAGATCCGCGCTACATCAAAGAGCTGGCGACGCATCACGTGGGTGGCTACCTGAAGATTGCCCCTGAGCATACCGAAGAAGGCCCGCTGTCCAAGATGATGAAGCCGGGTATGGGCAGCTACGATCGCTTTAAAGAGCTGTTTGACACCTACTCGAAGCAGGCGGGTAAAGAGCAGTATCTGATCCCATACTTCATCTCCGCGCACCCCGGCACGCGCGATGAGGACATGGTGAACCTGGCGCTGTGGCTGAAACAGCGTCGCTTCCGTCTGGATCAGGTGCAGAACTTCTATCCATCACCGCTCGCAAACTCAACGACCATGTATTACACCGGCAAGAACCCGCTGGGTAAAATTGGCTATAAGAGTGAAGATGTGGTGGTACCGAAAGGGGATAAACAGCGCCGTCTGCATAAAGCACTGCTGCGCTACCACGATCCGGCTAACTGGCCGCTGATCCGTCAGGCGCTGGAAGATATGGGTAAAAAGCACCTGATCGGCTCGCGCCGCGACTGCCTGGTGCCTGCGCCTACGCTTGACGAGATGCGTGAAGCGCGCCGCCAGAACCGCCATACGCGCCCGGCATTGACCAAGCACACGCCGATTGTGCATCAGCGTTCAAACGGTAACGCCAGTGCGAAGAAACCCGTGAAACGTAAAGCGTAAAAAATAAAAACCCCGGCGAGCCGGGGTTTTTTTATTCACCCGCCAAACTGATCGGGATCCGGGCCTAAACGCTTGCCCTTGTCCAGCTTCGCAATTTCACTCAGTTCATCTTTATCCAGGCGGAAATCCCAGACGTCGAAGTTCTCAGCGATACGCGATGGCGTGACCGATTTCGGGATCACCACCAGGCCGTTATCCAGATGCCAGCGAATAACGATTTGCGCCGGCGTCTTGCCGTATTTATCCGCGAGATCGCGAATAATTTTCTGGTCGAACACCCCTTCACCGCCCTGTGCCAGCGGGCTCCAGGACTCGGTCTGGATCTTGTGCGTGGCGTTCCAGGCGTGAAGCTGACGCTGCTGCATCAGCGGGTGCAGCTCAATCTGGTTGATAACCGGCGCGACACCCGTCTCGTCAATCAGGCGCTGCAGGTGGTGAACCTGGAAATTACACACGCCGATGCTTTTCACCAGCCCTGCCTGCTGCAGCTCAATCATCCCTTTCCAGGCGTCAACATAGTGATCGATAGCCGGGACTGGCCAGTGCATCAGATAGAGATCGACGAAATCGAGCTGGAGTTTGTCCAGACTCTCCTGCAGGGCTTCGCGGGGGCGTTTTTGATCGTCGTTCCACAGTTTGGTGGTGATGAAAAGGTCGTCGCGGGGCATGCCAGCGCTGGCCAGTGCCTTACCCACGCCGTCCTCATTTTTGTACGCGGCGGCGGTATCAATCGACCGATAGCCGACTTCCAGTGCTTTATGAATGGCGGAGACGACCTCGTCGTTACCGGCTTTCCATACACCTAGCCCCAGTTGGGGCATCACGTTGCCATCCTGCAGCTTGATTACGGTTTGGTTTGCCATTTTTCCTCCTTCAGGTGCTCATCGTCGGAGGGAACCCCCGACGATGTGATGTGCATTAAGTCTGGACGAAATGTCAAAAAACGAAAGTCGGGATGTCAAAAACGCTTAGCGTGCCGCTTCGTAGATACGACGGCTCACTTCCAGCGTAATGTCGCCGTGCTCGCCCAACTGGGTCATACCGTGTTCTTCAAGTTTCGCCAGCAGGGCAGGGATGGAGCTGCCATCCAGACCATAGCCGGACAGACGCGTTGGCACGCCCAGACCTTCAAAGAAGCTGCGGGTTGCTTCGATAGCCGCGTCGATACGCGCATCGTCAGAACCTTCGGTGATGTTCCACACGCGCTCAGCGTACTGCAGCAATTTAGCGCGTTTGGTATCACGTTTTTCGTTCCACAGTGCAGGCAGGACGACGGCCAGCGTTTGCGCGTGATCCAGGCCGTGCATGGCCGTCAGTTCGTGGCCCAGCATATGGGTTGCCCAGTCCTGCGGCACGCCGGCACCGATCAGACCGTTCAGCGCCTGGGTTGCCGCCCACATCACGTTGGCGCGCACATCGTAGTTTTCCGGCTCTTTCAGCGCTGTCGGGCCGTCTTCAATCAGCGTCAACAGAATGCCTTCCGCGAAGCGATCCTGAATTTTGGCATCTACCGGGTAGGTAACGTACTGCTCAACGGTGTGCACAAACGCATCGACCACACCGTTCGCGACCTGACGTGCAGGCAGGGTGTAGGTGTAAACCGGATCGAGGATGGCGAATACAGGCTGAACGTGATCGTTCATAAAGGCCTGCTTATCACCCGTGGTTTTACGGGAGATAACGGCACCTTTGTTGGATTCAGAACCGGTCGCGGGCAGGGTCAGCACGGAACCCATTGGGATCGCGCTTTTGATATCGCTGCCGCGGGTTTCCAGAATGTGCCACGGGTCAATACCGTCCGCGTAGTGCGCCGCAGCGGCGATGAATTTGGTGCCATCCAGGACGGAGCCGCCGCCGACTGCCAGCAGGAAGGTGACTTTTTCATCACGGGCGATCTTGACCGCGTTCATCAGTGTTTCATAAGACGGGTTAGGCTCGATACCGCCGAACTCACGCACGTCCAGACCTTCCAGCGCGCTGTAAACCTGATCCAGTACGCCGGTTTTTTTCACGCTGCCGCCACCGTAGGTGATCAGTACGCGGGCGTCAGCGGGGATCTGTGCGCGCAGGTCGGCGATAGCGCCTTTACCAAACAGAATGCGGGTTGGGGTGTGGAGATTAAAATTATTCATTGCTCGTTCCCTTATGTGGGTGAAAAACCGTGGTGGCGCTGAAGGCTACCTGATGCTGCACATTGTGGCCGTCCGGGGCTATCCTCTCAATGCACATTCCTGCCGATGTCTTGCCCATTTCTACAGAGCGCTGGAGAAAACACGGTAAACTGCGCACACTGTCAACGTCGGAAACCGTAGCCGGAGTAACGTAAAATGAACCGTGAAGCGATCTGCCTTCAGCTTACTGCGCAGATTAAAAGACTGATTGATAAAGAAAATGGTGTCGGTGACATGTTGCCTGACATTCGTCTTCTGTATGGGACGCAGCCAGGGACACGCACACCGGTCATGTACCAGCCGGGCATCGTTTTTCTCTTTTCAGGCCATAAAATTGGCTATATCAATGAGCGCGTGTTCCGGTATGACACCAATGAATATCTGCTGCTCACAGTACCTTTACCCTTCGAATGTGAAACTTTCGCGACAGAAGCGGTACCGCTGGCGGGCATTCGTTTAAATGTCGATATCCTTCAGCTGCAGGAGCTGCTGATGGAGATTGGCGAGGACGCATTGTTCCGGCCGTCGATGCCCGCGAGCGGGATTAACTCCGCGACGTTATCCGAGGAGATCCTCTGCGCCATTGAGCGTCTGCTCGACGTTATGGAACGGCCGCTGGATGCACGCATCCTGGGCAAACAGATTATCCGCGAAATTCTTTACCATGTGCTGCTGGGGCCGGGCGGTGGGGCATTACTCGCGCTGGTCAGCCGCCAGACGCACTTCAGCCTGATTAGCCGCGTGCTCAAGCGTATCGAAAGCCAGTACACGGAAAACCTGAGCGTTGACCAGCTGGCGGCGGAAGCAAACATGAGCGTCTCGGCGTTTCATCATAATTTTAAGTCGGTGACCAGCACCTCACCGCTGCAGTATCTCAAAACCTATCGGCTGCATAAGGCTCGTATGCTGATGATCCACGACGGCATGAAGGCCAGCGCGGCGGCGATGCGGGTGGGCTATGAAAGTGCGTCGCAGTTTAGTCGGGAGTTTAAGCGTTACTTCGGCGTCACGCCGGGGGAAGATGCGTCGCGCATCAGAATGATGCAGGGGACCTGAGGGGAGAGTCCAGCCGGGTAAGCGTAACGTCACCCGGCTTTTTTATATCACGCGCTGCAGTATTTCTTCTTAATCACGACCGCAATCGTCCCGAGCAGTCCCGCGACCAGCAGGAAAAGCGGGAGGATCATCAGGAAGGTCATTACCTGGTCTTCGTGGTGTTTCACAAAGGGGATCATATTCAGCGCGTAGCCAAGCGTGGTCACCACGCCTACCCACAGCAGGGCACTCAACCAGTTGAAGAACTGGAAGCGGCGGTTTGACAGCCCGGAAATGCCTGCCATGGTGGGCAGCAGCGTGCGAACAAACGCCAGAAAACGCCCGGCCAGCAGCGCCAGCAGACCGTGGCGGTCAAACATGCAGGTCGCACGTTGATGATATTTATGCGGTAACTGCGCCAGCCAGCCTTTCACGACGCGCGTATTGCCGAGCCAGCGGCCCTGCAGATAGCTCAGCCAGCAACCGAGGCTGGCAGCGGAGGTAAGTATGACCATCGTCGGCGTGAAGTCCATGACGCCTTTACCGATTAACGCCCCGGCCAGTAAAAGCAGGCTGTCACCGGGTAAAAATGAGGCTGGCAGTAATCCATTTTCCAGAAACAGGGTTGCGAACATCACGAAATAGACGATACCTACAACGTGAGGGTCCGCCAGCGCGGCAAAATCGTGTTGCCAGAGCGCCGCAATAATATCTTGAATAACAGCCATGGACTTTCCTGTGGAACAGCAGATGCAGATATAGCGCTATTGTACTCCCTAATTCGCCCGTGGGGTTTGATCGCGGGCGCAACTAATGCAGACTTTTCTGGTGGCAGTGTTCACAAAAGCGTCCAGGGAGTACATTTTCAGCATGCACTCTACACGATACGTTCAAACCCTGCCGCTAAATCCGCAATTAAATCGTCAACATCTTCTAAACCAATATGCAGTCGGATCAGCGTGCCGCTGAAATCCACTTCTCCACCGGGGCGCAGGGCCGCAATTTGCTCCGGCTGGTTAGGCAGGATCAGGGATTCAAACCCGCCCCAGGAGTAAGCCATGCTGAAGAGGGTAAAATGATCCAGGTAGTTCGCCAGTTCGTCGTTACTGAGCCGTTTTTTAAGAACAAATGAGAACAACCCGCTACTGCCCGTAAAGTCACGTTGCCAGAATTCATGGCCTTTGCTGCCCGGAAGCGCCGGATGGTTAACGCGCTCGACCTGCGGGTGCCGGGCCAGCCATTCGGCCACCTTCAGACTGCTTTCATGGTGCTGACGCAGGCGCACCCCCAGCGTACGGATACCGCGGCTGGTCATGTAGGCTGTATCCGCATCCACCATCTGGCCCATCAGGTAGGCATTCTCCCGAAGTTGATCCCAGCAGCGCGCGTTGGATACCGCAGTACCGATCATGCCATCAGAGTGGCCAATCAGATATTTGGTTGCTGCCTGAATAGAGATATCAATGTCGAATTCCAGCGCCCTGAACAGGACGCCCGCCGCCCAGGTGTTGTCGATCATGATGATTGCCTCGGGGGCTTTGCTGCGCACTGCTTTCACAATAGCCGGGACGTCGTGCACTTCCATGGTGATAGAGCCTGGGGATTCCAGAAACACAATGCGCGTGTTCGGCTGGATAAGTTCAGCGATACCTTCGCCAATCAGCGGATCGAACCAGCCGGTGGTCACGCCGAGCTTGCTGAGGATTTTGGTGCAAAAATCCTGGCTTGGTTCATAAGCGGTATTGGTCATCAGGATATGGTCGCCCTGTTCCACAAACGCCAGAATGGTATTGGCGACTGCCGCCGCACCACAGGGGAACAGGGCGCAGCCCACGCCGCCTTCCAGTTCGCACATGGCTTCCTGAAGTGAAAAATGGGTTAGCGTGCCACGACGGCCATAGAACAGCCCGCCTTTGGCGCGGTTGCGCGTGGCGATTTTTTTATCCTCGACGGTATCAAATACCAGTGAGGAGGCGCGTTGAATCACGCTGTTGACCGATCCCTGAGTGTATTTTTTGCTGCGTCCTGCCTGTACCAGCGTGGTATCAAGATGCTTCTTTGTCATGTTCGCTAACCCTGTTTTTATACGTCTGGACGTCCAGACTACCACGATTGTAAAAATCTGCACCCGGGGGCTTATCGAATAAGCAGAAAATATTAGCAAAAATACGCATAAGAAATTTTTACTGCGTAAGCGCAAGGAAAGTGAACGAAAATTACGGCAGTATGTAAATACTAATGAGAACTACTATCAATTCGACGACGTTTTGATATTATTACGGTCAGATTTTGTGATTTGCGTCCTGGAGATACAGAGTGGGTAATAATTTGATGCAGACGGATCTCTCCGTCTGGGGCATGTATCATCATGCTGACATCGTGGTTAAGATTGTGATGATCGGCCTGGTTCTGGCGTCCGTGATCACCTGGGCTATCTTCTTCAGTAAGAGCGTCGAACTGCTGTCGCAGAAGCGTCGCCTCAAGCGGGAACAACAGCAACTGGCTGAAGCCCGCTCCCTGGATCAGGCCTTAGACATGACCTCATCCTTCCATGGAAAAAGCCTGACCACCCTGTTAGTCAACGAAGCACAGAACGAGCTGGAACTCTCCGCAGGCAGTGAAGATAACGAAGGCATTAAAGAACGTACCGGCTTCCGCCTGGAGCGTCGCGTTGCTGCCGTTGGCCGTCATATGGGCCGCGGTAACGGTTATCTGGCCACTATCGGGGCGATCTCACCGTTCATCGGTCTGTTCGGTACGGTCTGGGGCATCATGAACAGCTTTATCGGCATTGCGCAGACGCAGACCACCAACCTGGCGGTGGTTGCGCCAGGGATTGCCGAAGCGCTGCTGGCGACCGCAATCGGTCTGGTCGCGGCCATTCCGGCGGTCGTCATCTATAACATCTTCGCGCGTATGATTGGCAACTATAAAGCCACGCTCGGTGACGTCGCCGCGCAGGTGCTGCTGCTGCAAAGCCGCGATCTTGACCTCAATGCCAGCTCCGTTAAACCGGTGCATGCGGCGTCTAAACTGCGCGTAGGTTGATTGTATGGCGATGCGTCTTAACGAAAATCTGGACGATAACGGCGAAATGCATGAAATCAACGTGACGCCGTTTATCGACGTCATGCTGGTTCTGCTGATTATCTTCATGGTGGCTGCGCCGCTGGCGACGGTCGACGTGAAGGTGAATCTGCCTGCCTCTTCCAGCCAGCCGCAGCCGCGTCCTGAGAAACCTGTCTATTTGTCGGTGAAAGCGGATAAATCGATGTTCCTCGGCAACGACCCGGTGACGGATCAGTCTGTTATCCCGGCGCTGGATCAGCTCACCGGCGGCAAGAAAGACACCACGGTTTTCTTCCGCGCGGATAAAACCGTCGATTACGAAACCATGATGAAGGTAATGGACACGCTGCATCAGGCGGGTTATCTCAAGATTGGGCTGGTCGGCGAAGAGAAAGCGGCCGCGAAATAACAAAGAAGCTGGCGAAAGCCGGCTTTTTTTATGCGTGTCGGGCGATCAGTTTTTTGTCTCAGTGGACGCAGGCGCAGGCGCGTGGGACGCCAGCGCGTCTTCATCAAGCGCAACGCAGGTGACGTTTGACGTGCGGTACTCGCCGTCGGACAGTTTGCGCGTCAGGCGCAGGGTGGCCACTTCTCTGGCGAGCAGATACTGATAATTGGCCTCCAGACGCCCGAGAAGCTTCTCTTTCAGCTCAGGCCGCTGTTCGATGAGGGTATTCATCACCGCGCCGTATATCTCTTCCTTCACCTGCAAAGGATAAATCTCGCGGCGATTATGCCATTTCAGGCGTACCAGCGTCGCCGGGATCGATACCAGGTCCTGAGTTATTCGCGTCATCTCGGCATTTTTTGTGTTTCGCAGTGCATCGAGATTTTGCTTTAAGATAAATTCATCACTTTTTTTGTTATCTAAAGCCAAATAAACGTCGTTATCTTTAATTTCTTTCACGTTACTCTTCCCCCAGGTTATAAAAAATAGGGTTATTGGTTTCACGCGTAATTAGATTAAGCCAAATTTCATTGCCGGCTTCGTTTATTTCTTTGGTTTTTTCCGCGATTATTTGACTTAATTTCTGGGCATCTATTTCACCTTCGGCCTGCAGGTCATTCAGCAGGTGGACAAAGGCTTCTATTTTAACGGCGCGAAATAACCGGTCCTTTATATGACGGTCGTGCTCTTCCAGTAACATATTACGGGATTTACCGGTGCGAGAAACGCCTATTAATATGTCAGACTCGTAATCAGAGAGCTTTCTTTTCCCCTGAGTGAAATTAGCCTCTTTTTCTGCTTCCGTCGTTTGCTGTTCCACAGGCGCAATGTGGTACTTAGCCGGGACGAGGTAGTCGGGCAGCATTTTAATTTCCTTTAATTACAACAGGGTGGGGTTGGTAAAGGCGTGAGATTCGTTGACAATATCATGAGGCAATTTTAAAATCAAAAAAAATGGAGCCTACCCATGAACAGCATTTTTTTTACGGTCATCACATTACTATTACTGACCGCTGGTGTTCTTTTATTGATGCAGGAGTTCAATAAAACGCAAGTGTCGAAAGACGCCAGTGAACCTCCGCTACCTGAACTGATGACAAAAGAGGAAGGTGAAGACCATTTCTCCGTATTGATGAACTCGGTTACACCGGTTTGGTACTGGCGGGTGAACCATGAATATATCGACTTTTTGCACGCGACAATTAAGCGAATGAAAATGTCGGAAATTAATGACACGCCTGGGTTGTTTGAAGCGCAGCGCCGCTGCAGCGACCTGAATTCCGCGGTGTATAAATATTATGACAATATCAAAAAGCGTTGCCTTAACGGTGAGAAGGTCTCCTGTTCCGATCTGGACGTATTAAACCTGCGCCAGTGTTTTCGTGAGTTCAGCCTGGAGGCGTATCCGGAACTGGTGGTGCTGGTCTGGCCGGAGTACGCGCGCCCGGACGTTAATCCTGACAATGTCTGAACGTACAACGAGTGAGTTGTTGCAAACAGTCAGCGCCGTTGAGATATACTGGGCGCTGGTTTCGTTTGCAGACAGGACTTTATGGAACGCTTCTTTGAAAACGCGATGTACGCCTCTCGCTGGATACTGGCACCCGTCTATTTTGGCCTTTCGCTGGCGCTGATTGCGCTGACGATTAAGTTTTTCCAGGAAATCTTGCATGTTCTGCCGAACATCTTTTCCATTGCCGAAGCAGATTTGATTCTGGTTCTGCTTTCGCTGGTGGATATGACGCTGGTGGGCGGATTACTGGTGATGGTGATGTTCTCCGGTTATGAGAACTTTGTCTCTCAGCTCGATATCGACGAGCGCAAAGAGAAGCTCAACTGGCTGGGCAAAATGGATGCCTCGTCGCTGAAGAATAAAGTGGCCGCGTCGATTGTGGCGATCTCATCTATCCACCTGTTACGCGTATTCATGGACGCCAAGAATGTCCCGGACAACAAACTGATGTGGTATGTGATTATCCATCTGACGTTTGTGCTGTCTGCGTTCGTGATGGGGTATCTGGATAAGATCAGTAAGAAGTAATTTCCCCCCCTCTTCCCAAGGGAGAGGGGGGCGTGAGCGCGACAGACCGCGCTATTTATCCGACGATGCCTGCCACAAATTCAATTCCCCATCCGCAACATGCTGGTCAATCCTTTTCAGCTCATCGTCGCTAAAGTGCAGGTTATTCAGGGCCTGCACGTTCTCTTCGATCTGCTCCGGACGGCTCGCACCAATCAGCACGGACGTCACGCGTTCATCCTTCAGCAGCCAGCTCAGTGCCATTTGCGCCATCGTCTGACCACGGGCCTGTGCCATCTCATTCAGTAAACGCAGGCTGTTCAGGTTGGCTTCAGTCAGCATGTTTTCCGTCAGACCGCGCACCTTCTTGCCTTCACGCTGCATACGAGAATCTTCAGGAATACCGTTCAGGTATTTTCCGGTCAGCAGACCCTGCGCCAGCGGCGTAAACGCAATGCAACCCGCCCCGTTTTTCTCAAGCGTATCCAGCAGGCCGGTGTGATCGACCCAGCGGTTGAGCAGGTTGTAAGATGGCTGGTGGATAAGCAGCGGGATCTTCCACTCACGTAACAGGTCCGCCATTTTCTGGGTGCGCTCCGTGGAGTAGGAGGAGATACCGACATACAGCGCTTTACCGCTCTGCACAGCCTGGGCCAGCGCAGCGGCGGTCTCTTCCATCGGCGTATTTTCATCCACGCGGTGAGAATAGAAAATATCCACATACTCCAGCCCCATGCGCTTGAGGCTCTGATCGAGACTGGCGAGCAGGTATTTGCGCGACCCGCCCGACCCATATGGCCCCGGCCACATGTCATAGCCTGCTTTGGTTGAGATGATCAGTTCATCGCGATACGCGGCAAAATCTTCCCGCAGCAGACGCCCCATGTTTTCTTCCGCGCTTCCCGCCGGCGGGCCGTAGTTGTTGGCAAGATCGAAATGGGTAATGCCGAGGTCGAAGGCTTTATGCAACAGCGCCCGCTGAGAGTCGAGAGGCTGTACGTGGCCGAAACTATGCCACAGACCAAGCGACAGCGCCGGCAGGCGCAGGCCGCTTTTTCCGCAATAGCGGTACTGCATATTTTCGTAGCGGGCGGGGTAAGGGTGCCAGGACATGATGTCTCCTTTCTTGTCGATGAATTTTCGAAACAACGTTTTCATTCTGTGCTTATCAAATCACAAATCCTGTTGATAAGCGATGACATGCCTGACCACCCTGAATGATTAAAGCCCGGCAGCATCAGACTGACCGGGCGTTCACTCGTCAGAAGCTGTAGCTCATCCCCGCCTGCACGCTGGCATCGTTGTCCACGTCACCGGTGCCGACATACACCCCGGTATTGAGCGTGAAGTTATGCGCTATCGTTGCATTGATGCCTGCTCCGAAGATCCCCATCGTGTTGTTATGGCCGGAGGTGGTGTGGTAATCCGCCGCCTGAATATCAGTATCGTCGCTGAACTCTTTCTGGAAGCGTGCGTCGATCCACGGCATCATCTGCACGTTCTTGCTCAGATCGCGAAGCGTTGTGGTGAGTCTCAACCCGACCCCACTGTTCCAGGAAGAGACCTGACTGTCGGCGAAGGCCACTTCACTGTCGGAGAAGCCGTTTGCTTTGGTTTGATCCCAGCCTAAGGTGGCGTAAGGCTGCAGCAGGGTTTCACCTGGCAGCAACACGTTCACACCGGTACGCGCCTGCGCCATATACAGGGTGCCATCCGTCGAACCGTGCAGTGCTTCGGTCATGCCGCTGGTATTCCCCGTCACGTTATTCGCAGACAGGGTGTACCGCATATCGCCATAGCTGAAGCTACCGTCGGCAAACATACCCCATGTTCTGCCGTTAAGCGCCTGCTGCCAGCCACCGTACAGGCTGTAGTAATTTCCGTAGACGCTGTCATTAAAGCTATCAGCGCCGTCATGGGTATCCTGCACGCGGCTGCGTGTCCATGCCAGTGCAATACCGCCAGTGACGCTATCACCGTTGTCCAGATGCGCCGTCCAGTCCACCCCACCCTGAGCGCCCTGGGTGATGCTCTTATAGTCAACATCATTGCTGAAATTGCCATTCTGATAGAGGAAATCACCCCAGACCTGCGCACCTTCCTCCTGCTTGCCGAGCAGGTTAGCCAGATGCACCTGATTCATATGGTTGCTGATATCATCAGCCACCTGATGTCCGGCCTGCTCGGCAGCGTCCAGACCGGCAACAAGGCCCTGAACGTCGCTCGCGAGGCTGCCCTTCTGGCTGTTAAATTCGATATTCCACGACTGCGTATTATCGGCGGTAAGGCGTGTCTGCGGCGCGGTATCTGCGGCCACAATATTCAGACTGTTGTCATAGTTATAAGCGCCGCTACGGTTTTCAACATTCTGTTGGCCATTTGTGAAGGTGGCCGCCGCATAATTTTGCGGGGTGCTGGTGCCTGAAGTGGTGAACGTACCCAGAATCACGTTCTGCTGATTTTGTGCCGAGGGAGTAATGCTGTTGACGACAACGGCGTTATTAACCCCGGTGATATTGCCGAAATCAACAAAGCTGTCGGTGCTCATATTTACCATCGCATTACTGCCGGTGGTAGTAGCGACAAGCGTTGAGCCATTTTGCAAACTCCAGCTGGTGGCATCGTTAATTTTATCAATGGCGATGCTGTTATTGCTGGTCGTGTTCACCGTCTCGAACTGACTAATTTCACCAGAAACAGAACTGCCGGCATCCATTGACAGCGTGTCGCTACCGTCACCGCCATCAACATTGCCGTTAACATGAGAATTATTGGTCAGCACGACCGTATCATCGCCCGCACCGGTTGTAATATCACCATTTACGGTGGCATTGTTTTGCAGCGTGATGGTGGTATTGCCGCTGTTTTGACCGGTATTTACCGCACCATTAATGGTGCTGTTATCCACCAGAACAGAATTCGCTGAACTGCCGTTCAGGGTAATATTGCCATTCACGACGCTCTTATTAGTAAACGTAAGTGATGTCGACCCCTTTTCATTAATAACGCCAATATCGCCAGTGACGGTACTGTTATTCAGGGCCAGGGAATCGGCCTGGGTGCCGTACATGGCGATGGCTAGATCGCCCACGCCATCCAGGTTGATGTCACTGAACGGCTTATACTCGCTGAGTTTTTCGGCCAGGTCGCCCATGTTCTGCGCGATTTCACTCTGCGAGGCATCGACGGTGGCTCCGGTCAGCGTAATGCGGGTATTTGATTGATCGCTCCCTGCATAAATACCGCCCTTATCCATTGTACTGTTGCTGAGGGTAATATCCTGTTCGCCAGCGCCGGCGCTTACAATGCTGCCATGCAGCGCGCTCCCGTTCTCAATATTGACTGTGTGGTAGCCTTTATCCAGGGGATCGAGATAAATCGCTGAGCCCATCATATAGATTTTATTACCCTGGTAATTGCCTGTGCTGTTTTCACCGTTCAGCGTCGCGCCATCAACCGTCACGGTGGTATTGGTGGTCGCGCCTCCGCTACCGACTTCAATCATATCGGCCGTAGCGCCGTTATTCAGGGTGATATTCGCGGTACCGCCGTTGCTTCCCTGGATATAGTGGCCTGACATATCCGTTCCGGATACCGTTAATGACTGCGTGTCGCCATCACCTCGATGACCATCCATGAAAATATTATTCGCCGTGGCGTCGGCCATAACCGCATTTGTTACACCGGGATTTTGATAAAAGCTGTCATCGGTATATTTCGTTAATCCACAGGTTTGCGTCGTCACGCCATCCTCACACGGTGTCGCTGTCGTCATTGCTGCCTGGGTACCGAAAGAGGTTAAAGCCATTAAGACACACTGCGAAAGCAATGTGCGGTTCATAAATTTACGCATCTGAAACTCCGTTAATAAAAAATCGTCGACATCCTTGTAAAGGAATTTATTTAATTTAAGGAATTTCTCATAAGTAAAGGATGTAATGAAATTTAAAAGATAAGGAGTAAGTTATTGGGGTATTTAAATCAGGAGATCTGATAATTAGGTGTTAATATATTTGTGTGATAAATAGAACTGAATAGTTACCCTGCAAATTAAGCGGGTTTTCGCGAAAGGGTAGCGCTATTGATTGACGCAACCTGTTGATGATGTACTCCTCAGGAGGTATGGCCGTTAATTTAATGCGCTGCAGTTTTACATTTATTTATCCACTGACAAAGTAAAACACATTCTTAGCAGGGTAATTTTCCCCTTCTAAAATGTCTCTTTTTTCTGAATGAACGCAGGGGCAGTAAAAATTTTAATAAAAATAATGCGTGAAAGGTGATGAATTTGCTCATTCCTGCCGATAACGAGGGTAAGACTCGCCTCTGGGCGAATTCACCCTCACGGCAAGGAAGACTTATGAATATGTTGCGTAATTTCACGATCCGTTTCGTCATGCTGACGATTCTCGGGATCTTTTGTTTAATGTGGGCGGGCGTGGGGCTTTACAGCACCTGGTCTCTGTCACGGGTATCAGAGGGCAATGAGGTGGATCGCCAGCTGGTCAAACAGATGACCATACTCAGTCAGGGTAACGATCAGTATTTTCGCTTTGTGACCCGGTTGAGTCGCGCGATGGAAGTGAAAGCCGCGGGCGGCACACCGGACCTGGCCCCTGCCCAGCAGGCGCTGGACAATATGGGGAAGAAACTGGCTGAGATGAAGGCAATCTCACCAGGACCGATGGATGAGCAAGTTTCAGCTCAGGTGATCGGTAGCTGGCAGGCTTTGCTTGAGCAGGGCGTAACGCCGCAAATGCAGCAGGCGAAGCAGTCCTCTCTGGAGGGCTACCGTCAGCAGGCGAATAACATCACCCCTCCGCTGAGTCGTGCGTTTGGTGCTGCTGCGGAGAACTTTAACAACGCGGCCGCCCGGGCACTCGACAGCACCCGAGTGGTCGTGGACAGCCTGACCAGCATGACCCGCACGGTAATTATCACCGCCACGATTATTGGCCTGTTAATACTGCTCTTCACCGACCGTTACCTGGTGGCGATGCTGGTAAAACCGCTGGCTCGCATTCGCCAGCAGTTCCGCCAGATTGCCCAGGGCGATCTCAGTCAACCGATTGAACCGTTCGGTCGCAACTGCGTGGGTCAACTGGTTCCTCTGCTGAGCGCGATGCAGGATAGCCTGCGAGAAGCGGTGAGCTCTATTCGCTCCGGCAGCGAGAATATCTGGCGCGGCGCGACGGAGATCTCCAGCGGTAATAACGATCTCTCGTCCCGTACCGAAGAGCAGGCCGCCGCACTGGAAGAGACGGCGGCCAGCATGGAACAGCTGACCGCCACCGTGAAGCTGAACGCGGAAAGCGCGCGTCAGGCCAGCCAGCTGGCGGATGTGGCGTCAACAACGGCCAGCCGCGGCGGCTCGCTGGTGGAAGAGGTGGTGACCACCATGAGCGGTATTTCTGAGAGCTCGAAGAAGATTGCTGAAATCACCAATGTGATCAACAGCATTGCCTTCCAGACCAATATCCTGGCGCTCAACGCTGCCGTGGAAGCGGCGCGCGCGGGCGAGCAGGGACGTGGGTTTGCCGTCGTGGCCGGCGAGGTGCGTAGCCTGGCAAGCCGCAGCGCCAACGCGGCAAAAGAAATTGAGGGATTGATTACCGATTCCGTTTCCCGCGTTGAGCAGGGCGCAAAGCTGGTGGGCGACACGGGCACCACCATGGATGCCATTTTGCGTGATGTGACGGAAGTGACGACCATCATGAAGCAAATCGCGTCTGCGTCTGAGGAGCAAAGTAAGGGGATTTCGCAGGTGGGTATTGCTATCACGCAAATGGATGGCGTGACACAGCAAAACGCCTCGCTTGTGGAAGAGGTCTCGGCAGCGGCCTCCGCGCTTGAACGTCAGACCGAAGAGCTTCAGCGGTCGGTGCAGAAATTCCGCCTCTCGGCATAATCACTGCTAAAAGGCCGCCGTGTGCGGCCTTTTTTTCGGTTAAATGCAGGCGAACCAAACGGAGCGCCGCCTGCCGCTTATCAGTGGGTGGCTTCACCAATCAGTGCGCCAGAGCCGGCACCGACGGCAGCCCCTTTCAGTACGCTGTTGCCTGTTACCGCTGCAGCACCTGCGCCCACCACGGCACCCACCGCGCCGCCTTTACGCGCAGCTTTACCTTTGTCGCCGTTTTTGAACATCGCACCGGTACCCGCGCCAACGACCGCACCGCCTACCGTGGATTTCAAATCTTTGCCCGTGGCTGCGCCAATTGCCGCACCGGCCACTGCACCGGCGGCGGTTTTATCTATCGCCATACCAGAAGTGGAAAAGATCAGGGTGCTGATAATCAGCGCTGTTTTCATCAATTTCATAACAAATCCTTTGTGACTGCTGTCGGTTGAGTCCGCTTTTCTCGTCATCTGACCTGAGAAAAACGTCCGCATAGTGCCAGTAATACCGGCTCAACCCTTAAGCAAATCATGCCCCTGGCAGGGATCCCTGTTGCCGGGCGGTGGTCCGCCCGGCAGAGAATTACGCCTGACGCTTGTCTTCCGTATTGGTCTCGAAGTCGCTCGCCGCGTGGCGTTCGTGGAGCTGCTCGTTGAGCTCGCCGCTGGTGCGGTTAACGATACGCCCGCGCTTCACGGCAGGGCGGTGTGCAACATCTTTCGCCCAGCGCTGAACGTTGGTGTACTTCTCAGCGTCGAGGAACTCGGCGGCGTTATACACGCTACCCAGCGCCACACAGCCGAACCACGGCCAGACCGCCATATCGGCGATGGTGTACTCTTCACCGGCCACGTAGCGGCTACGCGCCAGCTGTTTATCCAGCACGTCGAACAGGCGTTTGGCTTCCATCGTGAAGCGGTCAATCGCGTACTCAATCTTCACCGGTGCGTAGTTATAGAAGTGGCCGAAACCGCCGCCGAGGAACGGGGCCGCGCCCTGCAGCCAGAACAGCCAGTTCAGGGTTTCCGTACGTCCCGCCGGATCTTTTGGCAGGAAATGGCCGAACTTCTCTGCCAGATAGAGCAGGATGCTGCCGGATTCAAATACGCGCGTGGGCGGTGTCGTTGAGTGGTCACGCAGCGCCGGTATTTTCGAGTTCGGGTTCACTTCAACAAAGCCGCTGGAGAACTGGTCGCCTTCACCAATGCGAATCAACCATGCATCGTACTCGGCACCCGTCACGCCAAGCGCCAGAAGCTCTTCCAGCATGATGGTCACTTTCTGCCCGTTTGGTGTGCCCAGAGAATAGAGCTGCAGCGGATGCGAACCCACGGGTAACTCTTTCTCATGCGTCGCACCGGAGATCGGACGGTTAATATTGGCGAACGCGCCGCCGCCGTTCTTTTTCCATTCCCACACTTTGGGTGGCTGATAGGTATTTTCGTCTGACATGTTGGCCTGCCTTTTTTGTGATGTGTTGAGGGAGTGTAGCAGGAGTTCATGGGAGGGTTTAGCGAACTGAGCGCAATACATTTCCCCTTCGCGCCACGCTACACAGACAGCGGAACGGGTGTATGATAAATCCCACCTCTGTCAGGTTAATTACAACGTGCAGACGACGACAACCCTTTCAACATTGCCGCCTGCCCGTTTTAGGTTGGATACATGCGTAAAGGAAAGTTAAGCAGTGACGCGCCATTCGGGACGTTATTAGGTTATGCGCCGGGTGGCGTGGCGATTTACTCTTCAAACTACGGCAGTCTCGATCCGCGTCGTTATCCGGAAGACGCGGATTTTCGCAGCTATATTGGCAATGAATACATGGGCCATAAGTGGCAGTGTGTTGAGTTCGCCCGCCGTTTTCTGTTCCTCAATTATGGATGTGTTTTCACCGACGTCGGTATGGCGTGGGAGATCTTCTCTCTGCGCTTTTTGCGCCAGGTCGTGAACGATAACATCCTGCCGCTTCAGGCCTTTGCCAATGGGTCGAAACGCGCGCCGCAGGCCGGGGCGTTGCTTATCTGGCAAAAGGGCGGGGAGTTTCATGAGACCGGCCACGTTGCTGTGATCACGCAACTGTTGGACGATAAGGTGCGCATTGCCGAGCAGAACGTTATTCACTCTCCGCTCCCGCTCGGGCAGCAGTGGACGCGCGAGCTGCGAATGACCGTTGAGAACGGTACTTACACGCTGCATGACACCTTTAACGATACCGAAATTCTCGGCTGGATGATCCAGACGGACGACACGGAGCACAGCATCCCGCAGCCGGAACTCGACGGTGAACTGCTCAAAATCAGCGGTGCGCGGCTGAAGAATAAACGTCAGTTTGACGGGAAATGGCTCAACGAAAACGACGCCCTGCAGCAGGCATATGTCCGCGCAAACGGCCACTTTATCAATAAAGATCCCTGCCAGTATTTTACCATCACCGAAAGTGCCGAGCAGGAGCTGATCAAAGCGACCAATGAACTGCACCTGATGTACCTGCACGCGACCGACAAAGTGCTGAAAGACGATAACTTACTGGCGCTTTTTGACATCCCTAAAATCCTCTGGCCGCGTCTGCGCCTCTCATGGCAGTGGCGTCGTCACCATATGATCACCGGTCGTATGGATTTCTGTATGGATGAGCGTGGCATCAAGGTTTACGAGTACAACGCCGATTCCGCCTCCTGCCACACGGAAGGGGGATTAATCCTCGAAGAGTGGGTGAAGAACGGTTATCGCGGTAACGGCCACAATCCGGCGGAAGGTTTGCTGGAAGAACTTACCGGCGCGTGGAAGCACAGCCATGCGCGTCCGTTCGTGCACATCATGCAGGACAATGACGTCGAAGAGGATTATCACGCGCTCTTTATTCAGCGCTCTCTGCTGCAGGCCGGGTTTGAAACCAAAATTCTGCATGGGCTTAACGCTCTCAGCTGGGATGCGGCCGGGCAACTGATTGACGACGAAGGCCGTCACGTTAACTGCGTGTGGAAAACCTGGGCGTGGGAGACGGCGATAGAGCAGATCCGCGAGGTGAGCGAAACCGAATACGCCGCCGTGCCGATCCGCACCGGGTATCCGGCAGGTGACGTACGGCTGATTGACGTCCTGCTGCGTCCGGAAGTGCTGGTGTTCGAACCGCTGTGGACGGTTATTCCCGGCAACAAGGCGATCCTCCCGGTGCTCTGGCAGCTGTTCCCGAATCACCGTTATCTGCTCGATACCGATTTCGAGGTTAACGACCTGCTGAAACAGACCGGTTACGCCATCAAACCGATTGCCGGACGCTGCGGCAGCAATATCGATCTGATTAGCGCCGGGGATGAAGTGCTGGATAAATCGAGCGGCAAGTTTGTCGATCGCAAAAATATCTACCAGCAGCTGTGGTGCCTGCCGAAGGTGGATGGCAAGCATATCCAGGTCTGTACGTTTACCGTGGGCGGTAACTACGGCGGCACCTGTCTGCGCGGGGATGATTCGCTGGTGGTGAAGAAAGAGAGCGACATCGAACCGTTGATTGTGGTGAAAGACAAGTAAGCTGTTCCGGCTGTCAACACACACCCGCAAGTGTTCCTTGCGGGTGTTTTTCGTTTTCTGGCGGCTCAGGGATGCTCGTCGTGCTGCTGACTTATCTTCAGGTCAATGATGCGGCCGATCTGGTCATGATAGACCGTCAGCAAATTGTACTGACTCATCTCTGAAATGATTTGCGGGGGGACGTTAAAGCTTCTCGCCAGCTCATCGTGACGCCAGGTATCGGGACGCCGCCGCCTTACCTGAGCGCGACGGCGATTGTACTGATACCACAGAATGAGCAACCAGCCGTTAAGCACGGCGATCAGCAAATAGATCAGCACCGTATTAAACGAGGCAATAATAATGCCCCAGCGGTAGTTGCTCTCCTCGGTTACCTGCATCCACAGATTGGCATAGAGGAAAAACAGAAAACCTCCCCATGCCAGCAGCGTCAGCACCGCATCAAAAAGACGGGGCAATAGCCGATGTTCAGTCAGAATTAGCGTATTTTCGTTCATTGAATGCTTCCTTTTCCCCGGTCCGGACTGATCCAGCGCGCACGTGCACGCTGACGTTTAAGCATGACTTTTGGAAAGGCGACGAGGGTGGTGAACAGACCAATCATCCAGTACACCATCGGGAACCAGATCACCCAGAAAAGCGAACTCGCCACGTTTCTTTCATAGCGCCGCTCGATATACAAACTGACGAGGAATTGCATCAGACACATGACCCCCAGAAGCAACCCGGTAAATTCAGGAGGAAACAGACTCTCGACGGTCAGGTTTGTGGGTAACGTAATGATATGGCTGACAATGAACAGCAACACGGTCACCGCATACGCGAATGCCCAGAGCGTTGACAACGCGTACTCTAAAAACAGCGGCCACATGCGATGATGTTCCCAGCGCACGATCTTGCGAAGGTTAACCAGAAAGACCTCTGCACCGCCCTGCGCCCAGCGTAAACGCTGTTTCCACAGACCTTTTAACGTCTCTGGCATCAGGATCCAGCACAGCGCCCGCGGCTCAAAAAAGATATCCCAGTGTCGAAGCTGAAGCTTCCAGCTGATGTCGATATCTTCGGTGATCATATCCGGGCTCCAGTACCCCACATCTGCCAGCGCCTGTCGGCGAAAGGCCGCAATAACCCCGGAGACGGTAAAGACCCTGCCGTAGATCCGCTGCGTCCGTTTGATGAGACCAATAATCGATGAGAACTCGCCTACCTGAATACGGCCAATCAGCGTTGATCGTGTGCGAATACGCGGATTCCCGGTGACGGCTCCGACGTGGGGATACTTAATCAGCGGCTCTACCAGATAGGCTGCGGTATCACGATCGAGCAGGGCGTCGCCATCAATACAGACCAGCAGATCGCCGCGTGCCGCCGCCGCGCCGGCCTTAAGCGCCACCGCCTTCCCCTGGTTTTCTGCGAGGTGAATGACGCGCAGGCGCGGCTGTTCCTGCGCCAGCTGCTGCAGCACCTCTGCGGTGTTGTCAGAAGAACCATCGTTGATCGCGATAACTTCGATATTGGGGTAGCGCTGATCCAGCGCGGCGCTAATGGTCTCCCGGGCATTTCTTTCCTCGTTGAAACACGGGATCAGGATTGAAATTAACGGATCGCCGTCTAACGTGGGAGCAGGCGTCTGCTTATCCCATGACCAGTGCCGTTCAAGCTGAAACCAGAAATAGAGCCCCCCGGTTATCCAGAGCACGGACATGAACAGTGGCCAGAAGAAGACAAAATCCAGAATCAGTTCTCCGGTAAAGAGGGCTGCCACGCCCAGAGGCAACCCGAATACCAGGCATAAAATAGAGAATGCGATAATGCGATCAGTCATTGTCAGGGTACCAGTACGAAGAGAATTCAGGCCTGATGCGTGAAATATCAGGTTGGTTGTTGATGAAATCGTCGGGGTAGTAACCATAATTTTTGATGCCGTTCAGCTGGAGTACGCGCATCCACTGCGCCAGACGCGTGTCGGGCACGGCACGTTGAGGTTTCTGCTCCCAGTCCCGGGCCTGTAGCTCGAAAATGGTTTTATTGAGCGCTCCGGGCCGTGCGGCAACGGCGGCGATCAACCGCGTGAGCCAGGCATCGCTTTCCTCTGCCGGAACGGATTCCATCAGCGGCATAGCCATCGGAACCGTCCAGTCGTAGGTCATCAGAAAATCATCCAGATTTTGTGCAAACCACGCTTCGCTCTCGGGCTGCAGGATGGGCAGGGCGAACATATTCCGCGCGGTTTTAATCTGCGGGCCGCGTATGTTTTTCACCGCCTGGCTAAGGCTGCGGGTAAAGCCGATGAGCGTCTGACTTTTAAAGCGACTCCAGGCGTGAAGGGCGGCCGGATCGTGTTGCATCGCGGCGATGCTGCGGTTATTCCAGGCGCGCAGGGCATCCGGGCCGGCATCTTCAAAGTCTGTCAGTACCGCATCGTCGTGAAATAAGATCCCATTGAAGCTGGCGTAGCGGGCAAGATCTTCATAGATTTCCGTGACCTGCTGACGAACCTCGGGGTTCCACGGGGAGAGGCGGATGTAGGGGTCGGTAGCCTCGTGCAATTGGCCCGTTTGACGATCCCAGCGCTGTACCCGCGGGAGTGCGGGTGAGAGATCGAAAGAGAGCACCGGCATCCACGCATAGACTTTTACGCCTGCACGGGTTTGCAGCTGCCAGGCGACAAAATTAAACAGATCGGCGCGCACCGGAAGCCGGCTGTTAGGGAAGTAGAGCGCTTTGATCGTGCCATCGCCCAGCGGATCGGAAAACGCCTGCAGGAAAACATGACTGATTTTCATGTCGTAAACCCGCTGGACAAGTTTGTTGATATTGTTGGTTTGCTGGGCCGGATCGGGATCGTAGACATAATCGAGATCGACATGCATGACGCGCACGGGATCGGCCTCCTGAATCTGGCTGACCGTGCTGGCAAAGGATTTGAGCGAGGGATTTCCGGAAATCAAAAGACGCGGAATATTGCCGAGATCGCGCACATCCGCCAGCCCATCCTCAAGGGTAAAGGCCAGTTGATAACCCTGCTTTCTGGCGATGGCGAGCGATGTGCCGTTCGCGGCGCCATAGGGCCAGACCCAGGCGCGGGGCGCTTTTCCCGTCACCCGGGTAATTTTATCGGTAACTTTGCGCACGTCATCAGCGATCCGCTGGTTGAACTGCCGATCGGTTTCATAACGCCCCGTCGCTTTATCGTAAAAGCGGTTGGCGATGGCGGGTTCACGGCTTCCCTGTGGGTTAGCCGGTATGCCGTAATGCGAAGCCCAGGTATGCGAGCCAATCTCAACCAGCGGAGACTGGCTTAGCTCCCGCACCATATCCCAGGTTGCAAAGCGCTCGCGGGGCGTCATCAGTCCGCCGAAATTGACCTTCTGATTCGCTGGCGTATCTACCCAACTGCCCACCGGTGCCCACAGCGCAGGGACGTTCCAGGCCTGAAGGAGTGGCCAGACGCGGGTGTAGAAACTGCTGTAGCCATCATCAAAACTGAGTAAATAGGCTCTGGGCGGCAGCGTTTTTTTGCCCTCATGCGCATCCAGAATATCCTGCACGCTAATGGCGTGATAACCGTGATGCACAAGCCAGCCGATCTGCTCGTTTAGGGCGCTGGTACGAACGGACAGGTAGCGCTGATCGGCTGCATCATCTTCAACGTCATGGTAGGCCAGAACCAGAAAATGGTTTGTTGGCCAGGGTTTACTCGCCTCAGGCTGTGGCCGTTCCTGGGGGGACATAAACGAGAGGGCCTGAGCGCAGACGCTCGCGCTGAGGCATAACCAGCCGATAATTATCAGGCTCACAGAAAAACGTTTGTTCAGCATATTCATCCTTAAAAGCGTAAATTCGCATCAAACGTGACGGAGAGATTGCTTTCTCGTTTACCGTCGAAAGGGCGCTTGTCCCAGTTCAGCATCACGCCGCTATCAATGACGTTGTTCCATTGAATGCGCTGCCCGTAACCCAGCAGGGCGATGGCACCAGCGGGCTGATTTTTCTGCCAGTATTCCCCGCCTCCGAGAACGACCTGCTGGCTCCAGAGCGTGTCGTAATGGCGGTACATCTGGTGATCGACGGACAGGGCCGCCGTTACGGAGAGATCCCGCTCCGGGTTGTAATAGAGCGTGTCCCGCAGGGTGTTGGTACTCGCTGATATACCCGGTTCGAGATCCAGCGTCAGGGTGGGTGTCTGCCACAGCCGCTCTTTACCCGTAAGGGCGAACTCCTGGCGGCGGTTATGGTCGGAAAAGTGGCTGGCAGAGGCGTTAAACTGGTACTCACGGCGTTCGTTTTGATACCAGCGAACCCAGCCTTCTCCCCGGTTTGCGCTGACGCCATTACGCAGTGCCCGTAAAGGCGTCGTGCGTGAAAGACGTTCGAGGTTTCCGCCCACCTGCCAGCTATCGTTCAGGCTGTACGCCGCCGAGAGGCGAGCACCGGGCTTGTTTGCACCGTGATAATGGTTGCCGGAGAGTTCTGCTTCGACCAGAAGGTCGCGAGGCCGCCATTCGACGCCGGCAAACAGGTGGCGGCTGCTGCCTTTGCCTTCGTCGAAATTGCCCTGCGCAAATCGGGTTCCACCAAACAGCCGCCAGTTATCCGCGACGGGCGGACCGTAGAGCGTGGCATCCCAGCTCAGATCGTGTGTGCCGCTGACGGGGTTATCAGAGTGCAGTCCTTTGCCCGCGTTCAGACGCAGTTCGGACAGGTGATGGACGTTTCTGAGCCTGTCCAGACGTCGGGCGCTCCCGTCGACAGGCGCGCGGGCGATAACGTCATCGGCCAGTAAATCCATCTGTCGCCACTCCTGCAGATCCATTGCGACGTAGGCCTGCTGCCGTTCCAGCTCGATATTGGATGGCTCCAGCGTCTCGGCCATTTTGAGCTTTTGCTCCGCCGCCCGCGGCAGACCCCGCGCCTGAAGTAAGGTGGCGTAGTCAATCTGTAATCCCTGATTTCCCGGCGCTGACGCAGCCAGACGTTGCGCCAGCTTTTCGGCTTGCGGAAGGGCATTGGTCATCAGCAAATAGTTAAAGGTGAGCGACTGCCCGATGAGCCATTGATCGTTGGGTTGCGGGGTTGGCGAACCGAAATCGTAGCGGGTCCAGGGCGTGTTACGGGTTATCTTCTCAACATACTGGCGAGCGGCCTGATACTGCCCGGTATCCAGCCAGGCGTAGAAGAGCGCATGATCGTCGTCCTGCGGATCCGGCGCATAGTCTGGATAACGTTTGAGAAGCGAGAGGGCGGCATCGGCATTTTTCTCCTCCAGATACGCGGAGATAACCCAGCCAATTGCCCAGGTCGGCACGGGATGCTGAGCCGACGTTAACGCCTGATATTCCCTGATGACCTGTGGATAATCACCGTGGGCGTGAAGCGCGCCAAGCCGATCGACACGGGCCCGGATAACGTCCTCCGCTGCCTGAGGTTCGTTTTGCCAGCGGGACAGCAGCTCGTCATAGCGGTTCAGCGCCGCTTGCGCGAGCTGCAAACGCTCTGTTTCAGTACGGGCAGGCACATCGGCGAGGCGTACCATTTCGGCGGCGGCGTTGAGTGCCAGGCGGCGACGTTGCGCGGGGGGCAGCGTCACCGTTTGTGAAAGCCGCAGGGCAGGCGTGTCGGCCCGGTTGTCTGTTAACGCATCAATCAACTCAGTACGAAGGGCGTCATCCGCTGGCGCACTATTCAACGCACGGATGTCTGCCAAAAGCCGCTCCTGGTTTTTCCCCTGGCGTGAATAGACATAAGAGAGCGTCTGGAGGTGAGCCAGAGAGGGCTTTTCCGCCACCCGTTGCCGTGCTTCCTGCAGAGCCAGTGTATCCATGCGGGCGTCGGCGAGGGTTTTGATGTAGCCGATGCGATAATCGTCGTTATCCGGTGCAAGGTTACACGCCTCCTTCCAGAGCATTAACGCAGGTTGCCACGCCTTTTGGTTTCGCCTTGCCTGAGCAGCAGCAGCCACGCCACGGGCAGGAAGAGGCATATAAACCTTGTAACGCAGCCAGACCTGAATAACGTCGTCATCACGACCCGCCCAGGACGCCACCTGCAACCAGTCCGCAACCTGCTCAGGCGTCAGGGCATGTTGCTGCTGATAACGCTGAAGATATTGCAGAAAAGGTGCGTAATTACCGTTACGCGCCTGCTGAATCTGTTGTTCATATACTGATTCTGCTGCCTGAACCAGAAAGGGGAAAAGTAATAACAGAAACAATAAAGCGGGAGTGCGGTAAAAGAATAACGTATTGAAGCGAAGTGATCTTTCCATATCTATTTGCCATTTGTTTATCATAAATCCATTGCATAACACGGCCGCCTTTAAGCACGGGGTTAAAGGTCATAAATGAGAACGTTTAATCTGAATGCAGTTACGTTATGGGGTACTTACTTAAAGGTAATTATGGGTCCTTATGGTCAGGGCTAAGTGGCTGGTAATGTACACCCGATATGTTGGCAGATAAATATGTTGAAAAGCAGGGTGGTTGTTTTGAGATAATTCTGTAATGAGCTGTCCTAAACGATTATTTTGAAATGAGTTTATATTTTTAACTTTATGATTTTATTGGTTTTTATTTATATTGTGACAAATTTGTTTATATTTTTAATGTGCCTTATTGGTGTGAATTAAAGTACTTTCCGGTGCATGTTTGGGAAGTTTCATGACAAAAATTCTTAATATCCATAAAAGTGACTTTTCTGAGATTGTTTTTTACTTATAATTAATGGCAGCCATTGAATGATAGTCTATGGGAAGGCGTATCAATGAATGTGCGAATTGAGGGTCAATCAAAGCCAGAATACATTTATCGTTAATATAAAAGCGCTATAAAACGAAGGCGGACTTCTTTCCGAAGGGTCGTTCTTGCTTTAATCTAAAAGGGATGGTTAGTGGCAACTTCAATAGTGTTAGTGACACAGGATCGCTACCTTGTCAGGGGGATGAGGATATTTTTTCCGGATATAATCCTGCTGGACTCCATTGACAGAAAGATATTTGATAACGGCGCAGATGAATATTCTGTATTGATTGATAGCCGTGCACCGCTGCGTTTATATGATTACCTGATACGCCATCCGGCCAGAACGAAAAAAACAATCTGCTGCGTTATGCTCGATATGCGGCATCGCGAGGAGAATCTGCTCAGCATGAAGTTGTTCATGAACACGTCGCTCACGGCACCCGATATGGCGTCGTTATTCAACCTGGTGCTCAACATGAAGGGCAAACGTCTGACAACAAAGTGGCTGCTGAACTTACGGCTGAGCACGCATGAAGCCATTATGCTGCGGTTGCTCAGGGCTGGCATGGCGATGGAAGAGGTGGCACAGGAACTGAATACGTCGATTAAAAGCCTCTACCGTAAACGGACCGCGCTCTCAGAACGGCTGGGGGCAGAGAACTTCAACGAGGCTTGTTTGTTTATCTTTAAAAATAAACTGCTGGATTCGGATGGGAACGATCCCTAGCTTAGTTTTACCCCAAAAGCAAAAACCCGCCACGAGGGTGCGCTACATTATAACTTGTTCCGTTAGTTTGAACCGGAGGTGGGGGCGTTCCATCTCGCAGAATTCAATTAGGTCACGTGGAAGGTTGAACCAGGCTTAAGGTGTACTATGTGTTCCATGAACATACTTTGGACTCTTCAGAGCATACAAGCATTTGAAAGTGGACTCTGATTTTGAACGAGTGTGACAAGGCAAATACCCCGGTGTAGCGAAGCAAGTTCGATCGCTAAGATATCGTAAATTCATATGGTTATCGCCTAAACGGAGGGCGTGGCATCATGGTGACACCCCTCGGCACTGTAGTTAGCAAATTTTAATGATCATAAAAGCTACCATAAAATTTACCATCCTGATGGAACTGGTGGTCGTAATAAATGGGGTGGCGGGACGTCCTGCAGAAAATAGTGGAGGTTTAAATGATTGTCATTAATGGTTTTAACGAATTGCTACAAATGAAAGATGGTTTGCCTGATGTAGGTTGGCTGTATGTTTCGCCATCGTTCAGCCTTTCTTCAGAAGAAGATATAGTCAATGGTCGTTATTATTTTGCTGAAAACGAAGACGAAGAAATGGATTTTGAAGATAACTACGACACTTTCCTTGAAGCGCCAATTTTTAAGGCGATCATTGACAATAAGCTAGAGCATAATCCTGCCTCAGGGAGTGGTGAGCTTCTCTACGCGGTTCGTTATTACCTGGAAAACGATGATTTTCAGGACTGAAAACCGAAAACCTCTTTAATCGTATAAAGACTTCTTTGCAGGCTTGCTAAGCCCGTCGTAGCACCCCGTGTGGATTCTATCTATGCGGCAGTGCTCGTCATAGAAATCAGCACGTTGCTGACGGTGTTCCCTCGGTTGATGCTGGCACGGTACCTTGTACCGATTCTTACCTTCCCCTGAGGAACTGCTTGGCGGATATACTAAGCGCCGTTTCGGTATTTGGTGGGTTTTATCATAACGCCCATTTTGTACCACCGGGAAGTGGAGTTGGGGGAGAGGTAAGGGTGTTTACTTCTGGTGAACCAACAAGTTCTTGGCTCAGAAAGCAAAAACCCCCGCCGAAGCGAGGGTTATAAATGAGTGGTGCCCGGACTCGGAATCGACCTTTTAATCTATCTTATTGTTTTTATTTGTCATTGTTTGGTTTGGTAAAATTGATACCTCCATTGGTACCTCGAAATGGTTTTGCTGGTTGTTGGCGGGAGTTTCAGAAGATAAAAGTTACAGATTCGGGGCTATCTGAAACCATTGATTCGATTCCTTCATTCGATTCCCGATTCACCTGTGGATGATACCTCTGACCAGAGCAAAATCAAAGGTCATCCAACGGCTGATGGTCCCCTGGTTCAGCAAGTAGCATGTTGGTATCACGGGAACCATGTACGACGCGTTCTATACGAACTTCCGTATCCATTACTCTGAACAGAAGAATATAGCGACCATAAGGACAGACTCTGATCCCTGGTAGTAGTTCAGGCCTCTCTCTGTAGAGAGCCGGTGATTCTGCTATCAGAAGGCATTGCTGATACAGTTCTTCAGTAAAGCTGACCGCGCGCACAGGATTATCTCGTGCAATCCAGTCACCAATTGCTTCAAGATCAAGCTCTGCCAGTGGTGAGATACCCAGCTTCATTTTGTCTGGGTACCTTCGACCATGGTTTTGTATTTGCTCATCAGGCGACCAAATACTTCTTCAGCGTTTTTACTTTCACCGCTGTTGATGCCTGCAATGATTGCTTCCTGGAGTGATTCTAGCTTCGTTTTCTGCTCTCGATCTTCCAGGGCGCGAAGTCCTGCCCGGATAACTTCACTGGTGTTGTTATAACGCCCGCTTTCTATCTGCTCACGAATAAATGCTTCAAAGTGAGGGGTAAGGGCGACACTGGTCGGCATGATGATCTCTCCTGTTTAATTACTATCAGGTAATAATAGTTATTATCTCTGGGTTATTCAAGAACAGCAATTGCGACTTGATTCAGTAACTATTACCTCGCTGCCAGAGCTCCGGGATAGTGTCGGGCGATGATGTCATTCAGCTTATCGACCAGCTCTGGTCGCTTAAAGGTGATATGGGCTGTACCCTTCTGAAAGTACTTGATCACAAACATCTCATCCTCGTAACGGTTGCTGTGCCGATTAGCATGGATATGGTCTCCCAGGCGACGGGTAACATCAGCGCGGTTGTCGGGAACAGGCTTACCATCCAGAAGCATCAGCATACGCTCAAGGTCTGCCAGGCGGTCACGCTGCCAGCCCCAGTTCAACCCAAATCCCCATCGGTCACATTTGACCAGCCCTGTGACGATGATTTTCGTGCCAAATTTGCAGGGTGAATTCGTCCGATAGTCCCACGATAAGCCTTTGAACACATTTATAACTCCGCGCTCAAAAACCTCTCCTTTATTCAGATGCAACTGCTTAAAGGTGCTCAGGATATTGGCTTCGCTGACCACAGGAATATCGTCCTTCTCCAGACTGTTGTACCACTGCTCACGGGCCGCAGCATCCATCAGGCTTAGCATCCCCGACTGCTTCATCAAATCCCGCCATATACCGCGATCGAGATTACGGGTAATGGCTTTCATCGCCGCTTCTCTTTTTTCCATCAGCCAGCAGCCGCAGCGGAAGTCCTGCTTCATGGCCCAGTCCAGAGCGGTTTTACCGCCTATGCTGCGGGTCAGCGTTGAGATATCGTCCAGTTGCTGAATGAGGGATTCAATCTGCGTAAGCGCGGCGTTACGTCCCGTAACGATACGTTCAATACTGGTAGAGCAAATCACGTCGGTATGGCCGGTTAAAACGTTGGGTTCGGTGAGAGTAAGTTCTGACATGTTCTTATCCTTTATACAAAGAAAGCAAAACGCCAGTCGGTGAAGGCTGGCGCTTATGCGTGTACGATGAGTATGGTCCGGTGGCTAATTTGTTCTGGCCTGTTGCAAAAGCTGAAGATGGTGGAGATCGCGAACGTCCTGAAGCGCACGTTCAATCCAGGGCAACAGTACTGCTGAATCGGTGTTGTCTTCGTCGTTATCGAAGATAATCTCGCTGCCACAATTGATGTTGTCCTGCAGCCAGTCGATCAGGATCTGCAATGCAGTTTCAGTGGTTAATTCCGACATGTGTTCTCCTTGTGGCAATTGAGGTTGAGCTACCAGTCAAACGTAGCGAAGTCCGGCAGCACTTCGCCAAAGGCATCCAGATGAACAATGCCGACGGCGTAGCGACGCATAAGCGTTACCACCAGGCTACGACAGGCTTTCGACAGGCCGAGGCGTTTTAACCGCAACACCGGAAATGACCACGCGCCCAGGCGGAGCAGATAACCCGAGCCGGTATAACTAATCCACTCGCTGTCGCCAAAGTCTTCGTTCTGGTGTGAAAGGGTAAACAGCAGGGTGTTGTCGGCTTCGGTGATATGGGCGGTGCTGCACTGAATGCCGTTCAGGCGGGCAACGGGCGGGAGTGGATCTTCAACAATCAGCTTCCCCGGCTCGTCAGCAATGCGAAGCGAATAACCGCTCTTGTTCACCACATCGATCAGGTTAGCCAGTTCAATGCCGTCAATATCTACAGCGATCCGACCCAGGTTGAGGGCCAGTATAGTGACGGTATCGGCTTCTACCGTCAGGGATAGCTTCATGGTTGCACCTCTCTGTATTTCCCGGTGGTGATATCGGTCACCACTTTGTAATTGTTGCGGGTCATCAGCCCGGCGGCTTTGCGGGCGCGGAGAATATCGATACGGGTGAGAAGCGGCGACTGTGTTTCTGTGTTAAAACCACGGCGATCGGTACGTACCAGATCGTACTTTTCCACGATAAAATTCACGGCGTCACACAGTGAAATACCGGCGTCGATATGCGCCTGAATCACGCCATCGTTGCCAAACGGCGTGTCGTTTAACGTCAGACCGTAGTGACGGTCCAGCAGGTGGCTCAGAAGCCGTTGCCAGATCTCCACGGGGGACGGGTGTGTCGGTGCCTCCCGCGTTTGGGATCGTGGTTGGGTTTGCATTGGTTTACTCCGTTAATAGAAAAACGCCAACCGTTACGACAACGGATACTGGTGCGGCGGATCGCCTGACTGTACGAGGCGAAGGTGTGATGGCGGAGAGTCAGCTTCTGGCTTACGACTGACCGCTGATAATGAGGGTGGCGCTGTTGCCTGCCAGACCAACAGCGTTTTGGGCGCTCAGGATATCTGCGGGTGTGAGTGGCGGAGAGACGGACAGGAACGATTTTCCCCGATTATCAATGCGCTCCAGCTCGTCGTCTTCAACCACCTCGTTCAGGGCGTCAACCAGCGAATCACCGGCGTCAATGCATTCCTGGATAACGCCGTCATCGCCAAACGGCGTATCGTTAAGTGTCAGACCGTAGTGACGGTCCAGCAGATATGTCAGGAGGCGCTGCCACACGGCAATCGGTGGCACAGGCGATAACCGCTCAATTGCAGCGGCCCGTTTTGCGGAGACAGGATAAATTCTCATCATTGGATCTCTTTGTTGATGGGTAAAAACGAAGGTAAGCAGTAAGAAGGTTTATTCGGTTGTTGCAGGTGTCGGGTAAATTGCGAGATAGATGTACCCGTGCGAGCCGAGGCTATCGGCCTCACACACCAGTCCTTTTGCATAAAGGGTCACACTGTGCTGATGACGGGGAGTGAGTTCACCGCTGGTGAGCATCAGTTCCATTTGCTTCAACAGCAGCGGAAACGCTTGGTCCAGATGGCGTAAATCCGCCTCGCTGAAGGTCCCGATGATGCTGGCGCGGTCAGCGAGGTAATGCAGATGGTTACCCTCCTGCACCAGGCGAGCGCCAAAACAGGGTGTGATATTGCGTTTGAGCCCCCACCAGGGTTCGGCGATATTGTGGTTTACTGCCGGTATGTTATTCGACAATTTTAGTCTTCCTTAAATGTGAATTAATTCAGGGTAACGCTGCGCAACACGACATACGGACCGTTGCGGCCCTGACGGCGTTCTGCGAAGACCGCGAGCACGCCCCGGATATCCTGCACCTCTCGCCCGGCATAGTGACAGACGCTGCCGGACCACTGATAACGCCCGGTACAGAAGCGAAACAGACGGGACTGTGGATGCTGGCGGTATATCGCCATTGCCTGGCGCTTGCTGATAATTTTCATCGGGTGACTTTCCTCCTGTGCTACAGCCAGCCTCGCTCTGCAAATGAGATGGTCTCCATCCCGCCCACCACCAGATGGTCCAGCAGACGAATATCAACCAGTCCCAGTGCCTGCTGAAGACGCGTAGTGACCTGACGGTCAGCATTGCTGGGTTCGGCGACCCCGGACGGGTGGCAGTGCGCCACAATGACGGCGGCACAGTTATGCTTCAGCCCCGCTTTCACCACCTCCCGGGGATGTACCTGCGTATGGTTGATGGTCCCGGTGAAGAGCGTTTCGTGGGCTATCAGACGGTGCTGGTTATCGAGAAAGAGTGCGGTAAATTCTTCGCGCTCCAGTGAGGCGAGCTGCAGGCGCAGCCAGTCGCGGACGGCATTGCTGGACGTAAATGACGCGCCGGGTTCGCGTAGCTGGCATTCCAGCAGGGTTAACGCTTTCCTGACCGTCTGCTGGTCGGCCGGGGCTAATTCACGGGCAAACAGCGGTAACTGTTGTTCCATAGCGGCTGACCTCAGTCGATGATGTGCATGATGGCGCTGCATTCGGGGTGACCGAGCGCGTAGTCCCGCAGGCGGTAATAGTGTCCGGTCATGGCGTCGCATTCGGTGCGCATGGCGTGGTGGCTGTAAGTCATCAGACAGGCGGCAATCCCGGCGGCCTCGCTGCTGAGCTCATCACCGTTACCGTTCATTGTGTTGAACAGGGACCATTGTTCATCAGTATTGTCGTCAGCTTCCGGGGACATAAACGCACCGCCGTTGCTGAGCGTATAAAAATTCCAGATGCCGCCGTTGTAGTCAGCACAGAAGCGGTCCATCCAGGCGAAGACGGTCGGTTCGAGGATTATCCACTGCGGTATGCGCCCGAAGTGCTCAGGCCAGAACGCCACGCGCTGCTCGTCCGGGACGAGGGCGGCGGTCAGCGCGGGTGCAGAGCCGGTACCGGCAGGTTGTGTCTGTAGCGGGAGGGGATCGTTCAGGTTGATAATGTCGGTCATAGTGGTTTTCCTTGTTTATTTATCGGGTTGGGGGTTCTGGTTCAGCAGGTATGACGGGCAGGAGTGCGCATAGCCATCCTCATCACAACTTGATGGCCAGAGGCCTTCGGGAAGACTTAAGCTGCACAGGCTGAGCTCACCGGGTCGGTAGAGAAGATGTGAGCACCAGGCGCACAGGTCGTCGTCAGAGACGGAGCGGCAGCCTGTCCGGTGGGTCAGTGAAAGCGGATATGGCGGCACCTGAATCACGCCATCGGGAATGTGCGGCATTACTTCATGCTCTCCAGCAGACTTTCCGCCATCACCCACAACGCCCTGTTTAACTTAACGTCGCCGTCGATGCCGTTAATCGCGCGGGTGTGGGTACGTTTTCCCTGTGCGGTACGTCCGCTCATCCCGCCTTTCAACAACGATTCCTGAATGCGGTTATAAATGGTCCACAGGTCGTCCTGGCGGTCCTCATACCGTCGTGGCGTCAGTATCTGCGTAGCGGTCACCGGCTGGTGTTCTTCCCCAAAACGATATGTCAGCGCCGCTTCGGCCAGGGCGTGTTGTGCCGGTGGGGGTAACCGCAGCGACTGCATGGCGTCGCGCTTCTCTTCCACCCTGTCAAAGACGCTGAGCACTTCATAGGCCCCCTCAATCACTTTCCCGACAATATCGCCCCGGTGCGGAACTCTGATTTCGCCAAAGGACTGTCCGCAGACGAGGCTGTTGGTGCATACGCTTCTGAATATTCCTGGAAGTAACTGAAAACTCGACGCCCCATTGTGGCTGTTTAAAATAATGATTTCAGGCACATGCTGGCCATTTATCTGACCCGCCCGGCGCAGGCGCAGCAGGTGTTTGGTGTGTTCCCGACGTTCAGGATCGCGAACGCGCGACTGGCAGGCGAAGAAGGGTTCGAAACCTTCACGCTGCAGGTTCTCCAGCAGAGTAATAGTCGGTATATAGCTGTAACGGTCTGAGCGTGATGTGTGTTTGTCTTCACTGAAGACGCTGGGAACGAACTGCATCAGTTCGTCACGGGTTAAGGGGCGGTCGCGGCGGATTTGGTTTGTCCGCCCGAAGCGGCTGGCTAAACGCATGGTTAATTCCTTATGGTGGATAAAACGGCATAAACAAAAAAGCCATGCTCCTGTGGGAACATGGCCTGTTGGTGTGGCGGGTATTTGGGCGAGGCCCGTGGTGAGTCAGTCTCCGGGGATGCCGTGGCTGAGCAGGTAGCGGTTAAGCCAATACCCGGCGCTGGCTTCAAAATTCCACGCCCGCCAGATCAACTGCCCCTCGCTGTCGCGGATGACCAGCCGAAAATGCGTCCCCTGGTCGTCTTCAATAGCCACGTTCTGATACGCCGACACGATGACCTCAGCCTGCCTGCGGGTAAAGGGACCGGTCGGTATTGGGATATCGTCAGTGTTGTGCATTGCCATCTCCTGACTGGCGTCATAAAACAAAATGCCCCGCTCAGTGAGTAGGGCATCAGTGGGTTAAGTGTGTGGCGATAATCTGCAGTATCTGCTCCATCAGCGCCGCAATTAAGGCACCAGCGAGCAGGGTTGCGGCCTGTCTGGCGATATAAATGCTGTCTTCGTCATAACCTTCTGCGCGAAAGTGGTCTTCCACAAACTGTTGTGCCCTGTTGCTGGCACACCACGTCAGCACCTGGCCCAGCGCAGAGACCAGTATTTTCAGTAATGTCATGGGTAGGGTCTCCGGACTGCCGGGGAGGGCAGCCCGTGAAGGGGGGGATATGTAAATCAGGCAGGGTATGCTCAGTGATAGGTATATTGCCACCCGCCTTTACTGGTGGTGACATCAACTTCTGAAGCCACGCAGTTATTATAAAAACTCACCTCAACTGACTGCCCGTAGCGTAATGTGGCGGGCAGAATGGTTTCCTTATTGCTGGAGTACAGATATTTCTGGTTGGCGATACGACAATTTCCCCGGTTAACCACGATATTTTTCACCATTACGCCGTCATCGCGTGCGGTCACAACCACCGTGACATAACGCGTCCCGGCAGGATGGACCTTGTTAAAGGTTTCCACTTTGATGTCTGGCTGAGGCTGTGCTGCCAGTAAGGGAGCTGACACGGCCAGCAGAACAGGCAAAAGCCATTGTTTAATTTTCATCGGAATAATTCCTTATTAAATTCGGGAGTTGGGGAGAGCAGCACCGCCGGTTGAATACCTGCAGAGAAACAGCCCACCATGGGTATTACAGGCTGGCTCTGGAGACGCAGCCGTGTGTGCCGAATGCAGGCAGTACTTTACCGGCACCGTTGAGTGTGAATA
>NZ_JBDKEE010000050.1:0-12839 GCF_051130085.1 Enterobacter sp. PTB
CACTTTTACTTTAGACATTCCCTTGCCGTTCCTCATGCATTTTCTCTTTAGTGATAACCATGACCCAAATCTCATCAATATCCGCTGTTGGCTGGGTAGCAATAAGTTGAGGGCCACTTGCTTCACAAGCTGCTTCAGCCAGCCCTGCGGCAACCCACAGCGCCGCCTGTCCGCAATACCCCAGGATAGAATCGAAGCAAACGTTATTTTCTGACAGGCTGTATGTCAGTCCATTTTCTTCACAGGCCGTATTCCAGCTCGCTCCCGTCTCCAGCAGTGGGCCACTACTCCACCCGGCCTGTAACGCGCAGGCATCAATTCCGGCCCACAGCAGGGCTCTGTTCAGGGTTTTCACGAGGGTAGTATTACGACCTTTTTCAGGTCTGTGGAGACGAGGTGCGTCAGGAAATGCCACCGATTTGCGGTTGCAGAGCACCATCATTGTCACAGCATCAGCCTCTCCCGCCCGGGGAATGGACGGAAGAGAAAATGTAACAACAACAAGGATACCCGGCACCTCATGACATTGATCCAGCCAGAAGTCAAACGCAGCTGCCCCTCTTTCAGAGAGAAGATGAAAAGTGCTTCCGGTCACCTGCAAAAATTTACTGATGAGAAGAGGCTTAACCTCAGACTCCAGGTCAGTGTCACAATCCAGCGACAGCCAGCAGGCTATCCCCCGGGGAAGATGTTTTACCACTCCAGCCAGACTCGATGACAGTTTGTTAACCGCATCATCCAGCGCCTTCGGAAAATCCTGTCGAAAATCAACCATTGCGGCATAATTGACCTGTGCGGAACTGCCCCGTGATGGTGACAGTTCCGCGACGGGCGCAGCCTTGCTGATGGCAGACAGTAACTGCCCTTGTTTATTTCCGGCAGCGAGCTGGATACGCGTGGCGAGGATCCAGGCACAGCGTTGTCCACGACGAATCTCCTGGTCAATAAGCGCTTCACGTGCCACATTTCGGGACTCAGCGGCAACCTGCTGAACTTTGTAACCAAAACGCCGGACTGAAAAAATCAGGCCCCAGCAACAAAAAGGTAATCCCAGCGCGGCGAACCAGAAAACAAATCCTGTACGTTCTGACGTCCATCGCCAGAACGTCAATATCATTCCAGTCAGCATGACAAATGCGAGAAACAGCAGCCAACGCCGGGTGTCTGGACGCCGGACCTTCGCCGCTTTCTCCGGAATAGCATCCAGCCAGACAGGCATATTCAGCCCACCTTTGCCAGGGAGAAGGAGCTAATCAGTGTACAACCACAGCCGCATTTATGGCCGTGAAACGCCACGGGAACACCATGATCAAGATAATCAGGGTTACCCTCAATAATCGTGGTGGGACCATGACCGTTAACCGGGCAGGAAACTTTGTCACCTTTACGGGCTACACCAACCCCACCAAATTTCATTGTTTCTGAACCAGTGAGAACCGCACCACCGTGGGTGGTTTTATCACCCTTACGAATAATAGGTAACATGAGTAAATTCCTTATTAAAAAATCAAAAAAATGCGAATAGATTTCATTGTCTCACCCTGTGCTTACCAGGTGTTTTTAAAATCGATTTGACTCAACAAGGTTGATTCAACCCAGCCCGTGATTGTACGCCCTGATGTTGTTTGATACGATACTTTGCTATACTCTCCTTCTATTCCTAAAATATGAACATAATCTCCATTAATGATAAATGTTTTAGTTTGTCTCATATCTGAGTCTTTTTTATCAAAGAAATACACCCGTTTCTTACTTCTAACCCGATAAACAACATCACCTAAAAGACAGTATTTCTGAGCTTTCTCATATTCTCTATTATAAGTTAGTTTGATTGGTTTTTCTGGATCGATAGTCGTGTTAAGTAACTCGCCATTACTCTTATCAAACACTATCCATCCTATTGTTCCTGTACCATCAGTATCAACCTCTAGTTTCGCTCTAATTATTTCACTATCATCCTCATCAATTATTAAATTTACTTTTCGCGGTTTAACACCCCAGTCATTGAATGGATAATTACTACTTCTCACTAACTCAGTAAAGTATGAATAACATTGTTCTGGAGTTGCTGAATATGAGACAGACAAAGGAAGCAAGGAAAGCAATGGAATTATTATTTTGATATGAATTTTCATTTATCCTCTTTATTGATTTCATCGATAAATGGGTGCCTCATTTTAGAAATTGCAGTTCTATAATGTTCTTGTACTGAAGGATCTAGTGAGTGCCAGCGCGCCCAATTACCACCATTTCTGTTTATATAATCAATTTTATACTCCATTGCAGCTAAAACTGATGGGAAGATTATATAACCTTTTTTCCTGCTTGTTACTTGCTGATTCCCACCCTGACCACTTAACCCTTTGTTTTCAAAAGCCCACCAAATTCCAATAGGTGTATATTCTGGATGTAATGAAAATAGTGAGTCATTCCAACCATATCCTGGTGGTTGAGGATTTCTACCTGATACCTCCATGCCACCCGCACCACATCGTTTATACTGCGTCGATTGGAAGTGACCAGTTTCATCCCGATAAAGCTGCTCTATTATTTTAGCCATATTATAGCCATGTTCTATATAAATGGCCCTTAAAGCCTCTTTAGCATCAGAAGGGGTATAATTCCTGTACGTGGAAACCGTCTGGCTCTTCAAATAGCCAAGAAACATTATTGGATGCATATGCCACAACGATGGGCCCAGTTTTAACTTACTCGCATCCTGCATCCATGCCATCTTGTCGATAAAATCCTCACTATAAGCCTTCCATTCCGGTGCTTCTTTCTTTAACGGTTCCAGAAATGACTGCCATATTGCATCGCCTTTTTTGTGATACCAGTCGCTCGGATGCTTCACTATCGCTTTTTGCACAACATCCTGGTAGTCCGGTCGGTGAATCGCCCGCAGGTATTCTCCAGAAGAGTAATACGGTTCCCCGCTGTCAATCTTATTCAGCAGGTACTGGTAACCGTGTTTTGCCATTGCATGGCTGGGACGCGGATCGTTTTTAGCCACTTCCAGCATCCATTCAAAAATACGCCGCACCAGCCCCACTGGCTGGGTTTTACCATCAAGGTAATCAAAACTCGGAGGGTCTACAATTTCCGTTCTGAAACCCAGTTTCCCCAGGTCATACTGAGATAATAATTCCGGCTGAGCCTGACCTTTGGGAACATAGCCATTTTCAGGGGGCAACTGCCAGTATTCCTGGTTTGTGGTGGTATCCGTCTCTGTTCTCAGGTCGCTCAGTTTCAGCAATCCGGCCCTGTTGGTCACTCTGCCGTCTTTCCCGAACGTTCCGGCCCGGATATTTTTGCTGTACAGCTCCAGATCCGGTGAATACTTCAGCCACAGCGGATGTTCAGCACCGGCCTTTTCCGGATTGTTGAGAAACTGCGGCAGGTTATCATCCATACTGAAACACTCAATATGCACCTGATAACGCGAAACATAGCTTCCATCTTTCGGCGACTGATAATATCCCAGATGCCCAACCGGATCACCCGCGTGTATAGCGAAAGGCTCCGGACATACCACCTGGTCAAATACCATGCTGTCTTTCGCCGGTGGCATCAAAGAACGCCACCATGCAGGCCGCACCACAGAACCGGCCCCCGGAGCGATATTGTGGTTATCAACCAGCATCCAGTACTGCTGCCCGGCTTTAAGCGATGTTTTTACATTGTTTTTTTGTGCTTCTTCATTCAGCCCCTGATAAGTCACCAGCCCGTATTTGCGCTGGTTGAAGCCCATCACGTGTAGACTGTCGTCAGACTCATCCCATTCGACAATGGCACCTTTCGGGATCGTTCCAGCCCGGTAGCTACTGTTTACTGAATCTGGGTTATGGCTTGCCGCAACCATGAGCCAGTCAGGGTGATAAACCGACAGTGCATTCTGAACGGTCCAGAGGGGTTTATCCTGCAGTTCATCATAAGCCGAATAAGGGGCCAGATGCATATAGAGAGTATAAAAATGCAGGCCGCTTTTTTCTGTCTCTCCCGGCTGAATATAATGACGTACCAGCAAAAATGAGCCGGAAAACAATAGCGGCCCGGATTCCCATGGAATATATAGATAATCCTGGCAGATCCGGTAGGCAACGACTTCTCCGTCGGCCATACAACGCACAGCCTGCTCCCCTTTGTACGCCACAGGAAAATCAGTGTGCTCTGAGACAGCTTTACCGCTCAGCGCACACCAAGGGGTCGTGACCTGTGTGATATGGATCCCGGGATGCCACATCCCACTACGCCCGACAAGAAAAAGTCCCGTAGGCTCTCCGGCCAAATGCTCAAGAATATCTTCCTTATTTTTAAACTCTCCGCCCCTACTGTTGGAGGGGATCGGCCATACAATATTTATATTTTTTATCTTCTGTTCTGCAACCCTTTGATTTTCATTGACATCATCAGTGTAACGATAAAGTGTATATGCAATATTATTATCACGATATACCTGAGCAGGATAAAAACCTTTATCCTGAGCGAAATCAGAAACCCATTTAGAACCATCAAACATCGCCATATGACCATGCATATGGTTTGGTGCTGCCTGGATTACAACTACATCCCCTGCTTGTTGACCTGAAATTGAGTAAACCCCACCGTTTTTAACTGTGGTGGGGTTTACTACAGGTTCGAAATTATTTTCAATGAGCCATGGGCCATAGTCTTTTGCTGAGTTTATCTCTGAATTGCCTGCGGACAAACCACCTTGAATCAAGGCTACTTTGACGTAATGAGCACACTGAGATCTTCCATACTTAAGATGAGAGTCCAATCCTCTTCGATAGCGATCCGCATTACTTCTTGCAATAATTTCCGCGTTAGTATTAAGCACCGCAATGGCGTTTAGTTTATTAAACATTTAACTCACCATTAATCCTGGTTGCATGTTTCTGACTTTCTTGATTCAAATTTCACGGAATCTATAAGCCAACGACCATCCTTTCGTTTTAATCTGACATCATAATTTGACTCACTATTATTAACACCAAGAGTGAGCTCAAGGTTAGCAGAGTCGTCATTGATGTTTAATTTCTCAGTTTTTAAATTCTTGATCCAGTCAGTGCAAATATCCTGTGCAGCTATAAAATAGTCCCCACCTGAATCATCGGAGTCCCGTTCATTTTGTAAATGTCTGGATGTGTATTTATCAATAGCATTTTGTGATTGCTCAATACTTGCACTGGCGTCTGGATTGTTAAATGCACTCAGGTAATCAGTATAAAACGCAATTACAACATCTTCAGGAGACCTGAATGTCTCAACTGAGTTGAGCCCCCCCCCGAAAGAAACACGTAAACTCAGAGAAAATATAAAGAGTATCAAAAATATTTTTGTATAATTTTTCATGATATAACACCGGTGCCTTATTTTAATAAATCACTAACATTCGCTCTGCATCAGCATTTACTAATTTAAAATGGGATTCGTTTTATCCTGCTGGTTTCCTGATTCTTTGTTGAGTCACGTTATCTGCCCACTAAAAGATGACGCCCCCACCCTCCGTCAGTCGTGAAATGACTTGCTGTCGATATGCTTCACTTCCGTCAGCGTAGATACGCCGAACTCTGAGATATCTGCGGAAAGGCTCGCTCCCGAGCCAGGAACCAGATACTCAGCCACCTTCATGATCATCTTCCCTTCTGAGCCATGCTCAATGCCATTCTCGCTCAGCTTCAGGTAAGAGCCGCCACCGTTCAGCGTCAGCGTTTTCGGCGTACTGATGATGATTTCATCCTCTGTACTGGTGATGGTGACCTGCTTCTCCGCACTGAGCGCCATCGTATTGTGCTGGGCCTGGATGGCGATATCCCCCTGACCGGCAATCAGTTTCATACCTTCTTTATGCGCAAAAAGCCCCAGCGACATCTCTGCCGCCACCGAGACGTTTTTCATCGCCCCGAGGTCAAGGTGCTGACCGGCGTTGACCATCACGTTCTGGCTGGCCGTCAGTTGTACATGCTCACCCGAGGTGAAGGCTACGCCACGGGGGGCGCTCGCCAGCAGTACTGCAGACTGCAGCTGTTTGAGCCGCTCATCAAGCAGCGCCCTCTGGGCCCGGATATCACAGGTCAGCGCCTGGGCCGCCTGCGCTGCGTCATGCAGCGCCTGCATTTCATTATTCGCCTGCGTTATCTGGCTGACCGCCGCGCTCATCTCCAGCACCTGGCCCTGCGCTTTCGGCTGCTCGTCAGCGCTCAGAAACAGTCCACGCGCCGCACGAAGGGCACCGTACTCGTCGGTGCGCAGCTCAAAGCCGGTCCCCCGGACCTGTCGCTCAGCGTTGACCAGATGCCCCATATTCAGCTGGCTCTTGCCGTATTCCGTCGCCAGCTTGATATGCTCCTGCGCCTGCTGGTCCTCCAGACGCAGTTTGTTGTTGGACGGGGTACGCAGCACGTTACGGGTATGGTTGTCCTGTGTCACCGGGTCCGGATGCTCTGAATCATGCAGGGCGCTGGCAATATAAGGCCGGTCCGGGTCGCCTGCATCAAAGGCGACCGCCACTTCCGTACCGTCCAGCAGCGGGGCATGCCAGCCGTATTCATATCCGGCGTACGGCTTCGCGAGCCGCAGCCAGAGGTACGCTTCTGCGGCACCGCTGTCGCTGCGGTCCACGTTGAGCCGGACGCGATAGCGCCCCTGGAGGTCCAGCCAGGCATAGCTGTCGCCCGAGGTCTCACTTTCCACACGCGCCACCAGCGTTCCGGCAACCACAGGACGGACGACCAGAGCAGGACGAAAACAAACCGTTTCACTGTAGGGAATGGCATCAAAATCCAGAATAAAGCTGCTGCGCCGGGAGCCACGACTGCGAATACGGGTGATGACCATCCCCTCTTTCAGGCTCTCCGGCAGGGAAACGTCGCTCTCCAGCACCTGGCCGGGTAGCAGTTGCGGGCTGGTCGAACGCCCGGTAACCTGATGCTGTGCGTTCAGGAGACGCTCATGGCGCAGCCGGGCATAAAACGCCCCGGCCTCCGGGGTAGCCGCATCCCCTGCCGACAGAAAAGGTTCCGCGTAGTGATACACATCCCCTGTCGTTACGCCATCGTCACCGCTGAGGCTTTCCGTGCTGTCCTGAGGTACCTGCGCCTGCCGGTAGTTGTAGTCCCGGGTGGTGACTCGGTTGCTCACCACCTGATGCGAGGTGCGGACAGCCCAGATGCTTGCCTGACCGTTATCGCTGGTCCCCGAAGGAGCACGTAGCGGTAGCCGGGTCCCGAACAGATACTGCGCCTGGGTATCCATGAACACCACAACATCCATCTGGCGTTTCTCATCCATCTCCGTGCGCCAGAAAATCCCGACCTCCGACAAAATGCGCTGCACAAACGCCAGGTCCGTCTCCTGCCACTGGGTGATGAGTTCGCGTACCGGGTAGTCCCGCGTCAGGCTGAACTCAAAATCAGGGCCTTCCAGACCGTGCGAGCGCAGTATCTGCTCCACCAGCTCCGGCACGGTAACATTCTGGTAAATGGCACTCTGGCGGGTGAACTGCAGCAGCGCAATGCGCGGCACCAGGGTGAGCTGGTACGTCGTTTCATCCGCCGAGGTGGAAAGTCGTCTGAAGGACTGCACCACGCCGTGCAGGGTACGCAGGGGGGTGGCGGCCCTGCCGTTAAAATCCGGCACCTGAAACGTAAATGACGCAAATTTCAGCAACAGCGCATCACAGGCGATATCCGCCGCCCCGCAGGTCACCCGGATATGATAATGCCAGGGTGAGCTGAGGGATTCTTCGGCCCTGAACGACAGCACATCCAGAAAATGCGGGCATTCATGCACGTCCAGACGGTAACGGGACTGTCTGATAAGCGTCTGAACGGCCAGGTCCGCCAGACCGGTCAGTATCTCACTCATGGTTCACCGCCTTTTCCGGGGCCACAAACTCCATCACGATGCCTTCCTCATCGTGCCAGCTGAGCGTCAGGTTTTGCGGCTTCTGTCCGGCGGCGAGGTGATGCAGCAGCTGCTGGCTCAGCACCGGCAGTATCTGCTGATTGAGCAGGCTGTCGATATTACGCGCCCCGGTGTCCGGCAGCAGGCAGGCCGCCGCCAGCGCGTCAGACAGGCTGTCATCGAGGGTGGTGGTGATGCCGTAGTGGCGGGTGAGTCGCTGGGTGACTTTCTCAAGCTTCATCGCCACGATGGTGCGAAGCGGTGCTTCGCCGAGCGGGCGGTACAGCACGGTCTGAAAACGCGCCAGCAGCGCGGGCTGGAAGTGGTCGCGCAGCAGAGGTCTGACAAGTTCGTGAAGTTCGCCGTCTGTGGTCAGCGGGTTTTCTGTAAGCTGCTGCATGATGTGGTCGCTGCCGAGGTTCGAGGTCATCAGAATCACGGTGTTACGAAAATCAATTTCCCGCCCCTCGCCGTCGCGCATAAAGCCCCGGTCATAGACCTGGTAGAACAGGTTCATCACATCCCTGTGGGCTTTTTCCACCTCGTCGAGCAGCACCACGCTGTAAGGACGTTTGCGTACCGCTTCGGTGAGAATGCCGCCCTGTCCGTAGCCGACGTAGCCCGGCGGTGAGCCCTTGAGCTGCGAGACGGTGTGCGGCTCCTGGTATTCCGAGAGGTTGATGGTAATCAGCGACTTCTCCCCGCCGTACAGCGCGTCCGCCAGCGCGTGGGCGGTTTCGGTTTTGCCGGTGCCGCTGGGGCCTGCCAGCAGGAACACGCCCTGCGGACCGTTCTCCGGCGTCAGTCCGGTTTTTGACGCCCGCAGGCGCTGTGCGATGGCGGTGAGCGCGGTGTCCTGACCCACCACGCGCTGCTGTAACAGGGCTTCCAGATGCAGCAGCTCCATCTGTTCGTCTTTCATTAATGAGGAGAGCGGCACGCCGGTCCAGTCGGCAATAACCTCCGCCACCATCCGTACATCGACATCCGGGCACAGCAGCGGGCTGTTCTGCTGAAGTTGCTGCAACTGCTGCTGCAGTTCTGCAGTCTGTGGTTGTGATTCGGGAGCGTTGCGGCTTTCCAGCAGCTGCGTGACCAGCGTTTTCTCCTGGTTGTAGCGGTCTTCCAGACGCTGCTGTTCGACGGTGAGCTGGCGGGTCTGCTGCGCAATCTCCGCTAACCGGGTATCGGATACTGACTGACCCACCGCCTGGTCTTCCAGCAGGGCCTCTTCTTCCAGCACCAGGGCATTCTCCTGCGCCGCCAGCCGGGTGAGGGCTTCCGGGACCGTATCCAGACTCATGCGCACGCGGGCGGCGGCGGTATCCAGCAGGTCCACCGCCTTGTCCGGCAGCTGGCGTCCGGTGAGGTAGCGGCGCGAGAGCGTCACAGCGGCACGGACCGCCTCATCGCTGATATGCACGCCGTGGTGCTCCGCGTAGCGGGACTTGAGACCCCTGAGCATCAGGCAGGCGGTGTCGTCATCCGGCTCGTCAACTTTCACCATCTGAAAACGGCGCTCCAGCGCGGCGTCGCGTTCAAAATACTGCTTGTACTCGCTCCAGGTAGTGGCCGCAATGGTGCGCAGCTCGCCCCGGGCCAGCGCCGGTTTCAGCAGGTTGGCCGCATCGGCACCACCCGCCTGATTGCCTGCGCCAATGATGGTGTGGGCTTCATCGATAAACAGCAGCACCGGGAGAGGTGACTGCTGCACCGCGTCGATGATGTTTTTGAGCCGCTGCTCGAACTCGCCTTTAACACCGGCCCCGGCCTGCAGCAGACCGAGGTCAAGGGTGCGCAGGATAACCGGTTTGAGGGATTCCGGAACGTTACCTTCGGCAATCCGCAGCGCCAGCCCTTCCACCAGCGCGGTTTTACCCACGCCCGGCTCCCCCACCAGAATCGGGTTGTTCTTGCGCCGACGGGAGAGAATGTCCACCATCTGGCGGATTTCATTGTCGCGACCAAACACCGGGTCGATTTTGCCGTCACGGGCTTTTGCGGTCACGTCGGTGGTGAAGCGGTCAAGGACCGCCAGCAGGGCGGTGGTGGGTTTTCCTTCCTTTATTGCGGGGACATCCGCACCCACAGGTCGCCCCACGAATTCCACATTGCCGTTGCCGGTATCGCTACTGTCACCCGCCATCAGAGCTGATTCCTGTGTCTGCACTTCCGGGCGTTCATCCGACTGCACATCCAGCAGCGGGCGCAGCTGCGTTATCTGCCCGGCGGTCAGGGACAGCAGCGGCCAGAGGCCGTCACAGAGCAGCAGCGACGGATGGCTGCGAAAGGCCATCAGCAGGTGGATACTACGTATCTGCGCTTCGCCCGCCAGCGACGCACACAGCCACGCCTGGCGCAGCAGTTCATTAAACTGCGCGGACAGCTGCGGGCGGCTTTTCACCGACCGGGGCAGACGGTCCAGATACGTCAGCAGGTCCTGCCAGACGGTGTCCATGTCCCACTCATAGCGGCGGGCCAGCACGGTGAGGTCGCCTTCGCCCTGCTCCAGCAGTTTGAGCAGCCAGTGCTCGGGGTGGATTTCCGCATGGGCGCGGGTCTGGCACAGGGTGGCCGCATCCTCCAGCGCCCGGGCGCAGAACGGATTGAGGCGACGCAGCAGTACGGCAGGATTTTCCATGTTATTTTTCTCAGTGTCGGTGACCGTCAGGCACGCTACCGCCCCTCGCTGTTTCCTGGTGTTCAGGAGACCAGAGCGCATCAGGTCAGAGGTCCGGATTGTGGTGTTTTTTGCAGAGCGTCCGCGCAGACAGGCGCTCAGCAAAAAAAGCAGACAGGGATAACCCCGTCTGCTGATGTGTTACGCGGTGGCGCGTTCGTTCCAGGCATCGGAATGAATGATGTTGCCGTCCTTGTAGGTCCAGGTGATTTTTTCGTAGCGCAGCTCAAGCTGCTCCAGGTGGTTGTGCTTCTCTTTGGCCGGGTCCTTGATGTCGTGCATCACCGGGTTCACCTTCACCACCTTCACGTTCTCAAGCGTGGTGTTGAAGTACTCCACCTCCTGGCCCGCGTCGTTGATTTTGTACCACTTGAACTCCGCAGACTTCAGGGTCTGACCGGTGGTCACCGCCTTGTACAGGTACGGGCTGGAGGAGTCGATTTCCTTGGTGAACAGGAACGGCGTGTGGATACGGGTGCCGGTCAGCTTGCCGGTGTTGTTATCGGTCGGGATGTACAGGTTATGCTCCTGCGCCACCACCTCAACGCTGCCCTCACGGTCCTTCACGTCCACGGAGCCCTTGATGTCCGCACCGCCGTCGTCCTTCAGCCACAGATAAACCGGAATTGCCATACTGTTGATTCCTTTACTTATTGATGTTGAGAAGCGCCACCAGAGCCTGGTGACGCAGGGTGAGTGTCCGGTATCCGGCAGGCGTCGGCCTGCGGTACCAGACGGATTTCAACCCGACGGTTGGCCGCCCGGCCCGCCGTCGTGTCATTGGTCTGCAGGGGACGCGTTGCCCCGTAGCCCTGCACCGCAAAACAGCTTTCCGGCACGCCGCCGGTGTCGCGCATCCAGTCGCGCACCGCTTCCGCGCGTTTCAGGGACAGCGTCTGATTAAGCCGTGGGCTGCCGGTGTTGTCGGTATGCCCGCTCACCACAATCAGCCAGCCGGGTTTCGCTTTAATACCGACCAGCGCATTCACCAGCACTTTTGTTGAACCGGGTCTGAGCGTTGATTGTCCAGGTGCAAACAGCGACAGGCTGTCCAGACGTATCGTTTGCGCTGGCGTGGCCGGTGTCCGGGGAGGCTCCTGCGCAGCCTGTGGCATAACAGGTACCACACCATCCGCCACCTGCTGCAGCGCCAGCAGCAGCGGCTCTCCGGTATACAGGCCCAGCCCGTAGCGAAGCGGTGCACCCTGGCGCTGCCAGCGTTCAAGCAGCAACCTGCGCTGCGTCACGGCAGGTAACACCTGCGACTGGCTGGCTGGGGGTTGTACACGCCACCGGGCGAGCACATCCCGGGAGCTGTTAATCAACTGAGCGTTGTTAACGGTGGAAAATGCCAGAGCAGCCAGCAGGCAGCCCGTCAGAAAAGCCAGCGTATAACGCGCGGCAACCGAATGACCGACCGGTGATGATGCACGGGCAAGCACCGGCAACAGCGCATCCACGAATGTCATGGCCTCACCGACAGACACTGAGGTGGGGCGGTAACGTACTGCCGCCACACGTATCAGCCAGCGCTGCCAGAGCGAGGTGTCTTCAGCCTGCTGCGTGTTCAGACGAAGCACTACCGCCAGGGGCGATACCACAGGAAAATAGTCATCAGGACGCGTCAGCTCACTGAGCAGGATGTCCCGGCAAAATCCCATCGCCTGCGACAACAGCGGGATACAACCCATGTGATTATCCTGCTTCTGCCATTCACTGGAGGCATACACCTCGCCGTCATCTGCACAGGCATTCACCTCCGTCCCCTGAACCATAAACCAGGGCGTATCGGGTCCGGCGAAGCGGCACTGCAACACCACCGGCAGCAAAACCGTGTGCGCATCCTTTATCCGCTTAATCTGCTGGCGCAGGATTTTCAGCGACAGCCGCAGGGCCACCTCATCCTCCTGACTGTCCGGCTTGCAGCAGTACACTACCGATAACTGCCCCGCCAGTGCTGGCAAGTGTCTGAGCAGACGAGTAACCTGAGCGGACAGTGCCCCCGGCTCCCCGCAGAGCAACCAGCACCCGCCGGACGTTCTGCGAAGCGACTGCCCGGCGAACATCGCTTCCACCCCGTCGCCGCAGACCAGCACCACCGGACCATGTACATCAATACCGGCGAACTCATCATCAGGCACGGCAGTCCCTTGTGCCCGTCTGTGACGAAACGCCCATCCCATGCCCACCATCAGTGCCAGTACGGTTAACAGACAGCGACTCAGCACTGAAAGCGGCACAAATCCCCACA
>NZ_JBDKEE010000051.1:0-12239 GCF_051130085.1 Enterobacter sp. PTB
TTGATAAATATACGACCAATTGTTCAAAAAACACTCGTTACGTGATCTTTCCCTGGGTGAGGCATGCGGGGTCGTTGCGGATATGCCTGGCGCATTACTGGCAGAGTTCTGCGGTATCACGGTATCTGCCCCACCGGAGGTCATCAGCCGGGATTCCAGCGCCGCATACAGCGCACCGGCCTGTATCCGGGGCTCGCCGTCTTCAGCAGTGGTTGCCTGCCCGATGACCAGCAACGCCCCGGCGATACGCCGTGAATCGTCCACCGACACTTCCGGGTACAGCGCCAGACTGTCCAGCATCCGCGTACCGGCCAGCCAGTCCAGCGCCGCCGTGCGGGGACGTTCACGCTGCGGGTGAAGCTGCGAACCAAAACGCTGCAGGAGGGCCGCCAGCAGTTCCAGACCGTCAGCCAGACCGGCTTCACCGTCCATCGCAAGCCTTGCCCAGGCATACCAGGCGGCCACGCGAATATCTTTGGTGACGGTGGTCAGCAGTTTTTCGCACAGACGACAAATCTGCTCCGGATCGATGCCGGACAGCCTGTCCATCTCCTCACGCAGTCGCTGAAAATCATCGTCATAGCCGGGGTCTTCGCCACAGGGGGCACCCTCTGATACCAGCTGCAGCCAGTTATCCCACAGTGCCAGGCGCTGTTGCGTCAGCTCCAGCAGGGGCTCCCGTTCCGCCTGACAGGCCGTCAACAGGGTATTCAGCGTTGCCATCAGTCCATATCCTCCGTTGGTTCGCTTGCAGCGGCATGGTTCGCATGTGCGCCTTTCACCAGGAATATTGAATCCGGCAGGGTAAAGTGCCGCAGCTTCAGCAGGGCCAGCGGGCCTTCTGCATCCTGGGTGCGCAGGGTGTAGTTCAGCGACCGACCGTCCGGAGCATTCCAGCGCAGGCGGTAGCTGCTGTTGAGACCGGGATATCCATGCACTTCCGCTTTCTCCAGCAGACGAATCAGCCCCCACTCTCCCGGCAGCTCCGCATAGGCGCGGGTACCGGCCTGGACGCTCATCCAGCTTAACGAGGCGCCCGGCGAGGTCGTGTCACCGGGCCAGGTGAAATGCTGCCATTCCGGCATCTGATTGGCATACGTGAGCGTCTGTCCGTCGGTACGAAAGTCGGTCTCCATCACCCCGGCAGCGGTGCCCGGACGCAGGTCAAACTGCAGGCGGGCCGCGTCGGTGGTGAATGCCACGTCAGAGATATGGCTCAGGGTGTTAATGGCGTTCAGAAACGCGGGGTTAAAGGTCAGCCCCTGGCCGTTGAGCGCATCCGGCACCCAGCGGCTGCCTTCCTGATGCAGCACCCCGTTCAGGCTGGTTTTCAGAAAGGTGTTCAGCCGCCCTGTGGTGCTCAGGTATTTCGCCAGCAGCGTCAGTGACGCCTCGCTGTCGGTATCCTGAAACGGATAGCGCCCGCCAAACGCGCGGTTCCAGTCGTTCATCACCGATGTCTGCCACTGCGTGTTAAGACTCTCAGCGGCGGGCGTCAGCACCTGCTGCCAGGACTGTGCCAGCGGGCGAACAAACACGGTCTGCCCGAAGCTGCGCCACTCCTGTCCCAGCTCTGCTGCCACCAGGTTGCCGTAATTTTGGGTGTCGGTTAAATCCACGCCCTTCCCCTGAAACACGCTCTGTGCCAGCGCCTGCGTCATGGACTGCGGGTCCGTGGCGTCGGTCACCTGCTGCAGATGCAGACGCACCTGGGTGACCCGGGTGAGAAAGGTCTGCAGGCTCAGGCTGCTGTCGCTGTTGCCGTCGGTCTGTTTGCCCGTCAGCGCCAGCACCGGGCCGAAGGTCTCATCCAGCGGGCCGTGGGGGACGGCAGTCTGGTCAATCGCCGGGGCGTTATCACGGGACAGCAGATTCTTCGCCGATTTCACCAGCGAATCGGTGATGGCTTCTCCCGTCTCGCCGGTATGCCCCTGCACGTTCAGGGTGTTCATCAGCGCAATCAGCGGCGACTGGCGCACGTCCGCCATCAGGGTTAACTGGTCGATAACATCGGAGAGCGTCGGTGTGGGCTGCAGGCGGATGCTGTTGAGAAACGAAAGCCAGGCCCCGCTGAAGTCGGCAAAGTAGCGGTCGGTCAGCTGTTTTTTCAGCGCCTCCGGGGAGGCCTGCTGCGAGGCGGACGTCTGACTGTCGCTCAGCACCCAGTCGATTTCGTCACGACGCGCTTTCACCACCTTATCAATTGCAGGCTGTACCGCGTTCTCCCAGGCCTGACGGGTGAACATCCCCGGCACCACCTCTTTTGTGGTGTAGAGACGGGCAATATCCGTCTCACCGGCCATGTCCTCCAGGCGCATATCGGCATAGAGGTGTGACACCTGCTGCAGCACCTTCTGGTAAAGCCCCGACTCGCTGTTGCGCATCCCCGTCAGTCGGACCAGCAGCCCACGTGTGGCGCTGACCAGGTCATCATCATTCTTCAGCTTCCACTGCGGGTGCGACGGCAGGGCGGCAGCATAAAAGGCCAGCAGCGCTGGCCCGTCTCCCTGCCATTCACCCGGCTCAGTGCCCGGTCGCGTCGGCCAGTCCTGCATCAGCGTGTCGCGAAACCAGGCCGGGTCCATTTTGTCGGGACGATTCAGCATCAGCCAGAGCTTCAGCTGGTTATAGCTGGCTTTTGCCAGGCGAGCCCGCTTCGGGCTGTCCGGCGGCAGCTGCACAAAAGCCTGTAGCTGCGAACGCAGATGTTCAGCCGCCGCATCCCGAAGCAGCGGCAGCGCACTCTGCGCGTAGCGGGGAAATGTCGCATTCAGCAACGCGTTATTCTGGTTCAGACCGGCATGCAGATACCAGGGCGCACCGTGGGCCTCGCGGTATTCCAGCCGGGCTAACGTCTTCTGCAGCGACATCAGCGCCTGCAGCCGGTTCGTCAGAGTGCGGTGCGTGTTCAGCGCCGCCTTTACCTGCTGTTGCGCGGAGGAAACCAGTGCGCGGTTAGCCATAAAGGAAACCGCCATCGCGATACCGCACAGCGCCATCAGCACCGCAGCAGATACCGCCACCAGCGGCATCCGGCTGCCACCGGGACTGACAGGCCGCAATCCTGACGGTAACTCGCGAACACGCTCCGGCAGTGCATCCCAGCGGGCATCTCTCGCCCAGTGGTGCTTCACGCTGCGCTCAGCGCCGACGGAGGGCTCGCTGAACATCACGCCCGCCAGCGGCAGGGGACGGTGCGGATTCAGCCACGGTGCCAGGGGTTTGCTGACGGACTCGGGACGGGCCGACAGGCGGTCCGCCAGCGAGAGCAGAAAATGGTGTTCCGTATCAAGGCATATCTGCTGAACGCCCATACGGATAAGTTCAGGCACCAGCGCCTGCAGGTGACCATTCAGCGCCTCCGGGCGACAGCCTGCGGGCAGCAGACAGCCCACCGGCTGGGTGGTACGACCGGTCTGCGCAGCGCAAGCCGTATCCAGAGACCAGACGTACAGCGGCAGACGGCGCGCGAGCTGGCTGTATACCTCGCGAAACGCACGTCCCAGTTGGTCCATGGCATCTTCGTCAGCGGATCCCAGCGAGGCTGTCACCCATACCAGCCCATCAGCCGGAATACGGCGCAGTTGACGCAGTGCCCGTAACCAGACAGCATCCACCGGCCGCAACGGATCGCCGCCCCACAACAGTAAGGTGCCACGGTCTTCCTGCCAGTATTGCTCCGTCAGTCCGGGGGTCAGTAGCTCAACATCTGCAGGCGTACCGGTAACCAGCAGAATGCGGATCTTACGGGACCAGAAGCGACCATAATGGTTACGCAGGGTTTCGCGGATTTCGCTGATGGTGACATTACAAGGCGGGGTTTGAGCAAGACGTTCAACACCTTCCGGCGAGCGGCTTTCCTGCTGAGCTCCCCGGCGGTGAATTGTTTCACGAATGCTTTTGCCGATCGCAGGTAAAAAGCGAATAAAAACCAGCGTAAGACAAATAATGAGCAAAGTCAGTATCTTCTCGACTGGCGTATCAATGCCCACAAAGGTACCGTAATGAACTATCAGCCATCCAAGAATGACGATCCCCGTCAGGATCAGGCCCAAAAGACCAACGCGACCAAATAAACTACCCGATGAATTCATCTTCACTTCCCGGTGTAACGGTACTGATAAATTGCTCATCCCCGGATGAGCAAAGCGCTAGATATGCCACAGGGGTCAGGCTAACCAGTTCGGCAACCAGTGCCGTTAACAACCAGGGAGCCGCCGGGCCAGGAATACCCGCCATTTTTTCCAGCATCGTTATTTCTGTCGATTGCCATACTGCTCCACGTTCACCTCCCAGTGTGAGCAGTGATGCGGTTATACCTTCCCAGCGTTTTGCATCTCCGTACACCCGTGCCGTATGAGTGGCAATCGTCTGCGTATCCAGAAAAAGAGCGATGTCCTGGTCAGGCACTGCCATATCCAGAGGCATCGGACGTAACAGGCGAGCGGAATGCGGAAGCTGATATTTTTGAGCCACGTCATCGCTGGTCATTAATATGGCAGATATAGCGTCGGAGTACTCATCACCGCCCCTTGCTTGGACAATCAGAATCAGATCAACCGTCAAAACGGGTTGTTTCAGTCGCTCTTCCACATAGTTCATGGACAACGATCTCGTGGCGGTGATGTCTTCGGGAACTGCCCGGGCCGGAAACAGTGTTAACCAGATAGCCGTAAACTTTTTGACCTGTTCATCGGCAGGTAAGTCCGTCACAATAGTGACTCTTAGTGGAAGGCGGCCAGGCAATGCTGATAAAGCGGGCTGAATGCCAACCAGACAAACTTTCATCGGCTCATTTACACCCGAGATCCGCCGGGTTAATGTTGCCCGGGAAGGGAGTTTGTCTACAGCCGAACTAAGGACGGATTCCGCCGTAATACCATCCGGTAACAGAAGAGCAGTGCCAAGAATTGCAAGATGTCTACCGGCCCATTCTTCCCATTGTTTTTGCTCTAAATCAGCCTCTTTTTGCAGAAACTGATGTTCGTCCACTTCCCGTCCCCAAAGCCATCCCCGCAGGCAAAACAACAGCCACCAGCCTCCGAGTGGCGCGAGTGAAAGCAGCCAGATATTACACTCCGACAATACTTTCACCGCACCGGATGCCCTGAGAATAAACAGCATCCCCCCGATGATCGCCATCAGGGCACCAGTCAACAACCAGAGCATCATGGAAGGCGGAGCAGATAGTTCGGTGGTAATGGCTTTAGCCCTGTTCCAGCCCATTGATTATCCTATCGTACTGTTTGTTGCGCTGGAGATAACGACACAACCACAATGACATTTACAACCATCAACAACGACTGGTTGCCCATTGCAGGTTCGTTGTGATGCACCTTCAACGATATGATTATTACCGTGCTTTTTGCAGTGAACCTTGTCTCCCACTAATGCAACTTTCTTGCCATTAACTGAGAAATTTGCAGAAGCTGACTTTACTTCACCGCCATGATTCATTTTGTCGCCCAGGACGACGACACCTTTTTTAGACATGCTGAATACCTCATTTAACTGAATTTTTTTGGCGGATTTACTTAACTATCATCTTGTCTACTTTATCGAAATCAGGGAAAAGTGTTTTTTCAGGCGCGATGCTGCCATCTGGATATATGATTTTTGGGTAAATACCTTCTATTTTTTTTCAATGCCAATAAATCTCGTGATTTTGCTTTCAACTACACTTGGAGAATAGTTTATTTTATCAACATGATAAGCGCGGAGTAACATAAAATCCTTTTCACCGAACAATGATAGCGTGTTTTCTTTTTTATTTAGTTTCATCTCATGTATGTAAGGGTAATATATTGGTGATAAATTTAAGTTACCCTGGGTTAAGGAGTATTGTCCATTCCTCGATGCATCATCATCGAAAGCAATTTCAACCCCTACCGATGTACCCGGAACCAGATCTTTTCCAAGATGAGTAGCATCGATGTATTTAATCGCCAGTTTTAAAGCGCTCAGAGTCCACTTACATTTTCCTCCCCCCGTCATTTCCACTTTAGCTCGCCAGAGATCGTCGTTGCCTTTGACAAGTGAGACTGGAGGGTTATTGTAACTTGGCTCAGTAACAACCGAACCATCCGCGCCACTGATACGCTGCCTCAGACATTCCTTAGAAATGTACCGGACACCAATAAATGGTTGTGTGTAAGGCGATGGGTTTTTAATTACGACATTAACCCATTTAGTATCTGAGGGTGGTGACATCGTTCTGTCGATGGTATTACTGCAACCTGCGACAGAGATTAATGTCAAAAAGCACAGTAACAATCCATTTTTAGTTTGCATTTTCCATTACCTCTTAACTTTATGGACCTCCAGCATAGCTCAACTATTTAATTTACTATCATCTTGTCTATTTTATCAAAATCAGGAAACAGTGTTTCTTTAGGTGCGATGCTACCATCTGGATATATTATTCTTGAATAAAGCCCATCGGCCTTTCTATCCGGCTCTATATACTTGGTTATTTTTTTTTCATTTATGACAGGATGGAGTGAAATAAACCCAAGGTTTAATACCCTATATAAATAAAAATTTTTACGACCTAAAAGTGAAAGGCTTTTTGTTTCTTCAGATACATGTCTCTCTCGTATATAAGGATAATATATTGGTGACAAATTTAAATCGCCCTGGGTTAAGGAGTATTGCCCATTCCTCGATGCATCATCATCGAAAGCAATTTCAACCCCTACCGATGTACCCGGAACCAGATCTTTTCCAAGATGAGTAGCATCGATGTATTTAATCGCCAGTTTTAAAGCGCTCAGAGTCCACTTACATTTTCCTCCCCCCGTCATTTCCACTTTAGCTCGCCAGAGATCGTCGTTGCCTTTGACAAGTGAGACTGGAGGGTTATTGTAACTTGGCTCAGTAACAACCGAACCATCCGCGCCACTGATACGCTGCCTCAGACATTCTTTTGAGATATACCTGACACCAATAAATGGTTGTGTGTAAGGTGATGGATTTTTAATCTCGACATTTACCCATTTTGTATCTGAAGGTGGTGACATCGTTCTGTCGATGGTATTACTGCAACCAGTGACAGAAATTAATGATAAAAAACACAGTAACAATCCATTTTTAGTTTGCATTTTCCATTACCTCTTCAGTATACAACGTAAACCGGACCAATGAATCATTGCCCTGTGGCATTGCCAATGTTGTTTTTAACGACAAATTTAGCACATCTTCAACATCAAGAAATAACTCATTTCTTTCTAACTCTTTTTCCGGTATTTCATCTTTATTTATTTCCATCTGCTCTTTGAATAAATCCAGATTATAAAGATGCTCAGTAAAGTTTTTATTATCAACAAGTCCTTCACCATCAATTAGCTGAAGCAGTTTATTGCTGATATAAGGCATATAGGAAGTCATAAAGTGATCACCAAACGTTATATCAAATCCCCTTGATGGGTTACCTCCTTGAGGGAAAACTTTATGCAGGCTTTCCTGAGTAAGCGAAGCATTGAATTCTTTTTGTTTTTGTCCTGCATCCTGTATTTCCTGCTGAATCAGGGCTGGGACCAGATAAAGCTTTACCTTTATTGGGAGTAATCTTTTCAGTGTGATGCCACCGACAGGATTTTTAAACGACTTCCACTCCCGGCTCTGAGTGGCCGTAAGAAAGACAACAGGATTCCCATGATGCCAGAAACAGTCACCCCACTGAATGGCGGGGCTAACGATAGCTTCACCTATTGACCAGAGCATCCCCAGTGTTTTTCCTATAGGCCCCCACAGTTTATACAAATAATTATCAAGATTGTCATCAGGCGGTACTGCAGGAACCGGATCATTATCATTAACATGCCGAAAATGCACTATGTCTGATAATTGGGCAATAGCATCGCGAGTAAAAGTTCGTGGCATGCCATAAGTGTATAAAAGAGGTTGGTTGTTTTTTAATACAACCGAATGGATCAATGCCAAAGCACCGCCAAGACTATGCCCACAGATAAATAATTTCATATTTACCAACAAGTCTTTTAATGCTTCAATTTCTTCCTTGTATTTTACCTCAACTCTACTATAAGCACTCCAAAATCCGTCATGAACTTTCCCTACTGGAATCAACGTTGAACATTGTGTCTTTTGTTGATTGCATGATTCTGCATCTATCGGGCTGAAGGCTAAATCGGTTCCGGCATTATAAATGCTTGCTGTTCCACGCCATGACACAATGACTTTATCCGTGTTATACACGTAAAATAACTGCGTATCCCCATCAGGTTTTGTTGAGTCATCCTGGTTTGTCGTTTGCCCTGAATTATCAGTATTGATAGAAGTATCCAGAAAGACAGGGGGATGATATCGAGCGGTAAAGGGCACATCCTGAACCAATACGTTGTAAGTATCACCACTCTTGTGAACTTGTGGTAAACGGGAAAGATTCTGGCACTGGTTAATGAAAAAACGAGTTATTGAAACAATATCCAGAGCATTATCATTAGCGTAAGCTAAAGAAGCACTAGCGCCAAGATTAATCGCATTGGCTATTGAATATTCATTCTGATGATGTAATACCAGTTCCCATGCTCTGAACGGACAAATCTCGATAACATGACGTTTTTCAAGATCATTGGTCCTGAGAGTAAAGCCTTTAAATGACGAGCCCGCTGGGAAATGGAAAGGGGGCCAGACTTCACCAGAATTTAACGTAAACGAAGAAGGTGGTTCTGAGCACAGCTCTCCCAAAACGGCATAGTGCCAGACATAACCATCGTCTTCCGCAGGCTGGCGAACGGTTGAATCAATCTCAGCATCCCGTCCCGGACGCAATACGCGCTTTTCCATCTCTTTTGCCAGAGGATCGGCAGATAACGTCAATTTAAGCTCCAGTCCGTGGGGCATATCTATTCGGATCAACCCCTTAGCATCACTGCTGCCAGAAAAGGTGAATTGATCGATTCTTCCGTCTGTAGGGTGATGGCTCTCCACTTTCCATGGGATCCCGGCTACCGCATCTCCCTGTTCGTCAACCAGCAGGATGTCAACCCAGTAGGGCAGTTGATCTTTTGCCGGGGCTTTCGGGTACTTACGTTTAAGCGAAGTAAAGGCTGTTGTCATTTTACGTCCCCTTCCTGGATGTCGTCGGGATTATCTCGGGGATAATCTATTTTTAACTGTGATGGCATGGATGTGAAAATATTCATGGTTTTCCCTTCGGCATCAGAAACCCCTTCAAATATTTCACCTTCAGCAGTAGTGATGCGATACGAGGTAAACGGGCGTATTTCACCGGCCCCTGTTGTGGTCATAAAGGCTTCGCCATAGCCTTTCGGAAACGTTATCGGCGGCGCATTCAGTGAGGCTGGGCCAGTTTGTTCAACATTCGCAGCCTTCTGGAAAATATTCCCCGGACATCCCAGCTCGATCTTACCGTCGCTCAGTTTGATATAAGCGTCGCCGCACTCCAGAATAATTGCCTTGAGAGCACTGATGGTCACATTTCCCTCGGCGCTACTGAAAGTGACATCCTTCAGTGCCGAGGCATTCAGCGCATCCCCCATCGCCTGAATATCCACTTTTCCATTGGCAGCCAGAAGTTGCATCCCAAGCTGTTGTGCAAGCATCCTGATGGCATCAGATGCGGCGACGGTAAATGATTGTCCGGTGGTGATATCCGTGTTTTTCCCCGCAGTCAGCGCAATACTTTCATTCGCGGAAGCCATGCATATTGCTTTGGGAGTCAGGACGCCAATACCCGCAGGAGCGTGGAGCAAAATACCCGGCGCTTTCAGGTAATTCAGTGATTTTTTCAACGCGTTCTGGCTATCAAGATCAGCAGGAAGTGCTTTCGCATTTTTCGCGGCAGTTTGCAGGCTTCTCGCCAGTGCGAGCGCCTGTTCGAGTTGTTCAATAGCACTGTCCATCTCCAGCATTTTGCCACCAGCTGCAGGTTGGCTGTCGGCTGTAATAAAGACCCCAGCGCCACCGCGCACAGAGACATGTCTGTCAGTCCGCAGCTCAGCCCCTTCACCACGTAGCTGGCGTTTTGCGTCAACGTTATGTCCGAGGTTCAGTTGCGTCTTGCCGCCGTACTCGGTGCTGAGCTTGATATGCTCTTCACCGCGTTTGTCCTCCATCCGCAGCTTGTTCAGCCCGGCGGTCCGGATGATGTTGCGTGTACCGTTCTTGTCGGTCACATGGTCGCGCGAGCGGGAGTTGTGCATCACATGGGCGATGTAGGGGCGGTCCGGGTCGCCTTCATGAAACCCAATCGCCACTTCGGTCCCCTGAATCAGCGGGAAGTGGAAGCCGTACATGTCCCCGCCGTAGGGCTTCGCCAGACGCACCGGCATACTCTCCAGCCCGGCGTCTTTATCGTCCATGTCGGCATCAAACTTCACCCGGTAGAGGCCGGATGCGTCCTGCCAGGCATAAATATCATAGGGTTTCGCACTGGTCACCCAGGCGGTCATCGTCCCGGTAACCTGTGGGCGCGGCAGCAACGCAGGACGCCAGCAGACCGTGTCGCTGTATGGTACCGCATGCAGGCTCACCAGCAGGGCTTCTTTCCGGCTGGCGCGGTATTCCGTGACGGTCAGCAGGATTTCACCCTGCAGTAATTCAGGAAGCGTCGTGTTATCGCCACCGCTAATAGTGACCACCTGCCCCGGCAAAAGAGCCGCATCGGTGCTGGTCCCGGTGATATGCGTCTGGTTTGCCAGAAAACGCTCATGGTCCAGACGGGCGTAAAAGTTGGCGCTTTCGGTTTCGGCGTTAATGCGCTCACCCAGCACCAGATGACGGGGTTTGTAGTGGTACACCTCGCCGTAAGTTACCCCCTCGCCATCGCCGCGCGTCATGTCCGCCGGAGTCGATTCCAGACGGAACTGGGCCTCACGGTGGTTATAATCTTTGGTGGAAACGGACGCTTCCACCACGTTGTGGGTCAGCCCCAGCCCCCATACGGATTCGGTCCCATTGTCATTCATACCCGACGGGCTGCTCAGCATCACGGTATGACGGGCCGCCAGGGCGTACTGGGTGTCGCCAAAGTTGACCACCTCCGTCTGCGTGTCCGGCTGCAGGGTGAACCAGTAGAAAATACCCACTTCGGCCAGAAGGCGCTGAATGAACTGCAGGTCATTTTCCTGGTACTGGTTGATTTGCTCACGCTTAGGGCAGGCGCGTCTGAGCGAAAATTCATACTCCCAGTTCTTCAGCCCGTGCTCCTGCAGCACCTGTGTGACGACTTCCGGCACCGATTTGTTGATAAAAAATCGGTGGGTCCGAAACTGTCGGTCCAGCAGCACCAGCTTTGGCTCCAGCGTTATGCGGTATTCTGCCTGGTCTGCAGAGCTGGTCAGGCGCTCAAACTGCGTCACCACGCCATGCACCCGCTTTTGCTCCGTCAGTTGCTTCAGCATGCCACCGGCCATGGTCAGGCTGGCGGGTTTGCGTAACATCTGGTCTGCCGGGATATCCTTATCCGGGCTGGTAAAATGGATGGTGTAGCGGTACGTCCCGCTCAGCTTCTCTTCGCCGGTAAAATCTTCCACGTCGAGTGGTGAGGGGCAACTGTCAATATTCAGCCGGTAACGGTTCAGGGTGTTGGTCAGAGTCATGTGTGCTCCATGTCAGATTCGGGGCCACCGCATGTGGCAGAGTGGGTGGGCATAAAAGATCAACGTCGGAACAGCCGGAGAAGCACATATGCCATCACGCCGCTCAGCAGCGCTTTCACCAGCAGGACGGTGAGATCCTGATGGTGTATCGCCATTTCCCCCGAGCCGGACAGCGAGACGCCGTGTTTCACCAGCGTCACAATCCAGCCTTCCGGCAGCAGGAAAACGCTCCCCAGGACAATGACCAGAAATAAAATGATGTGCATGTTCAGCTCTCCAGGGTCATGCCTGACGGCCTGGCGTCAAATTCCATCACGACGCCTTCCTCATCGTTCCAGCCGAGCGTCAGGCGCTGCAGCTTCTGCCCGGCTGCAAGGTGATGCAGCAGCTGCTGGCTCAGCACCGGCAGTATCTGCTGGTTGAGCAGACTGTCGATATTACGCGCCCCCGTGTCCGGCAGCAGGCAGGCCGCCGCCAGCGCGTCATACAGGCTGTCATCAAGGGTGGTGGTGATGCCGTAGTGGCGGGTAAGACGCTGCGTGACTTTCTCAAGCTTCATCGCCACGATAGTGCGAAGCGGTGCCTCGCCGAGCGGGCGGTAGAGCACGGTCTGAAAACGCGCCAGCAGCGCGGGCTGGAAGTGGTCGCGCAGCAGAG